>NZ_RAWE01000003.1 GCF_003611695.1 Corallococcus carmarthensis | reverse complement strand
ATGCCTTCCACCATCGAGTCGAGGTACTCGCGCAACTCCTCATCGAGTCGCTTCAGCGTCCGCCGGTCCATCGCGACCGTAGATCATGATCGACCGGCGGCTTCAACAACCGACTAAGTGGTACTAGACTTCGGTGAACTTCGTCCCGGAGGCGCCCATGCGCTCTAGCGCATCGCGGATTTCTTCACGGACGATCAATGCGATGTGCCATCCCCAGGTACGGAACACCTTGGAGTCGGCCACCTTCGAGGGGTCAATGCGCAAGCCCCATATATCCCGGTACTGTCCGACCTTCTCAGGTCGCCCATCCTCTGGCGTCCATATCTGGACCTCTTCGCAAGCCTCGTCGTCAATGCAGCGGATCAACTTGTTGGCTACGAGGACGCAGAACGGCTCAGGCTGACCCTCAATCCCCACGGGGAAGAGCTGGACGTCCTCGGGAGCGAGCTGCGCGAAGATGGACGCGACCTTGGGATGTACCACCGGGGTAGCGATGCCCCCATAACTGAAGTCCACCGCCCTTCCCGGGTTGGTAACGGGAAGCGTCAAGCGGCCCGGGTCGGGAAGGGGTCTTCCATCCATGAACGCCCACGGGTCGTCCACCTCCCGGCCTTGGAGATCAGCGAGCATTCCGAGCGACCAACGGCCCTTGACGGACATATCGACAGCAAGCTTGAAGTACCGCTTCGGCATGTTGACCATTGTGGCCCTACTAGTTGCCCGTCACCAGCCTGTTGAGCTTGGTGCCTGGAGTGGCGATTTCCTGCCCCAACTTGAGGAGTTCCGCTGTCAGCGCCTCGCGGCATTGCTGCATGGTGCGGCATCCCCTGGTTGCATCAGTCAGACGCTCAAAAATTCGCTCGTGGTACGCCAGCGGGTGCGGCCCCTTGTGGCCCTTGACGTGGACGATGTTGGCCGGGTCGTCCAGCGACATGCCCGCCTTGTCGAAAATCTTCTGAAACTCAGGCGACCACGGTCCGTCATTGTTCGTGGATTTCCACCACTTGTTCGTAGCGATGTGGTGGTCATGGCCTTTCGCGTCTACCGGTGCGGCAGCCGCGCCCCCCATGGCCTGTGCCGTCATGGCCACCGCGTTGGGGGCCAGCGCCACGGTGATAGCCTCGCCCGACACAGCCACCGCTCCTACTTCGCCCACGGCGGCAAGGCGGATACCCGCGCGGCCCCCGGACAGCGCCGCCGCCTGGGCGGAACCGGGCAGCGTCGGCACCTTCGAGGCGAAGCCCGCGGCCGTGTTACCGACGGCCACCGTCGCCAGCAGCGCGAAGGCTCGCGCCGCGTTCCGGCCCATTACCTTGCCGTAGCGTTCACCCGCATCGCGTAGTTCGTCGAACGTGGTGGCCCGGTCCGCTTCCTCCACCAGCAGTTTGAAGCCCGCGATCAGCGTCCAGAAGGTGTCCACCCCGAGGTAGACAATGGCTGTCGCCGTCATCACGGCAGCCAGGCCCTTGCTCACTGGCTCGGGCACCGACCAGAGGACCAGATAGAGGGTCATGGTCCACAGCGCCGCCGAGAGCGCCGCGTGCGGGTCGGCCATGCCTTTGAAGGCATCAAGCATCTCTTCTAAGACAACACCTTGAGCCATGGCCATGGCCAGCGCATAGCGCCCGTCTCCGGTGACGGTGGGGCTCTCCGCCAGCAAGCGCAGACAGTCGCCCTTGCGCCCGGTGTGCTCACACCAACGCAGATATGCCCGTGTCAGCTCCACCTCCGCTGGCGGCATGTCGGAGGCCAGCGAAGCCCCCTCCAGTGGCGTCATCCGCCGGGTGCGCGGATCGAAGAGGTACGTGCCGCCTCGGGCGTCCACTCCCATCAGGAGCCGCGCGGCCTGCTCGGGATTGGCCGGGAGCCTCACGCCCCGCGCCAGCCTCGCCACGGCCGCTTTGAACTCGCGCCGCTCCACCTCCACCCGCCCGGCTTCGTCGTTGTGAGGCGTGAAGACGACTGGCGGCCCCTGGCCCGTTTCCAAGCGCACCACGCGCCCTGAGGCACAGCCTGTCAACCAAACCAGCAGGAGTAGCGCGACAGCGCGATGTACCCTCATCAAGTCCCCCGGCGGGAAAGAGCTTCATCGTCCAGGGCGAGGCAGGGCCACGGCCAGAACCCAGCGGATCGGGCCTCCCCGAGCGCTGGGAGTAGCCCAGTTCCGTGGACACCCGAGATGTGATCGACCGCGAGCTGGTGCTGTCCGCGCTCGACATGGCACTCCTGGGGCGGCCTGCGCCGGCGCTGCACCACTCCGACCGCGGCAGTCAGTACGCGAGCGAGGACTACCGCCTGCTGTTTGAGGACCGAGGCATCGAGTGCAGCATGTCGCGCAAAGGCAACTGCTGGGCCAACGCGGTGGCGGAGAGCTTCTTCTCCACGCTGAAGCTGGAACTCGCCTACGTCACCCGCTTCAAGACGCGCGAGCAGGCCCGGTGCGCACTGTTCGAGTACATCGAGGTATTCTACAACCGGAAGCGGCGCCACTCCGCCCTGGGCTACCTCAGCCCCGGCGAGTTCGAGCGAGTGGCCACAACGAGTAGGCTGGCAGCGTAACCAACCTGTCTACGGAATCCCATTTTTCTGAATGCTCACCACCGCGAGCTGTTCAAGCAGCGCGCGCTTGACCTGCCCTTGCGTGCCATCTATCCGCGTGCTAGACACTGAACCATATGGTTCAGTATGCGAATGCCGGCCTCGATGCTTCGTTCGCCGCGCTCTCCGACGCCACCCGACGCGGTGTTCTGGAGCAGCTCGGGCGTGCGGAGGCCTCGATCACGGACCTCGCCGAGAAGTTCAACATGACCCTCACGGGCATGAAGAAGCACGTCGGTGTCCTGGAGCGGGCCGGGCTCGTGATCACGGAGAAGGTCGGGCGCGTGCGGACCTGCAAGATCGGCCCGCGCCAACTGGAGGAAGAGATGGCATGGCTCGAGAGGTACCGCCAGCTCTGGGACGCACGCTTCGACGAGTTGGACAAGGTTGTCGAGGAATTGAAACGGAAGGAGCTGGTCGATGGACGCAAGCAGAGAGAGTGAGCCCACACCCATGAAGAACCGCACGACTGTGGAACGGAAGTCCGAGCGTGAGATCGTCGTCACGCGAACTTTCAATGGTCCGGCACGCATCGTGTTCGAGGCGTGGACAAAGCCCGAGCTGTTCAAGAAGTGGTGGGTGCCGAAGTCGATGGGAGTGCCCCTGGTTTCCTGCGAGATGGATGTTCGTACCGGGGGCACGTACCGTCTGGTGTTCGGCCAAGGGATGGCGTTCTTCGGTACGTACACCGAAGTGACACCGCACTCGCGCCTTGTCTGGACCAATGAGGAAGGGGGTGACGATGGGTCCGTCACCACGGTGACCTTCGAGGAAAAAGAGGGCAAGACGCTGCTGGTCTTGAGCGAGCTCTACCCCTCGAAGGAAGCTCTCGACGCTGCCGGCACCGGGGCGGCGGATGCGCTGGTCGAGACGTTCCAGCAACTGGACGAGCTTCTCGTCACCCTGGGCGCGAGCGTAGGACGGGCATGAAGTCCTCGTTCCCGCGGTCGGCCGCCTGGCTCTTCACTCCTCGACGACGAGCGAGTGAAGCCAGGCGAACCAGGGGCTGATCGCGGAGACGAGGGCCAACGCCTGAGCCGTGACGTAGGATGCCGCGCATGAATGCGAAAGCTGCTTCGAAGTCGGGTGGAGCCAGGGTCCTCCTCATGCTCGGCATCACGGTGCTGGCGGTGGGGGGCGGCATCTTCGCGGCGTCGAAGCTGTTCGGCAGCGGCGCGGGCAAGACCGACGTCGGAGACCTGAAGGCGCTCGCTTCGGTGCAGGCACAACTGCGCACGGTCGATGCGTGTGTCATCGAATACAACCAGTGGGCCCGGTCGTATCACCGGCAGATGCACCGGCGAAATGTCTTCATCACGCCCTGCGATGCGCCGGGCCTCTTTCCCCGGAACGCGAAGGTGGTGCTCCCCGAGCAGTGGTCGCATGACGCGCTCGCGTTCAAGGCGGAGCGCTCGTCGGTGAAGGACGACTGGTCCATCCTGGTGGATTCGGAGGCGGTGCCCTTCCCGGTCCTGGTCGCGGGGCTGGAGGAACTCGCGCCCATCGTCGCGCGCGACGCCCCGGCGGCCCTGGCGAAGAGCCTGGCCGACGAGGCGGAGGGCAAAGCGAAGTATGAAGAAAGCCAGCGCCAGCAGGAGGAGCAGCGGCGGCAGAACCAGGACAGCTACCCCTCGCGGTGACGCGCGCCGGGTTATCGCTGGTAGCCGATGGAGATGATCCGGCCTGACGCGTCGCTGCTCACGAAGAGCTCGCCATTGGGGCCCACGCCCAACCCCACCGGCCGGTGCGGCCAGTCGGTGGAGGTGTCGCCGGTGCCGTTGAACTCGAAGAACGGCTCGTAGCGGACCGGCAACCCGTTCTCGAACACCACCCGCGCCACCTCGTAGCCCTGGGCGGGCTGTCGATTCCAGGAACCGTGGAAGCTGACGAAGGCGTCGCCGACCACCTCGGGCGGGAAGGACGCGCCGTCGTAGAAGAGGATGTCGAGCGGCGCGACGTGCGCGGGCATCGACAACTTCGGAGGCACCACGTTGTTGACGTCGCGGCACCACGCATCGGAGTGGGTGCCATCATTCATGAAGCCCGGATCCGCCCACTGGGTCCCCGGGCCCATTCCCACTCCCGCCGGAAGCTTGAACTCACTGAAGCAATAGGGGTAGCCGTAGAACTTCCCGGCTTCGGCGAAGAGGTTCAGCTCCTCAGCGGGATTGTCGGTGTGGATGTCGCCCCCGAGGTCGGCGCGGTTGAGATTGTCTCGCCCGTTCTCCACACCCCACAGCCGGCCCTGACTGTCGAAGCGCAGGCCCGCTTCGTTCCGGAGGCCATCGGCGAACACCTCGCCGTCCGTGAAAGCCACGTTGCCCGCCTGGACCTGGGCCGCGGTGAAGCGGCGAATGCGGGCGCGCGTCGAATTGCTGTCCACGTTCGAAGCTGAACCGACGCTCACGTAGAGGCGGCCTTCGGCGTCGAAGATGACCGTCCGGGTGACATGGCCGCCCGCGGGGATGCCGGTCACCACCTCCTGCTGGCCGCTCAGCGCCGCTCGCGTTCCGGTCGCGAACGGCCAACGCAGGACGCGCGTCGCGGAAGAGGCATAGAGATATCCGCCGTGCAGGGTGATGCCATGGTTGAGCCCGCTGGACTCGACCAGCGTCGCCCGTTCGGACGAGTCCGAAACGCCGTCACCGTTCGAATCATAGAGCGCCGTGATTCGACCCGCGCTGCGCTCGACCACCAGAACGTCGCCGTTCGGAGCGACGATCAACCCTCGCGGGTCCGTAACGGTCGCCCAGGTCCATGCGCAGTACCCCGCTGGCAACCGCGCATGGGCCACGGTGGCGCTCGAAGGCCCCAGGCAGCTGTTCTTGAGCGCAGTCCCGGCATCGGAAGCGCCGGCATCGGAGTTCCCGCCACCGTCGGCCACACCGGCGTCACTCGTTGGGTTCTGATCTCCGGCATCGGTGAGGCTGCCGGCATCCAGTTCGGCGCCGGCATCGCTCGTGGCGGAGGGCGAGTCTGAACAAGCCAGGAGGGCAGAGGCACCGAGTGCTGCGACGAGCCCAAGTCGTTTCATGGTGTGATTGCCTCGAAGAAAGTGGGATTTGCGGCGACCCGTGTTCCTTGTCGCGCGCTCCAGTGCTTCCGGCCGGGAGAACGGAAGCATGGATAGAGCAGCAATACCCCCAAAGCCCGCAGGGCACTAGTGACCCATGGGTTTAATGGGCTGTTAAGCGCGGGTTGAAGATGGGGGGCGTCCTCGGACGGGAGCATCACTCGGGCGGCCCGGTCAGCGGAACTCCTCACACGTCGGGCCCGCGGGTGCGCGGTATGGTGGGGCCGTTCGCGGGGGCCACGCATGAGCCCCCAAGGGGCAGGCATGCGTTTCCACTGCACCATCTGCGGCTTCCAGGCTTACTTCCTGATCAGGCCGCTGCGGTGCCGGGCTTGTGGCGCCTCGCACTCAATGAAGGAGGGCCGCGCTGGCACCCAGGAGAAGCAGGCCTTCGCCGGGCGGGAGACCTTCACCCTTCGATCCGGTCAGGTCCTGTTCCACCACCAGGACCGGGATTTCACCGCGCGGGCCCAGAGTGCACGAAAGCAGCTTCAATCCTTCAGCACGCAACCGGACCTCAAGGACCTCAAGCGGAAGCGCCCCCAGAAGGACACCCTCCAACAGGTCATCCCTCCCTATCAGCCGCCAGCGAAGCGGCGCCACCTGGAGCCCAAGGGGCCGGTCCCCCTGGAGGAGGAGGAAGAGCTGCACCTGGAGCCAGGGCTGGATCTGGGCGTCGGCACCTTCAACCTGAACCACTTCGGGGAGAAGACCGCCGAGGCCAAGCAGGCCATCCTCGTGCAACTCTTCGAGCGCAACCCCTGGCTGGACGTCCTGGTGCTTCAGGAGGTCAACAAGAAGGGGCTTCCGCTGCTGAAGGCCATCGACTTCGCCAGCCACGGGCTCACACTGGTGATGGGGCCCCAGATGCAGGCGGTCTACCCGAAGTACAAGGGCGAGCGGGCCTCCGGAGAGGGTGAAGAAGACGACGACGGGCTCGAGGACGATGGGGACGTCGAGGGCTATCGCTTCAAGGCCGGCGACGGGGATTGGACCCTCGGGAAGAGCCAGAACGAGTGGTATCCCATCATCTGCAGGAACAGCTCCCGCATCCAGCTCCGCTGGCGGGCCTTCAATGGCGCGAAGGTCACCCGGGAAGACGACAGCGACACGGATGACCCCATCCAGTGGGCGAAGCCCGTCAAACGCACCCATGAGCCTTCGGGATGGAAGACCAAGTACCCGCTCACCGTGAAGGAGCTCGTCGCGACCCGGAAGCTGCAGTACCAGCAGCTCAACACCCACTTCATGCACTGGCGCCCGGTCGTGGTCTACGACCTCGTCGTCAACGGCGACACGCGGAACGCGGTCCACATCGGCGTGGTCCACACCTCTCCGGCGGGGAAGGGCCTGGGCCGCAAGGGTGAGTACGAGCAGGTGTCTGGGTTCTTCGAGCACATCGCGCAAGAGCTCGACACGCATTGGATCATCGCGGGCGACTACTACGTCGATCCCGAAGCCACGCTGAAGATGGACAGCGACAGCAAGAAGCGGCAGTGGAGCGACCTCTTCCACGTGAAGGCGGACGAACTGGGGCTGGAGCTCGCGGTGACCATCTCCGCGACGAACCAGACCCCGCTGCACCACCGCAGCGTGAGCTCGAAGAAGAACAAGGAGAGCTACGAGGAGAAGGGCTACGTGAAGGACTGGGCCCAGGTGGAGGGCCGCTTCATGCTCAACAAGCGCGCCGACTTCTTCGTCATCAGCCGGACCTTCGCCCTCCACCACACGGGCATCTTCTCTCCTGTCCGGGGCCTGCTCCCGGTGGATCCGAACCACCACGCGCTGAACTGGTGGGCGAAGACGAGCGACCACGCCCCCACGGGCGGCATCTTCTGCACCACGCCGTTCTCACGAAAGTGGGCGGAGAACCGGCAGTTGCTCACGGACTCCCTGCGCGAGCGTCAGTCCCGGGCCGAGTTCGAGACCTGGGAGCTCCAGAAGCAGGCGGTGGATGCGCTGCTGTTCTCACTCCGCCAGGTGTCCTTGATGGTGGACGGGCTGCCACAGGAGCCGCGGAAGCTGGCCTGCCAGACGTGTGTGTTGATCATCAAGGCGTTGAATACACCGGCCGCGGTCGCCATCCGGGGCGCGCCCTTTGAACCCGAGGCCCAGGACTACAGCGACTGGAAGGCGGGCGCCAAGGGCGTGACGGACCAGCACCTGAGCGAGTTCTTCGGCCTCTGCTCCCAGGCGGGCACGTCCTTGCTGTTGACCCACGGCACCCCGCTGGACGAGTTCGCGCGCGCCTTCCGCAATGCCTACCGCGCCATCCAGCAGGTCGGCATCCGTCCCCGGGGCTTCGACCTCACCCCCGAAGCGCAGCGGTACGACACGCTCAAGCCCGGCGCCCGGAACCTGCCGCAGGACTTCTCCCTCCGCGGGGGCTCGCCGCGGACGCGGGACCTGGAGGAAGGAATCCTCAAGTTGCTGCGGGACTACCTGCAGCAGCAGAAGCAGGGGGGCACGCCGACCTCCCTGTCATTCGACACCCATTGCATCCAGGGCAGCCTCAACCAGTTCCAGGTCCCGGGTGGTCGGACCGCGTGCTCGGCGATGGCGGTGCTGGCGATCGCGGCGATGCTGTCCAAGGGGCTCGACTCCGACGGCATCGACCACGTCCTGCTGGAAGGCACGGCGCTCTACCAACGGATGCTCACGGACACAGAGGACGAGGCCCTGCTGATGGAAGCGCTTGCCCTGTCCTGCAACGGCGTCGTGGATCCCCGGGTCCTGCAACCCCAGGCGCCCTACTACAACCCGCTGGAGATTCCCGAAGAGGAGATCACCCGGCGCGGCCTCCGGCTGGCGGGCGCGGGAACGGTCCACGTGGAGCGCCTGGGCGAGGAGCTGGCCTCCATCCTGAAGCAGCACCCCCGGGTGGGGGTGGCCCTGGTGATGGGCGGCTACACCGTGGCCCTCACCCGGAACGACGATGCCTTCTGTCTGTTCGACTCCCATGGTTGGAAGGACCGGAGGAATGCCTTCGTGCAGCGGTTCACGTTCAGCAACGTGCTGCTGGAGCTGGTCGGGAAGATGGTGAGGAAGCGCACCCTCTTCGACCCGGAAGTGGGCGTCACCCTGTACCTGCCCGAGGACGGATGACGCCCCAGCGCGGTGATGTCGCCGCGCCGCGGGCCCGGCCTCGCAGCCGGACCCGCGTCACTTCGGTTCAGCTCACGGCGAGTACAGCTCCGCGGACGGTCCCTCGGGGCTGACCGAGTTCGTGCAGCCCACGGCCAGCACCTCGCCGGTGGACAGCGGGGTCAGCGTGAAGCCCACGCGCGTGGCGAGCATGCTCGCGGTGGCCGTCCAGGTGTTGGTGGCCGGCTCGTAGAGCTCCGCGCTGGAGTGGAAGAGGGACGTGGTGGATCCGCCAATCTTGTTCGTTCCCCCCGCGGCCAGCACCGCGCCGGACGGCAACACCGCGCTCGCATGGTTGTACCGGGGCGCCGTCATCGTTCCCGCGGAGATCCATCCGCCTACCGGGTTGAACTTCTCCGCCGTCGCCAGCGAATACTGGCCAGGAAGCGAGTTGGCGCCGGCCAGCCCACCCACGACCAGCGGTACGCCCGTCCCCAGCAGGTGCATCGTGAAGCTGCTGCGGGCCGTGGCGAGGTTTCCGTTCGGCGACCAGGTGCCGGAGAAGGGCGAGTAGGCCTCCGTGCTCGCGAGCCGGTAGAGCGACAGGTTGACCGTGTAGTAGCCGCCCGCGATGTGCACCCGCCCGTCGCTCAACAGGACGGCGGAGTGGTTGATGCGGCCCGTGGCGAGGTTCCCCGTGGCGGACCACGTCCCGGTGGCGGGATCGTACAGCTCGGTGCTGGTCGGATAGATGCCGCCATTGCCCCGGCCTCCGGCGGCGAGCACCTGGCCCGTGGCGAGGAGGGTCAGCGTGAAGTACGTCCGCGCGGTGAGCAGGCTCCCGGTGGCGGTCCAGGTGCCGGTGGCGGGGTCGTAGAGCTCCGCGGTGGTGACGGTGCTGTCGTCATTGCCGCCCACGACCAGCACCTGGCCGGAAGCCAGGCGCACCGCGACATGGCCCGAGCGGGGCTCCGTCATGTTGCCGCCCGGCGTCCAGGTCCGCGCGACGGGGTCGTACCGCTCCACGCTGGACAGGGTGTTGTAGGCCACGGTGTCGGTGCCGCCCGCGACCAGCACCTCGCCAGAGCCCAGCTCGGTGGCGGTGTGGCCGCAGCGGTTCGTGGCCAGCGGCGCGGTGGCGCTCCAGGTGAGGTGGGCCGCGTCGAACAGCTCCGCGTCCGCCGTGGGGGCCGTGCCTGCGTAGCCGCCCGCGACCAGCACCTGCCCGGACGCGAGCAGCGCGACGGCGGCCGGGCTCCGGGCGGTGATCATGCTGGCCGTGGCGCTCCAGCTGTTCATGGCGGGGTCATACAGCTCCGCCGTGCCGTCGCTGTCGAACAGGAGCACCTTGCCCGAACGCAGCAGGACGGCGCTGGGGCTCCAGTGCGCCTGCGCCATGGCGCCGGTGGAGGCCCAGGTGTTCGTGGCAGGGTCGTACAGCTGCGCGGTGAGGTTTCCGTTGCCGCCCGCCACCAGGACCTTGCCGGAAGGCAGCAGCGTCGCCGTGTGGCTGCTCCGCGTCTGGCCCATGGACGCGGCGATGTTCCAGGAGTTGGTGGCCGGGTCGTAGAGCTCCGTGGTCGCCAGCGAGCCCAGCCGCCCGGTGCCTCCCGCCACCAGGACCTTGCCGGAAGGCAGCAGCGTCACCGAGTGCCGGTTGCGGTTGGTGCCCATGCCGGGGCCCGCGGTCCACGTATTGGTGGCGGGATCGTACAGGTCCACCAGTCCAATGGGCCCGGAGGCGCCAGCGCCACCGGCGATCATCACCTTGCCCGAGGCAAGCACCACGTCCCGTCCCTCGCTGCGTGCGCGGGGGTTGGTGGGGGTGGCGGTCCAGGTGCCGGTGGTGGGCGTGTACAGCTCCGCGCTGGCCAGGTACACGCCCGCGCCGCCGCCCGCGTACCCGTTGGCCACCAGGACCTTGCCGTTGGAGAGCAGGGTGGCGGTGTGGCCCGCGCGCAGGGACGTCATCGTCCCGGTGGCGGCCCAGGTGCCGGTGGCGGGCGTGTACAGCTCCGCGCTGCTGAGGGGCGCGCTCGCGCCGGTGCCGCCCGTGACCAGGACCTGTCCCGAGGCCAGCCGGGTGGCCCGCGTGTTGTACCGGGCCGTCAACAGGCTGCCGGTGGTGTGCCACTGGGGCGTCCCCAGCGCCGAGCGCCTCGTGCCCGTCTCGCCAGCTGCCGCGTCTGGCGCCTCCGTGCCACAGGCCACGCACGCCACGGCCAGGAGGAGGGAAGGAAGGATTGCGAGTCTTTTCATGGATGGGAGCCTTTGAGGAGGCCGCGTCGTGGCCAGGTTGGCCAGCCGGACGGGCGCGCGCATCCTGGTGCCCGGTGCTTGGCTTTGACAAGCGCCAGGCCCATGTCTGTCATTTACAGGGGGGCGGTTCGCCTTGACCCAGACAGCCAGGGCTCCAGCCCCTGCCACGCACCTGCGGGAGCGTGGCAGGGGCAGAGGTGTTCATCCGGGGGCCGCGCCCAGGAGCCAGTGGCGCTTCACGGTCCACCCCAGGAAGCACAGGGCTCCCGGGGCTGCGTCCTTCATCTGTCCTCCGCTCACCCCGTGGCGCAGTCCGCGCATGGCGGGAGCGAGCCGCTGGGCCAGGTCACCGCGCCGCTGCGAGAGCCGCGTCTCCACTTCCTGGAGGAAGGCCGGATGGGTCGCTTCGGGCCGGAGTGAGAGGAAGAACAGCATGTGCCGCCAGGCGTAGGCGGCGTTCTTTACGTTCCGGAGCCTGGAGCGATACGCGGGCGGCCGCGCCTCCAGCAGCTCGCACACGCGCGTGAAACAGCGGAGCGCCAGCGCTTCCAGTTGGGGTTCGAGCACGGGCCGCAGGTCCAAGGTCTCCACCAGGGTCGCCAGGTTGTGGGTGGTGAGGATCTGAGCCTGCTCGATGATCCGGCCGTTCGCCGCGACACTCCCCTGCGCGCTGCCTTCGCCATCCTTCGCGCGGGCCGTGCACAGGGCCGCGAAGGCTTCCGAGGTCCTGGGTCCATGCCTGGAGCGCTTCGCGTCGTTCATCACCTGGAGCGCGGAGGGCAGGTCGTAGTAGCGCGCGTACAGCGTCCCCGCGAGCTGCTCCTCCGCCTGACGCGCGGCCTCCAGATACTTCTCCGTGAAGGTGCCCATGAAGATGTCCGCGGCCAGCTCGTCCAGCACCGGCACCTGGAGGTCCGCGCTCTTGAGCAGGGCCCTGACCTCCTGGAGCAGCTTGTTGGGCAGCAGCACTGCCGGGAACGAACTCAGCGTGAGCCGCATCAACTGCTCCAGGGTCTGCCTGGACGCTGTCTCCGCCGCGAGCCCCTGCTTCCGGTACGTGTCGATGGCGCCCACCCAGGGCAGCTCCTCCAACTTCACCTGGGACTCCAGGTTCAGGAGCAGCAGCGAGCGCCGCCGGCGGAACGCCGTGTACAGGGCCGCGTAGAGCGCGCGCAGGGACGGCTGGGAGATGCCGAGCGCCCGGACCTGCGCGGACAGCTGCGGAACGACGCGGGCGAGCGTCTCGCTGGAGCGGATGAGGCGCTGCTCGACCAGCGTCTCCACGGGGGCGTTCAGGGAGAGCCGCAGCTTTCGCTCGATGCTCGCGGGGAAGGCGAAGCCCTTCAAGGGCGCGGTCAGCGCCTCGAGCGAGTCGAGCCCTGCGTCCCCGGGCAGGCCGTCCATCCGGCGCCGGGCCTCCCGGGCGAAGTCCACGATGCCCGGGCGTTCGAGCAGCTCCCGCTGCCTCGTGCGAAGGGCGTCCAGGCGCTCGGAGCCCGGAAGGCCGCGCGCCTGGGAGATGGCTTCGAGGATGCCGCGCACGCGCCGCGCCTGCCCTGGGAGGAGGGCCATGCGCGCCTGGAGTACCTCCTTGAGCACGGTGTGGAGCCGGCCGAAGTTGAGCTGGGGTTTGCGGGGCCAGGCGCAGCGGGTGTGTGCCGCGAGCGCGCCGTCGATGTCGGAGAGCAGGGTGCGTGCACGCGGCTCGAAGTCCGCGTCGAAGTGGAAGTCCAAAGGGGCTTCGCGAAAGGCCCCCGCCCAGAGCGCCACGAGGCGGTCATACAGGGGCGTCCACACCCGCGCGGACTCCCATTCTCGCTGGAGCCCCGGACGCGGACGGACCTGTGCGAGCGCCCCTCGCGTCTTCTCCACGTCCCGCACGTGGACGAACGCGGTGTCCGCCTGGGGCGTCGCGGCCGGCACCGGGTAGAAGCGCAGGCGCGGGAAGAGCGGTGCCAGCTGGTCGAGCAGGTTTCGCGCGCGCTCCGCCTGGTCATGTTCGAGCAGCCACGCCACCACGAGCAGCGCGCCCTCCTCGGGGACCTGGATGCGATAGCCGCCCGTCTGAAGCATCCGCCGCAGCTCCGCGAGCCCCTCCTCGCCCAGGTACCACGCGTTCAGCACCGCCCGCGCGCTGACCGTGTCCTCCCGTTGGAGCCGGGACAGCAGGGCCTGCTCATGCGGTTGCAGCGCCCCTTCCGCCAGCAGGCGCCCTGTGGCGAAGCCGCCCTTGGCGACCTCCAGCGTCGCCCAGGCGGGGACTTCCGCCACGGGCACGCGCGAGCCGACGGTCAGCGTGCCCTGGAGCATGCCGGAGAAGACCTCCGTCCAGGCGCGCACCTTGTCTTGCGCGCGGGCCCGCGCTCCCGCGTCCGGGTGCTCCTGGCTCGTCTGGAGCGCCCGGGCGAGCTGCCCGAGGGGATACTGCGTTCCGATCTCCACCTTGCCGCTGCCATCGTCCTTGCGGTCCATCTGGATCCCCCTCGCGTCCACGCACCGTGCCGGTCACCAGCAGTCTCACCCAGGACGCGCCGGACGAAAAACCGGCACCCACGGGACCGGCGCCTGGACGGCCCGCCGTTGGGGCTACTTCTGCGTGGGCTTCGGCGCCTCCGCGGGCGGCGCCTTGGGGAAGGCGAGGTAGCCCTTCTCGGTGTACCAGGCGAGCACCTCCACCTGCAGCCGGCCCGCCTTGACCATCGGGTCCTGCTCGGCGAGCTGCCGCGCCTCCTGCTTCGTGGCCGTGCGGTAGATGCACGCGCCGCGCATGGCCACGTCGTCCTGTTCGTCGAAGGGGCCCGCGAGCACCATCTTTCCGCTCTCCCCCATGCGAGTGAGGTGCGCGAGGTGCTCGCCCTGCAGCTTCTGGAGGGCCTCGGGCTCCATCTTGGCCGCGTTGGGCGCGCGCTTGAGCAGGACGAGGTAGTGCTTGTCGAACTCGATCTTCTTCTCGGCCGGGGCCGCGGGCTTCGTGGCCGGCGCGCTCGGCACGGCAGGAGTGGCGGAGAGTGCGAGCAGCAGCAGCGTGGTGGTGAGCATCGTGCGGGCCACGCTAGGCGGCGCGCCTGATATCGCGCCACTCCCCGGTCTCTCCCGGGGAGCACGGCGAAGCGGGCCATCGCACGCGCGGGCTACTCGCAGAGGCCCGTCTTGCTGCTGCAACTGCCCGTGAGGCAGAGGTACTGCCACGAGGGGGCGCCTCCGTCCGGCCCGGTGAAGCGGCAGCGCTCGCCCAGGCGCGGCTGCGGGGCGCAGGTCGCGCCTCCATCCTCCCCGCGCGCGCAGATGAGGTACTTCGCGCAGTCCTGGGGCTTGTCACAGGCCGCCCCCAGGGCCTTGCCCTCCGTGCAGTGCCCGTCGAGGCACCGCTCGGCCCAGGGACATTCCACGTCGTAGCGGCACTCGCCCGGGCCCGCCGTGATGCACACGCCGGTGCCCGCCACCCCCTTGTCGCACAGCAGGCCTTCCGCGCATTGGCCGGGGCCCGTGCAGGCCTCCCCTTCGCTGAGCGAATCGGGCGCGATGCAGAGGCCGTTGGGGCCGGGGCAGAGCTGGCCGGGGCCGCAGCCAATGCCCCGTGCATCGCACCGCACGCCTTCCGGCTGGCACTGTCTGGGAACCGAGGCATCCGGGCTCACGAAGGTGCAGACCCGGCCCGGCACGCACGTCCCCAGGTCGCAGAGTGGGGCCGGCAGGAACCCGCATTCGTACCGGGTGTCCTGTCCGCACGTCTCGCCGTCCTGCCTGTACGCACGGCAGGTGCCGACGCCCGCCGTGTCCTCATGGGACAGGGGACGGCAGCCGGACGACGTGTCCGGGTCGCAGGGCTTCGCGAAGCTGCAAGCCTCTCCCACGTCGGGCCGCGGCACGCAGCACCCCTGCGCGCAGGAGCCGTGTTCGTCACACGGTGCGTCCCCCACCTGGCCGCAGGGACTGCCCACGGGACGCCGTTCCGGACAGGCGACGCAGACGCCCGCATCGCTTGCATCCTTGAGGCAGTAGCCCGTGCGGCAGTGGGCATCCATGCCGCAGGCCCCTCCCACCGAAGCGCGCACGAAGGCACAGCCGCACACCGTGGAGGACGGGTTCACATCTCCCGAAAGGCACGCGGACGCGGCTTCGGGCCAGTACGTGAGATAGCCCGCCTCCCGGCTCACGAGCGGGAAGCGGGACGCGCAATTCATTTGCTCACGCTCGACGCAGCCGGACTCGGCCGTGGGCTCCACCGTGCCGGCGTCCACTCCGGCCGCGCACAGCAGGCGGGCCGAGTCCTCGCACCACCGCTCTGCGGGAGGCACCGGGCCGGCCGCCGGCAGCACCAACGAAGCACACGTGTCCGCAGGCACCGTGGCATCACAGCGGCTGGCCCACGGTGCCTCCGGGGCCTGGGGCGCGGGCAGCGCGCAGCCGACGCTCGCGTCCGGCACTCCGGCGTCCTCGGGGCCCGCGTCCGTCACGTCCCCTGCGTCAGCGGTGCCGTCCGTGGGAGGAGGATCGGTAGGTGGGCAGGCTGCTGCCAGGGTGAGCGCCAGCGCCAGGGCCACCCGCATCAACGCGCGGCGAACCGCCCTCCCTTGAATGACAGTTCCATCCGCCATGCCGTGGCCTCCGGGAGCCCTTGTCCCGTGTCCTTCGGGGACACATCCCATCGGATACGCACCCAGGACCGCGGCCGGGTTGTTTCCCAGGGAAGGAATGTCCAGCCCGGGGACACGGCCGGACAGGGCAGCCACGAGGCCTTCCAGCTCATGTGACCACTCTACGGCATCATCGAAGCGAACATGCTGGCTGTTGGTGTTCGGAGAAAGGCGCACAGGGCCTCCGCCCTAAACCCTCTCAAGCGGGCCAGAACCGGCGGCACTCCGCGGTCCATTCGGCATGGCGGGCGCTGCCGGACATCCACGTCTTGTAGCGGTACTCATGGCGGCTGCGCTTCTGGAAGTAGAAGGACCAGCGCCCCTCCTTCCGCACCCCGAACACGGTACCGAATTGCATCAGCTCGTCCTGATCCACCTTCCAGAACGACCGGAACGCATGCGTGCCCACGTGGTGCCAGGAGGTGCCGCTCACGCCGTGGTCGTATTCGAGCTGGGCGGTGCCCGCCACGCTCAGCATGCCGGGCATGTAGTCCAGCATCGATGCGGAGGCCGACGACTGCTGGTTGCCGCCCATGACCTTCCGGGCGGCGTTGAAGCGGGCCTCCATCACCTGGACCTTCGCCTGGTACCTCGCCGCGTCGTTGGGTGCGTTCGCCCCCGCCGCGTTCGCGTTCAGGTGGTACACCGTCGGCGACGTGGGGTCGCCGGTGACGAAGATGGAGCACCCCTGGAGGGCGGCGGTGACGAAGTAGTTCGCGTCCGCGCCCAGCCGCACGCAGTGGGTGCTGTCGAAGCCCCAGTGCAGGTAGTAGATGTTGAAGGACTGCGCCACCACGGGTCCGCCCACCAACAGGGCCAGCAGGTTGTGGTCCCCGTTGAAGATGACGCCGGTGCCCGGCTCGGTGATGGTGTGGGTGTTCTGCGAAAGGTCGGCGGCCTCGTGCAGCGCCCCGCTGAGCACACAGCCCCGGGTGTCGTAGACCGTGGCCTCCAGTCCCTTGGGGTCCAGGTTGCGGTCATGCATCAGGCGCTTCAGCCCGACGAGCGATCGCTGCTGGGACGGAGGCGGCGCCACCATGAGGGCTGGGAAGACGGCCTGCGTCGCGGCCTTCTTCACCAGGTCCTGTGGCTTGTAGAGGGGGATGAGGGCCAAGGGCCGTTCTCCGGGTCGGGGGCCTCGCGTGAGCATACCGCCTTCCGCGGCATGCGCCCGTCACGCGCACGGACGGCTCGGCGTCAGGGCACGTCCATGGCCGTCGGATCCGCCTTCCAGCGTTGGAGCTGTTCCTCCGAGGGAAAGCCCTGCACGCGGTAGCGCTCCGGGTACACCCCCAGCTCGGGCATCAGCAGCGTTCCGGCGTCGCGCACCACCAGGTCCCAGCGGACGGAGGCCACCGGCGGCGCGTCGGGGCCCAGCGCCGCGTCCATGAAGAGGATGACGTCCGCGCGCGGGAGCAGTGACTCGCCGTCGTTGGACCAGAGGGTCTGACCGAAGAAGCGTCCCCGGGCGTCCTTCTCCGGGATGAAGCTGGCGACGAAGACGCCGCTGTGCTCCTGCTCCTGTTGCTGCCGGAGCCGCTCGGTCTGTTCCTCGTAGCCGCGCACCCGGCTGGCGAACGCGAGGTTCTCCAGGATGCTCCGCGACGGGCTCCGCGGTTCGGGGAGGAAGGGCTTCCATCCGTCGGCGGTGAGGCGCAGCGCGTGCCCGTCCACGGGGCGCGGCGCACGGATGCCCTCCACGGCCGCCTCCGCCACCGAGAGCAGGCCCGTGGCGTCCTCGGAGCCGGTGATGAGCAGCGTGTCCCGGTTGGGCACCAGCACCACGGGCTCGCCCTTGACCTCGCAGCCTCGCACCACGTCCTCCAGCAGCAGCCGCGAGGCGCCGTAGCTGTCATTCGTGGCGAGCACGCAGGCGCCCAGGGTCAGGTGTCTGAGCGGCACGGTGTCCATACGCCGCAGGTTGGTCATCGCATCCGCGCGGGCCTGCTCGTAGGAGATGCCCCACCGCGCCAGCTCTTCCATGGGCACGTAGCGCATGGCGTCCGGGGTGTCCTGGACGAGCGCCTCCGCCAGCACCTCGCCCACCGGCCGCCAGGACACCGGCGCCGACCCACCGGCCTGCTGGGAGAACTGCTCGAAGGTGTCGCGGGCGCGCACCACCAGCCGCAGCTGTGGACGCGCCTGCGCATAGGTGGCCGGGGCCTCCGGGAGCACGCCTGCCCGCCCCAATCGCGCGAGCACCTCGCCGCGCCGTTCGGGCGGGGTGGCCTGGTACTCGCGGTGGAAGTTGGTGAGGAAGAGGGACATCCCCAGGCCGCCGTCCGGGGAGTAGCGCTGGATGAGGAATCGCTCCGGGTCGTACTTCAGCTCGCCCGTGGGGTCCGCGGCGCGGAGGGCCGCCAGGGCCTGTTGGGCGAAGTCATCCCGGTCGCTCAGCTCTGGAGACAGCGCTCCAGGAGCCTCGTGCGTTCCGTTGGCGAGGACCAGCGCGGTGACGAGCACCAGGGCCGACACACCGAAGCCGGCCACCTTCCACTGCGTGTTGCGTGACATGGGGCCGGCAGCAGACACCTGCCGGGCCGCTTCGCGCAACCCGCCGCGCCCCACCGCGTGGGGCGCACGAGGCCTGGCGCGTTACCCGGGGAGGGGAGACGCAGCCCTGTCCGGCTTCAGCAGCCCGTCTGGGTCGTGGTCGTCGTCTGACCGGTCCGGTCCTTGAGGATGTACTTGTTCGTGGACGTCGAGATGAAGAGCTCAGCGCCCGCGACCCCGTCCGAGTCACACGCCGCGGTGATGGTGAAGTTGGTGCTGAAGGCGTAGTACTGCGAGGTGCGGTTCGAGTCGTGGATGATGGAGATGCCCTGGCTGGTGCTGTTCTTGGCCACCACGACGATGTCCGCGCCCGCGACGCCGTTCGTGTCGACCACCGTGTTGATCTGATACGTGCCGGAGAACGGATAGAAGTAGCTGCTGGCGCTCCGGTGCCGGATGACGCTGACGCCGCCAAGCGATGCGGTGACGATCTCCGCGCCCGCCACCCCGTCGGTGTCGCTCACGTTCACGATCGAGAAGTTGCCGGAGAAGGAATAGAACTGCGACGTCCCCTTCTTGTCGGTGATGACGCTGATGCCGCCGCTGGTGACGACCACCACCTCCAGTCCCACCGTCCCGTCCAGATCCATGGAGGTGTTGTTGACGGCGAAGCTTCCGGTGAAGCCGTAGAACTTCGTCGTCCCCTTCGACGGGTGGAAGATGGAGATGCCCGTCAGGCTGGTGGTGAGCTGGTCGGTGGTGCCGTCACCGTCGAAGTCGCCGGTGGCGGTGAGCGCGGCCTGCTGGGTTTCCGGGAGCGCATCCGCCGGCTGCTCCTCGGGGGCGCCTCCACAGCCGAGCGTGAGCACGACGGCCGCGAGCGCCGTCCCGCGCATTCCCATCCACCGCCACATCCCATTCATTCGTGACGCGTTCTTCATGGTGCCTCCCAGCGGGCTCGCGAGACGCTCACGAGGGCCCGTGGGAGAATGCTGTCAGAATCATGTTTAAAATGTAAATCTAGAAAGTGTAGTGCTGGGTCAGGGCTCATTGAAGATGAGCAGTCCCCGTGAGGTGTCCACGACGTACACGTAGCCGTCTCCGGGGACGCGGATGCCAATGGCGCCTTCGAGCAGGTCATCGCCCCGGTTGATGTCGGACTCGCGGAACGTGTTGAAGTAGGCGACTTCGCGCGGCTGGGTGGGAATGGAGACGTCCAGCACTCGCAGCCCCTCTTGGTAGTAGGCGAGGTAGAGCCGCTTGTCCTTGAGGATCAGGTTGTGGATGGAGGTCTGCGGGCGCAGCTTGTAGCGGCCCATGAGCTGGATGTTCGTGGGGTCCGTGACGTCCAGCACGCGCAGGTGGGCGCCCTGGTACTCACCGCCCTCGAAAGCGACGGTCTTCCCCGCGAAGGTGCTCACCGCGCTCGCGTGACTCGTCGCGAAGCTGTTGTCGGACTCGAACGTGTAGTGGCCCAGCTCCCGCGGGCTCATCGGGTCCTTCACGTCGAAGACGACGTAGCCCGCGCTGTAGTGGTTGACGTAGAGCCGGTCCTGGTAGGCGAAGGAGTCGTGCGCCGAGGGAAACGCGGACGTCGTGTCGGCGGCGACGAAGCGATTGAGCAGGACGGGCTGGAGCGGCGTGGAGATGTCGAAGATGAGCGTCTCGCCGGTGGGCGCGGGGCCCGGTGACACGGCGTACAGCCGGTGGCCCTCCACGAACAGGGTGTGGACATCCAGGGGGCCGCGGCCGGGCACACTGCGCACGAAGGCAGGGTCCCCGGGGTGGGTGATATCGAAGACGATGACGCCCGAGCTCTTGCTGGCGATGTAGAGCGCGTCGTCCTTGGCCCAGGCCGCGTTCCAATATGAGTCCCCCGGGAGGGAGATCCGCTTCGTGATGACGGGATGGCTCGGGTCACGGACGTCGACCACCGCGAGCCCGCCCGGGGCCTGGGTGAACCGGTCGTCAATGGAGACGACATAGGCGTGGCCGCGGTGGACATACACATCCACCGGGCGCACCGTCTGGACATGGGTCTCGGAGAGCAGGCGCAGCCCTCCCGAGGATTCAGACTCGCCCCGTCCCCAGGTCATCCGGGCGGCTTCAAAGGTGCCCGAGGAGCCGACCTTGCCGTTGCCGCAGCGGGCGAAGCATCCCGTCACCAGCCCGGGGCCGGTGACGCCACAGCCCGCGAAGACCAGGCTCCGGACGGTGTCCCGGAAGGTGTACCGCGCGGAGAAGAGGAAGCCTCCCTGGAGCTGCTGCCGCGTGACCGGAGTGCTCTGCATCGGGAGGACGCTCATGGTCGCGGTGCCGCCCTCCTTGGGGACCCGGATGCCAGCGAAGTCCGCGAAGCCCGAGGCGTGACGCATGTCCACCTGGTAGATGCCGTGGGAATCCAGGGTGGCGAGCGAGGCGGTGTCACACTTCGACAGGTCGAAGAGCGACGGGTCGTCGCAGTCGACGGCCGTCCCCGGGGGCGGTGTGAACGCGCAGGGCGCGTACTCGCCCCGGTCGACCCAGTCCGTCGGGTCGGTCAGGGGCGTATACGTCCCGTCCCAGGGGTCCGCGGGGGGAGGCGGGGGCTCCATGGGCCCCGGCTTGTCGGAGCAGGAGGACGACAGCAGGGCACAACCGAGGATGACTGCACGGAGGGCAGGGGACTCGAGGGCCATGGCACGGCGCTCCTGTCGAGGGGCGAGGTCCGGAAAGGCGCCCGCGCCTGTCAATGCCATGGAGTGTAGTGCGTTGCGCCGGATGAGAGGGATTCGCTTCTTGCATTCGTTGCCCACGCGTCATTGGGCCATCAGTACCGGCTTCAACGTGTGCCAATTCGGCTTCGTCCCCGGTTCAATCGCTCAGGCCTTCACCGTCTCGATGATGCTGGCCCCGCTCCGGGTGGGGATGATGCGCTCCACCTTCCAGGACGTCGCGGCGAGCAGCGCCCGGAACTCGTCCTCGGTGCGCTCGCGCCCGTCGGCGATCACCAGCATGTTGAGATCGATCAGGTGGGATGAGTCTGGCTTCCGGTTGTCCGGAATCACCAACTCCAGCACGAAGAGCCGGGCGCCGGAGGGGGCCGCGGCGTGGAGCTGGCGCAGCAGGGCGGTGGAGGACTCATCATCCCAGTCATGGAGGATGTGCTTGAGCAGGTAGGCTTCGGCGGAGGGAATGCCGGGCTCGAAGAAGCTCCCGGCCACCACGTCCACCCGGCTGGCGAGGCCTCGGGACTCCAGCACCGGCTTCGCGCCTTCGGCGACCTGGGGCAGGTCGAAGAGGATGCCCCGGCAGGAGGGATGGTCGCGCAGCACCTGTGCAAGCAGATCGCCGTGGCTTCCTCCAATGTCCGCCACGCGGGCGAAGGGAGCGAAGTCGATGTGCTGCGTCAGCTCGCTGGCCACCAGGCCGGACAGATTGCCCATGGCCTGGGCGAAGTGCTTCGCCTCATCGGGGTGCCGGGCGAGGTGCTCCCAGATGTCGGAGCCGAGGGCCGCTTGCACCGGGGACCTTCCGGTGCGGACCGCTTCGGGAAGCAGCCCCCACGGCAACCAGTGCGACTTGTCGCTCAGCATGATGGCCACGTCCCTCATCGAGCCAGGGACGTTCGAGCGCAGCCCTTCGCCCATCGGGGTCAGGGCGAAGGTCCGCTCGGAGACGGCCTCGAGGATGCCGGCGGTGATGCCGCCCCGCATCAGCCGGAACAAGGCGCCTGGGTGGACGCAGAGCTCGGCCGCCAGCGAATCACTGTCCCGGGCTCCTGCCGCGAGCAGGTCCGCGATTCCCAGACGGGCCACGGTGCCAATGACCTGGCTGATGAAGAAGCCAGTGATTGCCGAATGAAGCTGCTGCGTGGGAGACGGATTCGTGTCGGGGATGATCTTCATGACATGAGCCTAATGCCGTTCAACGGTGTTCTGTAGCGTCATCCGGTGGACCCCGCGGGCCGGGGCTGTCTTGACTCCGGCGGGTTGACGTCTGGATTTGACCGGGAGTACGACCCGGAGATGACCCTACCGACCGTCCATCCGGCGCAGCTCATCGTCGACCTTGGTTTTGGTTTCATCCTCTCCGGCGCGCTGGCGGCAGCGGCGGAGCTGGGAGTCGCGGACCGCCTGGAGCAGGGCCCGAAGAGCGCGGCCCGACTCGCGGAAGAGGTGGGCGCGGATGCGGCGGCGCTGTACCGGGTGCTGCGGTTGCTGGCGAGCGCGGGCGTGTTCCTGGAGGACAACGACGGCACCTTCGCGCTCACCCCCGCCTCCGACCTGCTGCGCACCCAGGCCCCCGGCTCCCTGCGCAGCGCGGTGTTGATGCTCACGCAGGACATCTTCTGGGCACCGGCCGGCGCGCTCACGCAGACGGTGCGGACGGGGACGAACGCCTTCGAGCGCATCTTCGGCAAGCCCTTCTTCGACCACCTCGCGAGCGACGCGGCGGCGGGGGCCACCTTCCACCGGGGCATGTCCAGCCTGTCGGACCTGGAGAACGGCCCCATCGCGCGCAGCTACGACTTCAGCGCCTGCCGGCAGGTGGTGGACGTGGGCGGAGGCCACGGCGGCTTCCTCATCGAAGCGCTCCGGGCCTCGCCGTCGCTCCGGGGCGTGCTCTTCGACCACCGGCACGTCCTGGACGAGGCGCGCATCGCCTCGGCGGGCCTCTCCGGCCGCTGTGAGCTGGTGGAGGGGGACTTCTTCCAGACGGTGCCTTCGGGCGCGGACACGTATGTCCTCAAGCGCATCCTCCACGACTGGAGTGACGAGGTATGCGTGGACATCCTGCGCCACTGCCGCCGCGCGATGGCCGAGGGCGGCCGGGTGCTGGTGGTGGACACCGTCATTCCGCCCGGCAGCGCGCCGCACGGGGGCAAGGTGCTCGACGTGATGATGCTGGCCTCGCTGCCCGGCCGGGAGCGCACCGAGGAGGACTTCCGCAAGCTCTTCGCCCAGGCGGGCTTGCGGCTCTCACGCGTCATCCCCACGCCGTCCGCGCTCAGCATCACCGAGGCCGTGGCGGCGTAGGGGACGGAGCCTCCGCTCACTTCGTCTTGAGGAAGAACCGGTGATCCGACCACCAGTCGAAGTGACCGCGGCTGCGTGAGAAGTAGATGCCGTGGTTGGCATCGAGCGCCTTCTCCCAGATCTTGCCGCCGTCCTTCTTCTTGAGCTCGCCCGTGGGCTTCCCCAGGAGCTTCGTCGCCGTGAAGTCGTTCACGCCCGAGGGCAGCTTGAACGCGAGCGGACCGTCGTAGTTCTTGCCGAGGTGCACTTCGCGGATCACTCCGTCGCGCCCGACACTGACGGTGATGCCGCGCTTCGGGTCCTTCAGCTTGCCCTGGGCCTTGGGCAGCTTCGCCGGCAGCTTCAGCTTCTTCAACTCCGCCGCGAGCTTCGCGTCGCTCACATGCCTGCCCAGCAGCGACACGAGCCCTCGCGGAAGGGGCGCGAGCTTCTTCACGCCCTCGCTCGCGACGGGCGCGGGCGTGGCGTCGCGCTGGTACGTCTTCACGTTGAACTTCGCGGGCTTCGGCGCCTGGACCTTCTCCTTGGCAAGCCACGCGACCAGTGCCTCGCGCTCGTCACCCTCATCGAGATCATCCAGGTGCGTTCTTCCCGCGCCGAGCGCGAGCAGGAAGGCTTCGAGGCTGGGCGCGACGACCTTCAGCGCGTCCGACTCCGAATCGAACAGCACCACGGGCGCCGGCTTCACCGTCGAGACGAGCGCGAGCAGCGAGCCCTCGGGCAGCGAGAGGAAGCACCACGCGTCGCGCAGCCCGCCGGGCACCCTTGGCGAGATGAGCTCGAAGGCGCCGAACGCGCCGTACTCCTGCTTCGCGAGCCACTTCGCGAAGCGCGCGAGCAACGGCGGAACGGTCTGCCCCTTGGGGGCCTTCAGCTTGACGACGTACCTGCTCATCGAGTGGCTCCAGGTGGGTTGG
This sequence comes from Corallococcus carmarthensis, assembly GCF_003611695.1. GTDB lineage: Bacteria > Myxococcota > Myxococcia > Myxococcales > Myxococcaceae > Corallococcus > Corallococcus carmarthensis. Next base: position 125,794 of record NZ_RAWE01000003.1, on the reverse strand, counting down.
CTTGTTTGAAGCGACCGCGTGCGCGTCAGCGCCCCTGGAAGCGGGGCGGACGGCGCTCGGCGAAGGCGGAGAAGGCCTCCGTCAGGTCAAGCGACTGGAGGAACGCGGAGTTCCACACCGCCACGTAGCGCAGCCCGTCCGCGATGGACTTGTCCGCGCAGTACTCCATCACCTGCTTGGCGCCCTGGATGACGAGCGGCGGGTTGTCCGCGATGCGCCGCGCCGTCGCCCGCGCCTCCGTGAGCAGGGCCTCGGGGGAGGGGAAGACCTCGTTGACCAGGCCCATGCGCAGCGCGCGCGCCGCGTCCACGTCGCCGCCGGTGTAGGCCAGCTCGCGCGTGTTCCCCTCGCCGATGATGCGCGGCAACCGCTGGAGCGCGCCCAGGTCCGCGACGATGCCGACCTTCACCTCGCGCAGGGAGAACTTCGCCTCCTGCGAGCAATACCGGAAGTCACACGCGGCGATGAGGTCCATGCCCCCGCCAATGCACCAGCCATGCACCGCGGCGATGACGGGCTTCTTGCACCGGGCCACCCCCTCCGTGGCCTGCTGCATCTCTCCAATCAGCTTGAGCAGCCGGCTGCGCTCCAGCGCCAGGTTGCTCTCGCCCGTGAGCAGCGGCCCAAGGGACTCCATCATCCCCATCAGGTCCAGGCCGTAGGTGAAGTGGCTGCCCTCGCCGCGCACCAACACCACGCGCACGGCGTCGTCGGCGTCCAGCGCGCGGAGCACCTCGGGCATCTCCCGCCAGAAGTCGGGGCCCATCGCGTTGCCCTTGCCCGGGCCCGTGAGCACCACCTCGGCGATGCCCTCGCCCTTCTCGATGCGCAGTGACTTGTACGTGCCGTCCATCCGTTGCCTCCCAGCGAAATGAGCCCATCAAGCATACCTCCTACGGGCGGTCGGACTCGGCACGCTGAGGCCGCTTCGTCCTGAGCGAGGCCCTGCACCGCGACCTGATCGCCGGCAGGCCCGTGCGGCGCTGAGCCGTCCGCGCTCAGCCCGGAGCGCTGACGAGAGGGCGCAGCAGGTCCTCGGAGACGGTCCAGAGCCGCTGGGCGAACGCGGCATCGTCCAGCAGCTTGTGGCCCCGGGCCTCCTGGCAGTCGGCCCAGTACTTCCCGGTGAGGCCGTCCACGCGGGGGCTCGCGGCAAGCAACGTCTGCGTCGCCGCGCCCGCTTCGACGGACTTCATGAACAGCCGGGCCACCGGAATGATGAGCGTGAACGGAAAGCCCAGGCTCCGCGTGAGCGAGGTGCGCACCGCGCCCGGGTGCAGGGAGTTGACGCAGATGCCCCGGTCCGCGAGCCGGCGCGACAGCTCCCGGGCGAACAGCGCGTTGGCGAGCTTCGACTGCCCATAGAAGGCCACGGGCTTGTAGCCGCGATGCCCGTCCAGGTTGTCGAACTGGATGCCCTCGCGGGGGGCCTGGTTGACGCCCGCGCTGCTGCTGAGGACCACGATGCGGCCCGTGCGGTCCGGCACCCGGTCGACCAGCCGGTTCACGAGGAGGAAGTGGGCCAGGTGGTTGACGAAGAACTGCTGCTCGACGCCGTACCGGAGCTCGAGCTTCGGAGGGGCCATCACCCCCGCGTTGGCGATGATGGCATCCAGCGGACGGCCCAGCGCACGGACGGTCTCCACCGCGGCGAGGACGGAGGCCACGTTCCCCAGGTCGCAGGCGACAGGCGTCGTCGAGCCTCCCACCCGGGCACACGCCTCCCGCGCCTGTTCAAGCGAACGCGCGAGCCCGATGACGTGTCCGCCATGCGAGGTGAGCGCCCGCAGGGTCTCCGCCCCCAGGCCGGCGTTGCAGCCCGTGAGCAGGAAGGTGCGCCCCTTCAGGTCGACCCCTTCGAGCACCTCATCCGCGGTGGAACGGGCACCAAAAGGTAGAGCTTCGCTCATGGGAGAGGCCTCCGTGCGGCAAGCAACGAGGGAACGGCAGGGCAGGGCGCGTCAGCGGCCCCGGCGCAGCGGCGCGAACAGCATCCGCACCCCGACGGTGACTTGTTCAACGAAGGTTTCGCGCGAGGTGCACGTGTGCTTCCAACCGCGCGCGGTGGCGTGCAGCGTCCGCGCGAGCTGCGGCGCGGTGAGTCCGGCGGACGCATAGACGTCCATCAACGGCGAGTCGGAGAGCGCCCGGGCCAGGGCCTTCTCGAACCGGGAGTCATGGTCGGCCAGGAGCGAGCCCGTGAGGACGCCGCTGGTCTCGATGAGGTCCGAGGCATCCCCTCCCATCTGTCCGATGTAGCAGCCCAGCCGCTCGTCGAGCGCGGCCACCAGCCGGGCCTCCAGCGGGCGCCCGGGTTCCGTCAGCGCCGCGAGCGCCGCCTCCAGGTAGCTGCCGAGCGCGTACTCCACCGCCGCCCGGAACAGCTCCTCCTTGGTGGCGAAGTGCAGGTAGAGCCCCTGGCGGGACACATCCGCCGCCCGGGCCACCTCCTCCATCGACGTCTTGCGATAGCCGAAGCGTACAAACACCCCGAGCGACGCCTCCAGCAGCTTGCGCCGCCGCGCATCATCCGGGGGCTTCGAGGGTGACTTCGGGTCCACGGCCATATGGACTTGATTGACAGTCTGGGCTCAGGTTGTCAATCGAGACTATAGGCGCTCCAGGTGGGACAGCATCTCCGGCGCACCGACCTGCTATGGACGCTCCACCATGAAGATCTCCCCCGTCCACCGGGTCGCCGGTGTCCTCGTCCTCTCCCTGGCGTTCATGGCCTGCTCCACCGGCCCGCGGCCCCCGGCGACAGCAGCCGGCGCCGAGCCGCGTGCGCGGCAGGCCGTCGTCGATGGCGTCCCGGTCGCCTTCCACGTGTTCGGCAGCGGGCCGGTCGTCATCGCGCACCCCGGTGGGCCGGGGGGCGACTGGGGCTCCCTCCGCATGCCGGAGGTGGAGCAGGTCGCCACCGTCGTCTACATCGAGCCGTTCGGCACGGGTGTCTCCGGCAGGCTCGCCGACCCCAACGGCTACACGATCGAGGCGTACGTCAAGGCGGTGGAGGGCGTGCGCGCGGCGCTCGGCGTGGACCGGGTGGTGCTCCTCGGCCATTCGCACGGTGGCTTCGTGGCTCAGGGCTACGCGCTCACGCACCCGGAGCACCTGCGTGGGCTCATCCTCTACGACACGTCACCGGTGACGGGCGGCGAGCTGGGCCGGGACATCATGTCGAACCTCCAGTGGTTCGAACATGAGCCGTGGTTCGCGGAGGCCAGCGCCGGCTTCGCGGCCTTCAGCGAAGAGAAGACCGACGCCGACGCCACCGCCGGCATGAAGCGGACGATGCCTTTCACCTTCGCCGACTGGACCCACCGCGGCCACGAGTTCGCGGCCTACCGGGAGCAGGTCCAGATGTGGATCGGTCCCCGGCAGACCGTGCCACCCGAAGGAGGCGCGTTCAGTACCGGGGAGACGAGCTTCGATGTGCGTCCCCGGCTGCATGAGGTCAAGACGCCCACGCTCATCCTCGTGGGCGCCCGGGACGCCATCTGCTCGGAGAAGATGGCGCGCATGGCTCATGCAGGAATCCAGGGCTCGCGGCTCGTCGTGCTCGCGCACAGCGGTCACATGGGCCACATCGAGGAACCCGTGGAGCACGGCCGCGCCATCCGCGAGTTCCTCGCGACGCTCGCGCCCTGAGCGCGCACCCGCCGGACTGGTGGCGGTGCCCGAGAAGATGTGCGCCGCCGCGCTCGTGGCGCTGCGTCTCAAGACCCTGCCGATGCCCGTGAACGTCCCGGTGCTGTCCATCGTGGCGGCATGGCACCGGCGGCACGAGCCTGATCGCGCGCACGGTTGGTTGCGTCAGCAGGTGCAGGCCGTGCTCATGGAACTCACGGCCGCCGGACCCCGCTGACGCCCCTCCTCGTCCGGTATCAGAGCAACTGCACGTTGGCTCCCAGCGCGGCGATGTACGTGGTTCCACCCGAGTGCACGACCGTCGTCCCGAAGAAGGACCGGAACGCGCTGCCCGTGGGCGCGACGAGCGAGAAGGGCTTCGCGCCCTGCACGTTCCCCATCGTCCCGAAGGGACCGTAGGTCTTGCCCCGCGCGGTCTTGAAGGTGATCTGCGCGATCTGCGTCATGCCGAAGTACGTGCCCGTGGAGCCCGTCATCGAAACGATCGCGTCGTCCGTGAGGTCGATCGTGGTCGCGTTTCCACCCGGGCCTCCCTCGAAGGGCGCGGTATTGGAGCCGTAGGCAGGTTGGATGGCGTCGATGATGTCACCCGAGCGCACCAGGAGGCTCGTCATGGGCCCCCAGCCACTGACCGTCGGCAGGTTGTCCCAAGGGGTCCCCGGCCCGCCCACGGGTCCCATGGGCCCGTAGGGCATGCCCGTGTTGAACCAGTCATTGATGAGCTTGAGCTTGATGGCCGACAGGTCGCGGCTCACCGGCATGTGCAGCGGCTGGCTGATGTCCAGGCCGAGGACACGCTGGATCTTCTCGCGGTTGACGATGACGCCTTCATACGTCCACAGCTGGAAGCGGCCCATGATGGGATAGAGCATCCCGTACTGCCGCAGGATGTCTCCAATGCCATTGACCCACGAGGGCGTGCCGGTGATCGGCGTCTGCTGGTAGATCTGGACGCTGACGAGGTCGTTGGGGTCCGGGTTGTAGTCCGCGACCGCGGGGCTGAACGTGTACTGGGTGAAGTAGACCTGCCCGTCCACGTAGCCGCGTGGATTGCCTGGATCCGTTCCGGTGAGGGTGAGGGTGGCCTTGCCCCCGGTGACGCTCACGGGATTCGAGGACAGCTGCAGCTTGCCCTGGGGCGTCGAGATGTTCGACTCGCTGATGCCATTGGTGCCCGACGTGCCCAGGGTGCTCAGGGTGTAGGTGGCCGCGGCGCTCGGGCTGAGGGTGTTCAGGGCGATCTTCCACTGCTCCGTCCCCTCGACGCGGCCGAACTTGCGCACGTAGAGGTTGAGGGTGTTGGTCTCACCAAGCCGGAAGGTGGGCGTGGTCTGCATGCCCGGGTTCATGCGGTAGATGAACTGGTCCGCGCGAAGGCTCAGTCCCTCGGAGTTCTCCTCCAGCAGGGTCTGGGTGCCGGCGCTGGTCGTGCTCTGGATCGCGAGCGGAAGGTTCGCGAGGCTCTGGGGGTCGACGCCGCCAAAGTTCGTGACGACCAGCATCCCGGACTGCTTGTCGATGAAATCGGGATTGCTGTAGTCAATCGACGGGACCACGGTGGTGTACGTCTTCGAGGAGCCGGAGCCCGTGTAGTAGGCGAGTGACAACGTCCCCAGCTTCTCCGCCCAGAGCGGGCGCCCCGGCAACCGGACGGGCAACGAATTGGCCAGGTCGAGCGTCAACGAGGGCGTGGAGCCCGCCAGGTTGAGCTGCGCTTGAGCCCACCACGCGCTCAAGGCCGGATTCGGGTTCTGGATCTGCGCCAGGGTGCGCGCCGGCACGGCGAAGGTGGGCTCGCCATCCAGGCACGGGCCCACGGAGCCGACGAGCTTGCCGTAGTTGAAGTCATAGAGCGGCTGCTCGGGCAGGGGCTGCTGGGTGCTGTAGTTGATCCACGGCTGGTAGGGCTGCTTGGTCGCCGCCAGGATCGCCGGACCGTACTGCTCCGCCGTGCTCTGGCCCAACAGCTGATCGAGCAGGGAGCTGACGTACATCTGCGTGGGGATGTAGCCCCGCCCCGGAGCCACCGGCTTGCCGGTGCTGTCCACGTTCATCACGTAGTCCTGGAGGCTCGCGAGCTTGTCCAGGATGGCGGGGGGCACCCCCTGTGCCTGCATCGTCTGGAAGGTGGCGGGGGTGAAGGCGAAGAGCTGCGGGGCGTTGTTGTGGGCGCTGACCACCAGGCGGATGGACAGGCGGTTCGGCGACGCCTTCTGGAGCGCCTGGAGGACCGCCGAATCGCCGGCGTTCCATTTCAGGTTCGTGAGCGTGGATTGGTAGACGGCGGAGCCGCTCGCGGAGTTCCGGGGCGTGTTGGGCCCCTGCGAGTTCCCCCAGATGCCATTGAAGGCGACCGGCGTGAACAGGCCCTGGACGTAGGCGCCGCTGATGTCACCGATCATGACGGTGAAGCCCCAGACCTCACTGCCGTTCTGCTGCATGGGGTCCAGGTCCACCATCTTGGGCGGTGAGCCTGTGTACAGGGCGATGACCCCAGCCCCCACGAGCGAGTCGCTCCCGCCGCCGGGCGTCTCGACGGTGGTCACCTTGCAGTTGAGCAGGTCGAAGATGCTGTCGCCCTTGGGCTCCCAGTAGAGCTCGATGTTTTCGGGCTTGAGCGAATCCGAGTTGTAGTTCGCCGGGTTGTAGTTGTTGGGCGTGTTGTTGATGGTGGCGGGCGAGGCCTGGAACGAACCGGAGAAGTTGATGCGAGGCGTGTCGAGGTAGCTCATGGGGGTCTCCTCAGGGTTCTAGTTGCCGCCGATGTAGGGGCTGCACGCGGCGGGCAGGGCGCCGTTCGTGCACCCGCCGGGCATCTGGACTTCGTCGAAGAGGTGGCTCAAGCCCGCGGGCGGCAGGTTCTGGCCGTCGGTGGGGCCCGCCATGTTGTGACAGCTCAAGCAGTTGTAGGGGTTGCTCACCGCCGCGACGCCGTTCTGGACGAACGTCTCCATGGACGTATTGGCGGCGGACAGCGAGCCCTGCTGGGCCTGCAGATAGGGAGGGAGCGTGGACCCGACGGTCCACACGTTTCCGACGAGCTCGTAGTTGGCCCAGACCTTGTTGATGCGGCTGGGGTTGGCCTGGATCAGCGCCTGGACACTGCTGTTGATGGCGTTGATGGCCAGGGTGCTCTCGGCGAGCATCGCGCGGGTCTTGTCCTGACAGGCGAACTGGTTGGGATTGACGCTACAGTCGACGCCCCCGGGGAAGGTGCCGATGGCCGAGTCCCCCTGCGCGTGCATGCGGCAGACCTGGGCGGGCTTGCCCGGTTGATAGGTGTTGGTCACGCAGTCGGTGCAGCCCGGGTTGTAGAAGTTCCACGCTCCGCCGAGCGGAGGCGCCGCCGAGAGGTTGCTGCAATCGGGCGCGTTGTTGCGGTGCTCGAACGTGGCCCAGATCATCGCCGGGAAGCTGGGCGTCTTGGACACGATGTGCATGCCGGTCAGCCCCAGGTTCACCTGCCGGCAGGGGCTGTCCTTGACCTGGATCAGTCCGGGAACCACGTAGTAGAGGCCCGAACTGGCGGCCGCGTCGTCGAGCACCATCCAGCTCGACTTCAGCTCGACGGCGGTGTCCGGGTACGCGAGGTTCGGATACTTCTGGATGATGTCGATGCCCTTGTTCCCGGGCTTGAGTTGCCCCGCGCAGTTCGCCTGGTAGAGCTGACAGGACGTCAGCATGGTGTAGGTACTCTGATTGACGGACATGCCGTAGTAGACGAACTCGCCTTTCAGATCGATCAGCGGCTGATCCGCCCCGGCCTGCTTGATGATGTCGGTGTAGAGGCGGGGCGTCTTGCCTCCGGCCGCCGCCGGCTTCGCTGCGTGGGTGCAGGAGACGGGCGGCTCCTGTCCCCAGGCCGTCGGCACCCCGTCCTTGATGAAGATGCCGTAGGACGGCATCCACGTCTCGAATTGCACCATGTCGGGCTTGCCGCTGACCGGTTGGACGAGCGCGAGCATGCTCTGCCACATGAACTGCTCGAAGTTGCAGATCGTCTTGTTTCCCGGCACCTCGCTGGGGAGCGTGGCGCTGTTGAGCCAGGCCAGGTCCGCCTGGCAGTCACTGGCTCCGAGCGCCGTCGCCTTGGCGGGAGGCGGTCCCGAATCCATGAGCGACGTCGCTGGGCAGGCCAGCAGCCCCGTGGCACCGAGTGCTACGGCTAGCAGGATGCGCGGTTTGTCGGACAAAGGCATTCTCCCCCATGCGGTTGCACCCGACGAGGCGCCGGGCGTTGGTGCGGGAGCTTAAGCGCACCAGGGGTGAAGCCGTCGAGGTCTAAACAGACGAAAAACAGTCTTGCCGGAAATTCATGCAGTGCGGCAAAGCCCGCCGTCAGTCCATCCGGGATGTCTGGGTTACGGGACGCCCGGGTAGGAATCGCCGCACCGACCAGAGCGCGAGTCCAGGCAGCAGGACCATGCCCACGAACAACGTCAGGAATGACCCGAGTCGCGCGGAGAAGGCACCCACCGCCGCGTAGGTGGCGCAGACGCCCAGGTTGGAGAACGCGCAGGCCGCGAGGAAGCTCCCCAGGGGCATGCGGCTGGCGCCGGCGAAGAGGACGGAGGACTCCGCCAGCATCGGCACCCCGCGCAGGGCAATCAGCAACCAGGGGCCCCGGTGTTCGGCCAGCCGGGACAGACGCTGGAGTTCCAGCGGACCCAGGGTGCGCCGCAAGGCCGCCTCGCCGCCCCTGGCGCCCAGCAGGTAGCCCCAGCCACAGCCCACCATCATTCCCACCCAGCACGCCGCCAGGCCGCCCCAGAAGCCCAGCAGCGCCCCTGACGCCGTGCCCACGAGGCTGGACGGCACCGGCAGGACGATGTCCCCCGCCAGCAGGCCTCCCAGCACGAGCGCCACCTGCCAGTCGGGAGGGCGCGCCTCCAGGAAGGCCTGGGTGGCTGCCTCCAGGCGCTCTCCGAAGAGGAGGAAGGGAACGAGCACGGCCGCCAGCACCACGCTGACGCAGATGCTCCAGCCCACCACCGCGCGCTTCGTTCCAGGGCTCGCCAGGGTCATGGTTCAGTGCCCGGTGCGGCTCAGAAACCAACGCCGAGCGAGAACGAGGCGCTCGGCTGGAAGCGGGCCTGCGGTTTGATCAGCTGCGGCGCGGCGTTGAAGTACGCGGCGCTGAAGCCCAGCTCCCCCACGAACTCGAAGCCGGAGGAGATGGGCAGCAGGGCCCGGAGGGACGCGCCCACCTCGGGCCCGGCGGTCTCCACGCCCGTGGGGCCAGAGCCTCCGAAGTCGAAGCCCGAGCTGTCCTCACCCACCTGCAGCTCGGCGAAGCCGGCGCTCAGCCGGGGTTGGAGCCAGCCGAGGCGCGTCTTCCAGGAGGTGAGCGTCAGGTTGGCGCGGAAGTGGGCGATCTCCGGCTCCGGGTCGTGGTGGAGGAACCCCGAACCCGTGCCGCAGGCCTCCACGCCCAGCCGCGCCACCGGGGACAACTCCAGACAGATGCTGGGGCGCCGGCCGGAGGTGGACGCCCCGGCGCGCAGGTTGCCGTAGTTGCGCGGAGGCTCCTCGCGCTGGTCCACCGCGACGCCCACCGGGGATTCCTCCGCGACCGCGAAGCCGCCGCCAAGCAGGGTCGCGAACACCAGGAGGCGCAGCGGAAGGCCAGGGCGTGTCATCGGGCACCAGGGATGCGAACGCGGGGGAGCTGCTGCCTATGTAGCCCGAACCGGGCAGGCACATCCAGGCCATGTCTAGAGTTCGCAGCGGGGTCAAAGCGACTCCGCTCGCTATGGATTGCCAGGAGACGCGCAATCTGCACATCCACGAGGATGAACCGCTCGACGAGGTCCAGTTCAAGGCCTGGGTGAAACAAGCCAGCCAATTGCCCGGCGAATACATGTGAGTGGTCCGCGCGGGCCGCGGCAAGGCATCAGAAAGATCCCCTCAGGACCTCCAGTCCCTTCTGTGGGACGGGCTTTCGGAATAGAGATGAAGGCACACACCCCCTGGAGGACCGATGTCGCCGCGCCATCTCGTGCCGTGGTTGTTGCTGGTGAGCCTCGTGACCGCCTGCGCTTCGTCGTCCCCGGCGGAGCGGCCCGGGCGTCCGCCGCCCAGGGTCCTCTTCCAATCGCCGCTCGCGCTGTTGCTCGAGCACCATGAAGAGCTGGTGCTCACCACGGACCAGTTGATCCAGGTGGGTCAGAAGGAGGAAGCCCTCGACGCGGCCAACCGGCCCCTCCGTGAGCAGCTCCGGCAGGTCTACCACCCCGAACCCGCCCCAGGAGAGCGGCCCCCCCGCGGAGCAGGGATGCGTGGCAATAGCGGCCCCGTGGGCCTGGGAGGCCGCCCCGCGTACCAGCCTTCCGACCGGCCTCCCGAGGCCCTGGGCGAAGAGGGCCTGAAGCGGCAGCAGGCCCTGCTCCAGGCGATGGAGGACAACGAGATGGTGGCCTTCCGCGATGTCGAAACACTCCTGGACGAGACGCAGAAGGCGAAGGCGCGGGAGCTGGTCTCGAAGCAGCGTGAAGAGCGACAGCGCGCGCGGGAGTCCATGCAGCACCCCGAAGCCCCCCCGGCGCCGTAGCCCTGCTCGCGCGACGCCTCAGCGCATCTTGAGCACCACCCGGAAGCGGGCCTTGTTGCTCATCATCCGCGCGTAGGCCTCCGCCGCGCGGTCCAGGGGGAAGACCTCGTTGCGCGAGCGCACGCCCGCGAGCGCGCTGAAGGCCATGGCCTCCTGCGAGTCCTGGGGCACGCCGCTGGGCCAGCCCTGGATGCGCGTACGCTTTGAAATCATGGACAGGCTGCTGACGGGGATGGGTTCCGAGCCCGCGCCCAGCAGCAGCAGGGTGCCGTTGCGCCCCAGGCCCCCGATCAGCTCGCCCGCGAGGCTGCTGCTCGAGGCGGTCATCATGATGACGCGCGCGCCGCCAAGCTTCTGGAGGGCCTCGGCCGGAGAGCCCTTCTCCGTGTCGATGTATTCGTGCGCGCCCAGTTCGAGCGCCAGTGGCTTCTTGTCCGCTCCGCGCGAGATGGCGACGGTGCGGTAGCCGAACATGCGGGAGTATTGGATGGCCAGGTGGCCCAGCCCGCCAATGCCTTGCACCGCCACCAGGTCACCCGGCCGCGCCCCCATGTTGCGCAGGGAGTTGTAGGTGGTGACGCCCGCGCAGAGCAGGGGAGCGGCATCCTCGGAGCTCATCCCCTCCGGGATGCGGGCCAGCGCCTCCTGGGGCGCGACCAGGTACTCCGCATAGCCACCGTCGTAGCTGATGCCGCACACCTGTTGCTTCTCGCAGGTGACGAAGTCGCCGCTGCGGCACGCGACACACTGGCCGCAATGGCCTCCGTGCCAGCCCACGCCGACATGCTGTCCTTCCTTCCACGCCGTCACGCCGGGCCCCACCCGGTCGATGCGGCCCACCACCTCGTGGCCCGGTACACGGGGATACTGGATGGGCATCCAGCCTTCCTTGGTGATGGCATCGCTGTGGCAGACGCCACACGCCTCCACCGCGAGCCGGACCTGCCCCGGCCCGGGCTCGGGGACCTCTCGCTCGACAATCTCAAGCGGGCCTCCCGCCTTCGGCACCTGCACCGCCTTCATCTTCCTGGCCATGGCATCTCCTCGGAGGGAGGGATGGGGACGACGCGGTGCGGGCGCACGTGGAGTGCGGGAGGACGCCAGGCCGCAGGGCGAGCAGGGGAGACAGGCCCTGCTCGCTTTGGCCCTGCCGCCTCATTCCTCGCGCTAGAGCCAAAGCCCTCGATTTAATTCGAGTTAATCCCACGCCTCCGACGAGTGCGCTGACACTCCCGCCCCAAGGTCGATGCACGACCCCTGGGGGGGCGAGTCCCGCCCGATAGGAGACGCATGAAAGCCGAACATCGGGTCCGTCAATGGGCCCTGGTCACCCTGGCCCTCGGGTTGGGCGCCTGCCAGCCCATGGATGATGAATCCGAGACGGACGCAGTGCTGGCGGAGCAATCACAGTCGCAGGTGTCCGCGACCGTCATGCGCCAGCGCTCGGACCTCATCAAGGCCGTGCTGGCGGCGGATCCGCGGGTCGACAACCCCCTGCTCTGGGCGGGCATCGCCAACACCGAGACGGGGATGGCCCACTGTTACGGCGAGCATGCTCCCTACGAGTGTCCCGGCCCGTACTCCCCGGAGTGCAATGGGCCCGTCCTGGCCGGCTACTGGGATGACTATTGCGATGGCTCCCAAGAGGGGGGCCTGGGGATGTTCCAGTTCGACTACTTCACCTATCCCCAGACACTGGCGCTCTATGGAAACACCATCCTGACGGTCCAGGGGAACATGACGACCGCGGTGCAGTTCGTGCTCGATGGGGCCTGGAACTCCGGCTACACGCCCGCCTTCTCCACGAAGCAGGACATGTACAACTGGATCAACGGCATCCGCGTGGGGGGCGCCGGCTGGGACCTCTGGCTCGGATTCCTTGCCAACACCTATAACGGCGCGGCGTGGGGCTCCGCCAGGTGGGTCACCGTCAAGGCAGAGTACGACAGCGGAACCCGCGCCATGCTCAACCTGTACGGAGAGAGCTACTGGTACGGCACCACCCCGCCGCCGCCTGCTGGCACGACCTGCAGCCCCGAGGGCGGCCTGTTCTGCGGGAACAATGGCGTGCCTGGGGACTCGAACTTCCTCTACGTGTGCAAGGGGGGCGTCCCGGTCGTGAAGCAGGTGTGTGCCAATGGTTGCAACCGCGCGCCCGCGGGCCAGGCGGACTCGTGCCTCTCCGGGAGCAGCGCGCCGAAGACGTGCTCGTGCGCCAACGGCCGCTACAAGAATGGCAACCTCATTCCCCAATCCCTTACGTACTGCGGCTTCCGGACCTGCGGCTCGGACAACAAGCTTTATGAGTGCGGGACGGGCAACCAGTGGGTGAACACGAACGTGGCGTGTGGCGGCGCGTGTTCTTGCGCGAGCGGCGCGCACGTCAATGGCACCGTCATCAACGCGGCCGACACGTCGTGCCACATGGAGGTGTGCGGCGGCGGCAACACCTTCTACGAGTGCATGGGAACCTCCTGGTCCGCGGTCGCGGGCTCCTCCTGCCGGATGAACTGAGAGAGACACGAACATGAACAGCCATTTCTTCCGTCAGACGTTGCTTGCCCTGGGGGTGCTGGGGCTGACCGCGTGCAGTGGGGCGGACCTGGACGAAGCCTCCGGTGTGGAGGACGTCTCGCGGGTGGAGCAGGCCGCGACCTGCGCCTGCGCCAGCGGCCAGTACCACAATGGGACCCCCATTCCCGTGAGCGCCACCTACTGCGGCTTCCGCGTCTGTGGCGTCGGGAACGTCAACTTCGAGTGCACCTCGACCGGCTGGGTTTCGGTGCCTGGCTCGACCTGTGGCGCCGGTCAGTGCCGCTGCTCGGGAGGCTCGGATGACCAGGGGCGCGCCATCGACCCCAACATCACCGAGTGCGGCTTCCGCGTGTGCGGCGGCGACAAGAAGTTCTACACCTGCGGCACGGGAGGCTGGACGTCCACGGGCGTTGCTTGCAGCTCGACGGGCGGTACGACGGGCAGCCCGCTGTGTCTGGGAAGCCAGGCCGGGGCCTATTGTGGCAACGACAGCATGTCCAACGCCGTGGCCTCGACGCTGTATCAATGCCCGGGCGCCAATCAGGCACCCACGTCGTCACAGGCATGCCCCAATGGCTGCGTGGTGGCCCCGGCGGGGACGGCGGACTACTGCGCGGGGGTGCAGGGAGGGCAGGGCTACCGGCTGCCCTGGCCGCGCGCCAACGCCCTGATCCTGACGCAGGACTGCAATGACTCCTGCTGCAACGACCACGTCGGCGTGGACAAGTACGCGTGGGACTTCGCCATGGCGGGCAACGTGACCTTCCCGGTGGTCGCCGCGCGGGGCGGGATCGTGACGCACCTCAAGATGAACAGCGTGTCCGGCTGTAACTCCAATGCCTGCGTGAACCAGGCCAACTTCATGGTCATCGACCATGGGGATGGCACCCATTCCACCTACCTGCATCTCAAGGGCGGTTCGCTCGCCGCGGGGGTGACGTGCGGTGGGAGTGTGGTCCGGGGGCAGCAGCTGGCCACCGCGGGCAACACCGGATGGTCCAGCGCCAACCACCTGCACTTCGAGGTGAGCGGCGTGCATCCCGGCGCCCCCACGTGCGAGTGCGGCTCCACGGGGCAGGGGTGTTCCGCCAGCACCGTGCCCTGGGCCAACTTCTGGCCAAGCACCGCGTACCCGACGGTGGCCATCCAGTTCGAGGAATGGCCGGCGGCCAGCACGTGCGCCAACCGCGCGGGGCTGCAGATGCCCTGGTCGATGAACTGAAGACGCGGCACCCGGTGCCCTGAAGAGGGCCCCCTGGCGGTGTATCTCCAGGGGGCCCTTCCGCGTGCTTCAGGAGCAACGGCTCAATCGCGCAGCAGGCGTGCGGCGATCGGCAGGTGATCGGACGGCTCCTGCTCCGAGGGCAGCGGCGTCTGGGCTTCCACCACTGGCAGCGGGTCTGGCTGGGCTCGCAGAGCGCTTGAGTGGAAGAGGAAGTCGATGGCCTTGGGCGAGCCGTTCGCGTTGCAGGTCGGCTGGTGCCGCCCGGCGTAGGCATCGCGCAGCCCGGCTGCTTCGAACGCCTGGACCAGCGGCTCCCCGGGCCGGGCGTTGAAGTCGCCGCAGACGATCCACAGGGCCTCTGGATCCCTTCGGATCAGTTCGTCAATCAGCTCGGTGGCCTGCTGCATGCCCTGGTGTTGCGCCACCGGCCTGTCGGGCCGGTCCCAGCGCAGGTGCGTGCAGGCCACGCGCAGCCGGTCCCCGCCGACGTCGAAGTCCACGACCAGCGCCAGATGCCCGGAGACGCGCCCGTCCTCCAGCCGGTCGCTGAAGTAATGGATCCGGTGGCCCGGACTCCGCTCCAGGCGGTGGAACACCGCGCAGCCATCGGGGCGGCCTTGCTGCTTCTGGGCCATCACCCCCGCGTACCCGCGCGGCGCCAGCGCCTCCTGGAGCGCGGCGAAGCTGTCGGGCTCCACCTCCTGAAGGCAGACGATGTCCGCGTCCAGCCCCACGATGCGCCAGGCCAGCAACGCGTGGCGGCTTCGCGGCTGGAGCAGGTCCGCGGGAGTGTGCGGGAACCACTCGGGTTTGATGTAGGCGTCCGCCAGGATGTTGTACGAGGCGATTCTCAGGTCCACCGGCCTTGGCCTTTCCTCAGGAGTTCGAGTCCTCGTAGAAGAGCATGTCCTTGCAGCCGCTCGTCACCACGAGGCAGGCGCTGTCATGGAACTTCGGGAAGAAGGGCATGCCCACCGCCGCGACGGACTGCTGAGAGTAGCAGCACGCATGTCCTGGGCGTATCCGGCCTTCGAAATCCGCTGGTCATTGAACCCATCGGGGTCGGTTTCGAAGAGCTTGAAACACTGGTTGAGTTTGACCTGGCCGACGCAGCTCCACTGGATGACGACGGGAGCACTCCCACGCCGCAAGCACGGAGGCGCACGAGCGACCGCTGCCGGCCCGCTTGCTCCGTCTCGTGCATCCAGGCCGGGGGCGTGACGGCGGCGTGTCCGCTGGATTCCGGGTGACGTAGAGTGCCCGCGCGATGGACCCCCCTTCGTCGGGGACTCCGCGAACCCCCCGCGCCCCCGGACCCTTGGGCGCGCTCGAAGGACTGAGCCATGAGCGACACCCCCGCGCCCGCGGGCCTGGAACGGAGTGCCTCCCCCCGCGCGTCGCGGCCCGCACGGTGGGTGACCGCGGTGCTCGGCCTGGGCGTGATCCTGCTGGTGCTGCGCGGTGGCCCCCTGCCGGAGCTGGTGCCTGCCTCCGCGCCCGGGGAGCGGTTCTCCGCCGGGCGCGCCCGGGAACACCTGCGCTTCATCGGCGCCGAGCCCCACGCTCTCGGCTCGCCCAGGCACGCGGCGGTGCGCGACTACCTGCAAGCGCGCCTGCGGGACCTGGGCGCGGAGGTCCAGCTCCAGCGGGAGTCCGTCTTCGCGCCCGCCCAGGGCATCCCCCGGTCCGCCGCGAACGTGGAGAACGTCATCGGCCGGCTGCGCGCGAAGGACGGCGCGAAGGGGACGGCCGTGATGCTGGTGGCCCACTACGACTCCGTGCCCACGGGGCCGGGCGCGTCCGACAACGGGGCCGCCGTCGCGTCCATCCTGGAGGTCGCGCGGGCGCTCCAGCAGGGACCGGCGCTCGCGGGCGACGTGCTGATCCTGTTCACGGACGCGGAGGAGCAGCTCCTGCTGGGCAGCACCGCCTTCGCGGCCTCCCACCCCTGGGCTCGTGAGACGGGCGTGATCCTCAACGTGGACGCGCGCGGCAACGCGGGGCCGCTCCTGATGTTCGAGGTCTCCCCGGGAGGCGGCTGGCTCGTGCGCAGGCTGGCCGAGGAGGCCCCGGACGTCGGAGCCAGTTCGCTCTTCACCCCCGCGTACCAGCGGATGAACAACACCACGGACTTCACGGCGCTGCGGCAGGGCGGTTGGCAGGGGCTGAACTTCGCCAACGTGGAGGGCACCCAGGCCTACCACACGCGCCGGGAAACCGTGGACGCGGTCTCCGACGGGCTCCTCCAGCAGCAGGGCGACACGCTGCTCGCGCTCACCCGGCGCATCTCCCGCGAGGCGTCCGTGCCGCAGGGCGAGGAGCTCATCTTCTTCAACGTGGGCCCGCTGCGCGTCCACTACTCCAGGTCCTGGGCCGTCCCGCTGGCGCTCTTCTGGGCAGGGCTGTTCGTGTACGCGGTCCTCCGGGCGCGCCTGCGCAAGCAGCTGCGCCTGTGGGCCGTGGTGCGGGAGGCGTTGGTGCTGTTGTTCGTGGGCATCCTGGCCAGCGCCCTCACGCGCCTCGCGTGGCCGCTGCTTCGGGCCCTCCAGCCCGCCTTCCGTGCCCTCAGCCGCTCGGAGACGCAGGACAACGCGCGCTTCAGCCTCGCGGTGGTGCTGTGCGTGATGGCGGTGATGGGCGTCGGGCTGTTCCTCCGCCGGCGCGCGCCGGTGATGGAGCTGGCGGCGGGGGGATGCGTGCCGTGGGCGGTGGTCACTGTCGTGGTGAGCGTCATCTCGCCGGGCGCGAGCGCGTTGTTCCTCTGGCCCCTGGCGGGCATGGTCCTGTTTCTGCTGTGGCTGGGACGCCGGGGGACGCAGCCGCTGACCCCGTGGCACGTGCCGCTGTGGGGACTGGCGGCGTTGCCGCTCCTGCTGTTGTTGCCGCACGTGCTGTCCACCCTCTTCACGGTGCTTCCGCTGGAGCGGGCCCTGGTGGCCTCCGACCTGCTGATGCTCGGCATCTCGCTGCTCGCGCCGGGCTGGCTGTGGTTGGCGGGCCGGGGGCTGCCGTGGGCCTCGGGCGGGGCCGCGCTGCTGGGCCTGGGCCTGCTGGTGTCGCTCGCCGCCGGGCAGCGCTTCGACGCGCAACAGCCGCGCCCCACGGGCCTGCTGTATCTGGTGGACGCGGATGCGAAGACGGCGCGCTGGGTGTCCTCGGATCCCGTGCTCAACGACTGGACGCGGGCGTACCTGGGCCGTGACCCGAAGCGTGAAGCCGTGGACGCGCTGCCGGAGGTGAAGGGGCCGTTCTGGAGCGCGCCTGCACCGGCACCGGCGGACGACGTGCGGGCGCCCACGGTCGATTCGCGCGTGGAGGCCGGGGAGGGCGGGCGCCGGAAGGTGTCGCTCCACATCACCCCGTCCCGCCAGGACGCGGCCTTCGTGGACGTGCAGGTGCTACCCGGGGACGCGGTGGTCTCCGCGCGGCTCGCGGGCGTGCAGGCCACGGGCGACGCGCTGCGGACGCGCAACGCGGCCCAGGGAGTGCTGCTGCGCTACTGGGTGCCGTCAGCCGGGGGCTTCGATCTGGAGCTGGAGCTGACGGCCAACAGCAGTCCCACCGTGAGGGTGGGCGAGCACCTCTACGCGGTGCCCGCGCCGGTGACGCAGGGGCTGCCCGCGCGCCCGGAGGACAGCATGCCGGTGCCCTTCGGAGAGGGCCTGGACGAGGGCACGCGGGTGACGCGGACGCTGCGGCTGGATGCCGCGTCCACGGCGGTCTCCCCCAGCCCCGTGCCCTGAACGCACCATGGGTTGACGTGGCAGGCTCACGCTCCGAGGCTGGGGACTTCACCTCAGGAGTGTGCAGATGCCTTCCAGCCGTCCGACGAAGCTAGCGGTGATTGGCAGTGGTCTCATGGGAAGCGCCCTGGCGCGAGCCTTCGCCGCGGCGGGGCATGACGTCGCGGTCTGGAACCGGACGCCAGGCAAGGCCAGGGCCGTGGGCGGTGGCACCGTCGCGTTCGACTCCCTGGTGGAGGCCGTCTCCGGGCGAGCGCTCGTGGTCGTCTCGTTGTCCAACTACGCGGCCTGGTCCGAGGTGGTCTCGTCGTCGGGCGTCGCGTCGGCACTCGCCGGAACGACGCTCGTCCAGCTCACCAGCGGCTCACCCTCGGACGCCCGTGGAGGCCTGGAATGGGCGCGAGCGCACGGCGTGGACTACCTGGATGCCGCGATCCTCGCCTATCCCGCGTTCGTGGCCACCGATTACGCGACGGTCTTCTACGCGGGGGCGCGCGCCGTGTTCGACCGGCACCAGGAAACGCTCCAGGCGATCGCCAGGAACTCCGTCTACGTCGACGAGAAGATCGGCTCCGCCGCGACGCTCGACTGCGCGATCCTCGAGGCCTACTACGGAGGCTCCCTGGCGGTCCTCCACGCCGCGGCGATGTGCCAGGCCGAGGGGCTGGACCCGAAGGCCTTCTTCGCCCAGAAGAACTCCTTCCTGGGGTTGATCTCCGTCACCGCCGACGCCGCGCAGGGCATGATCGAGAGCAACGACTTCACCGGCCAGCAGTGCAGCCTCAACACCCATGTGGCGGCCATCGAGCACATCGTCCGGCTGAGCACGGACGCCCGCATCAGCTCCCGCTTCCCCCGGGAACTGCTGGAGAACTACCGGCGGGCCCTGGGCGCGGGCCTGGGTGAGCAGGAGTTGCCCGCCGTGTTCCGCACCCTCAAACAGGACTGAGCCCGTCCCCCAGGATGCCCTGGAACAATTCCGTGTCATCGGAATGACTGGCATGCGGGTGGGTGTGTCAAGACACGCATTGATTCAATCAGAGGCACTCATGTTAGAATTCGTCTGCCTCACGGCGACACCCACCACCTCTGGAGAGTCAATGCGAGTACAGGGAGTCCTTGGACTGCTGACGATGGGCCTGTTGGCGCTGGGCTGCGGCGGAGTGGATGCAGAAGTGCCCGTGGACGAAGCGATGGCGGCCCAGGATCAAGCGCTCTACGACTGTGAGCCTGGTGATACGGGAACCACCGTCTGGGAATGCACGCAGATTGATGAATGCGGAGGCCGCTGGGGCAATCTCCTCCGGTACTACTGCTACAATCCCTCGACGGGCGTCTCCTATCCCGGCGGCACCGTCACCTACAACTGTGGTGAGTGCTACTGACAACGTCTCACCCGGAAGCCGGGCATCCGCTGTTTCGCGGATGCCCATTCCCGGAGAGCCCGCGGTTTCAGTAGCAGTAGCACTCGGTGCGAGTACACCAGCCACCACTGAAGTTCATCTCGATGCACTGCGCGATGCAGGCGGAACACTCATACGGCGCGGGCGCTTCGGGTGCCGGAGCCAGGGCCTGTGTGGCGCTGAATGACAAGGCAGATCCGGCGACAACGGCAAGCAAGGTCTGTCCCGCCTTCTTCACGAAATCAATCATACACACCTTCCGGAGTGGGTTGACGTCGAACGGCAAGCGCGGACTCTGTCACGAACGCTCATCCCACCGCGAGCCCCCGGGGCACCGTGGACTCGAGCGCCGCGAGGAGGCGGCGCGCCGCGTCTCCGACCTCCTTCCGCCAGGCCATCCGCCACGGCCGCCGCAGGGGCCCTGACGCCAGCCGCTTCACGACGAGGTCGCCCTTGCCGAGGTGCGGGGTGGTGATCCACTCGGAGAGCACCGCGACGCCCAGGCCCGCGCGGGCCACGTCGAGGATGGCCTCGGTGAGCGGCAGCCGCTCCACGCGAAGCCGGGGCCGCTCGCGGCCGAAGACCTGCGTCATGAACCACTGCGACTCCGCCGCGGGCGTCTGCCCCGTGAGGAGGCCGTGCTCGCGCAGGTCCTCCCGGGTGAGCGCCCGGCGGGAGGCCAGCGGGTGCGACGCGGCCACCACGAAGATGATCTCATCGGAGAAGAGCGGCCGGGTCTCGAACCCAGCGCGAGGCACGGCCGCCGTCGTGAGGAGCGCCACGTCGAGCTCTCCCGCCACCAGGGCGGTGACCGGGTCCCGGGTGTGCTCCACCGCCAGCGCCAGGTGGAGGCCCGGCAGGCTCTTGCGCAGCGTCACCAGCGCGGACGGCAGCCAGTGGTAGGCGGTGTAGCACTCGCAGACGAGGCGGAGGCGGATGGACGGCGCCGCCGGCGCGCGCACCCGGTGCTCCAGGTCCCCCAGCTCCACGAGAAGCCGCGTGGCGCCGGAGACGAGCTCCTGCCCCGCCAACGTGGGCACGAGCCCTCGCGGGGTCCGGTCGAAGAGGCGCGCTCCCAGCCGCTCCTCCGCCGCGAGCAGCGCGCGGCTCACCGCCGGCTGCGTGAGGTGCAGGACGGCCGCGGCCCTGGCCGTGGTTCCGGAGGAGGCCAGGGCCAGCACCACGCGCAGGTCGCGCACGTCGAGGCGGGGGGAGGGGGGAGGGGCGATGTCATCCATGCATCGAACCTATGCCAACGATGCGTTGGACGCATCCAGCCCGAGGGCGGAGAGTGCCGCCTGTTTCGCGAAGGCCCCACGCAACGACGTCCTGGAGGACATGCCATGCAGCTCTACTTCTCTCCCCTGTCCTGCTCGGTCGCGACCCGCATCTGCCTGTACGAAGCGGGCGCGGAGGCGACGTACATCGAGGTCGACTCGAAGACGAAGCGCACGCAGGACGGCAGCGACTACCGGCAGGTGCATCCGCTCGGGCTCGTCCCCGCGCTGCGCACCGACGACGGGGACGTGCTCACGGAGAACGCAGCCATCCTGCAATACCTTGCCCAGGCGCTGCCCCAGGCGGGCCTCGCGCCGGACGACAGCCGGGGGCGCACGCGGCTCCAGCAGTGGCTGTCCTTCATCGGGACGGAGCTGCACAAGGCGACCTTCTCCCCGCTCCTCGACTCGAAGTCGCCCGAGGGCGCGCGGAGCTACGCCCTGGAGAGGGGGACGGCCCGCCTGGCCTACCTGGATCAACACCTCACCGGACGTGAGTTCCTGCTGGAGCGCTTCAGCGTCGCGGACGCGTACCTGGTGACGGTGCTCGGCTGGTGCGTGGCCACGCCCATCGAACTCATGAAGTGGCCCGCGCTCAGCGCCTACTTCGCGCGCCTGAAGGACCGGCCCAGCGTCGCGAAGGCCTTCTCCGAGGAGCGGCGCCTCTACGGGGCCGAGCTCGAAAAGCGCAAGCTGCGTCAGTGACGGCGGAGGCGCGCGAGGAGCGCCTCATAGCCGGCGTAGGACAGCGGCAGGAGCAGGGCGAAGAAGACGGTGACCTGGGGCAGGGCCGGGTGGGCCAGGGGCTCGCGCACGTGGGTGGCCATGGCGAAAAAGAGCCGCTCCGGCCGCGCGAGCACGTCCCAGCTGTTCCAGCGCTCCACCCGCCCCAGGTAGATGCCATAGCCGCACAGGAGCGACGTGACGGCGACGAAGGCCCACGCCGCCGTCCGTCCCCAGCGCTCTTCCAGCCACCGCTTCCAGACCTCCAGCGACAGCAGGCCCAGCATCCACCCGGTGGCGGCGAACAGGGCCAGGAGGGCCGCGTCGAACCAGAGCGGCACCACGGGCCGCTGACGCAGGTGGATGAAGTCGGTGACGAGGTAGGGCGCGTTGGGGAAGAGCGCGAGCCATCCGAACGCCAGCGGCGCCAGGCGCCAGGGACTGCCGAGCCCCCGCGCGATGAGCACCCGTGCGAGCAGCGCCAGGGTGTAGGGCGCCCATGCCAGGAACAGGTTCCACGACAAGAAGGCGAAGCTGGCGCGCTCGCTCCAGTCGAGCCGGACCGCCAGCAGATCCACCGCGAGGAGGCTGCACACGGTCGCGGGCAGCAGGCCATGGCGGCTCAGGACGGATAGGAAGGTGGGAGAGGGTCTGGACATGGTGGCGTGTGGCGAGTCAGCCGCGCACCGTGGCCCAATGACCACGGAGGAACGGCTCCGGAAGGGGCGTGAGGCCGGCGCGCCATCGAGTGGAGCCCCTCGGGCCCGACCCAGAGCAATGTGCGGGCCAGTCCACGGAATGGCCCGCCCCTGACTGCGGGGCGAAGCGATTCCGGGAGAGACTGGGCCCACCCGCAACATGGTGCGGTGGTTGAAGGCCGCGAACGTGATGAAGCCGTAGCGCGAGGGAAGCACTCAGCTGAGCACACGTCCTGCCTTGCGCAGGACATTGAACAGCTTCTCGCGGTCCAGCCGTGCCCGGGCGAAGGCCTTGGGCACGAAGACCTGGCGGAGTGACGCGGCCGAGGCGTCGAAGTCATCCACGGCGAAGTGATGCCTTGCCTTCACCTTCGCCCGCACGTCGTGGCCGTCCGCGATGACCGCCTCGGCCTTCAGCACGCCGCCGGCCCGGAGCGAGGCATCGTTGCCGTGACCCCAGACCACCTGGGCCTCCAGGTCCTGGCCCACGACCATTTCCCCATCCGTGTCCACGCCGCTGGCGCGCAGTGAGCCGCCCACCACGAGCATGCCTTCGGGACCCGCATTGCGCAGCACGCCTTCCACCGTCAGGTCGCCGGTCACGAGCAACGGCCCGTCCACGTGCACGTCGCCCTTCACCACGAGGTCCCCGCGCACGAAGCGCGGGAGCTTGGCGATGCGCGGAGTCTTCGCTTCGGCCGGGAGCACGTCCCGCGCGAGCTCCACCAGGGCCATGGCCGTCCAGGGAGGCACGCCTCGTACCGCCGCCGCGAGCGCATCCCACGACGTGGCGCCTTCCAGCGCGAGCCGTTCGAGCACCTGCTCGACCGGGGCCACGTCCTTGTCCTCGTAGTACCAGGCCTTGAGGACCGCCTTCCGGCGGCGGGCCAGCGCGTCCCGCAGCGGTTGCACGTCCAGCGCTCCCGCCTTGCCCGAAGGTGCCTGGACGCCCAGGAGCCGGGCGAGGTGCGGGTGGCCGTGCTCCAGCGCTTCCCGCGCCGGTGTCTGGCCCGCCGCGTTCGTTCGAGCCGCATCCGCCCCGGCCTGGAGCAGGACCTCGATGACGGGCCCCCGTTCCTGGACGCGCGCGTGCTGGTGCAGGGGCGTCCAACCCTTGCCCGCGTTGGGGTTGGCCCCCGCGTCGATGAGCGCTCGTGCCACGTCGGCCCGCCGCGCGTCGAAGAGGGCCGTGCGCCCGGATTGGTCCCGCGCGTCCACGGGAACACCGCCTCCGGCCAGCAGGGCGATGCAGGACGTGCTGCCGTATTCGGCCGCGGCATGCAGGGGCGTGGCCTTCGCCGCGTCGGTGACGTCAGGAGCCGCCCCCAGACGAAGCAGCTCCTCCAGCAGCGCCGGGTCGTCCACCATCGCGGCCAGGTGGAGCGCCCCGCGCTTGTTCTTGTCCCGGGCCTCCAGGTCGGCCCCCAGCGCGACCAGGGCCAGCACGCGGCCGGTCCGGCTGTGGCCTTCGAACCCGGGGCCGAAGAAGGGGGCCGCGTCGAGCCCCGCCGCCAGCAGGAATCCTTCGTTCAGGGCCTTGGCCTGGCGTGCCGGGGGACGCCGCGCGGGCTTCTGCTTCCGGAGCCACGCGTGGAAGCCTTCGTCGGAGAAGGCCCCCTCCAGGCCCTGGAAGGCGAGCGGATCGTCGTCGCTCTCCACGTCGTGGGCGCGCATGCCGGGAGTCTGCTCCACGCGGGCGAGCAACTTCCGGTAGCCCTGCTCCGGCGGGCCCTCGCGCAGCGCGCGCCACGCTTCGAGTCCGCGACGCGCTCGGGCTTGGTCCACCAGCTCGCGCAGGCCTTCCGACTCCTCCAGCGCGGCCTCGGCCTGCTCGAGCTGCTTCGCCGTCGGCTCGCGGCGCACCAGGTCCTCGGCCCACTGGCTCAGCGCCAGCGCGCGGGCCTTCTGCGCGGTGGTCAGCTTTCCTCCGGGCTTCGTGCCGCGCGTCAACTCGAGAACGCGGTCGCGCACCCGCCAATGCTCGGCCTTCACCTCGTGTTCCCAGCGATGGGGCTCCATGCGCCGGGTCGGATCCAGGGCCCAGTTGAGCGAGTGCAGCGCCAGCAGATGCTCCGGATCCGCCGCCACCACCTCGCGCAGGAGCGGGATGGCTTCGTCCAATAGGGGCGGCGTCTCATCCAGCAACCGGTCCGCCTTCTTCATCAACGCGGCGGTGTCGGGCTTCCTGGGCGTCTGGGCGCGTGGCATGGCCTGGGACCTTGCCAGCAGCCGCCTTGCGTTGCCTGGGCAAACAGCGGCCCCACACGGCAAGGCCCCGGACGCGAGCACGCGGTCCGGGGCCTTCGTCCTTCCACGGTGACGCCTGGCTACTTCACCGTCACACGCCAGGTGCGGCTCTCCGTGGTGCCACCCCGGCCGTCCTCGGCGAGGACCTTCCAGAAGTAGTCCCCGCCGGACTCCATCGTCATCGTCCGGGACTGCTCGGCCACTCCCTTCGTGCAGGCCGCGTAGGTGAAGCGGCTGTTCACGTTCCAGACGCAGTGCCGGTAGACGACGGCGTCACCGTCCTTGTCGTACGCGTCCTTCCACTCGAAGGTCACCGTCCTGGAGGCGGTGGTGTTGTCCTTCGGCGACACCAGCTCCAGCACTTCCGGCGGGAGGTTCCGGCCCAGCTTCTCCGTGGTGATGAACGTCTTGGCGAAGCCCGGCTCGCCGGTCGCGGCCACGTCCTGGGCGCAGTCGCGCAGGCGCTCCTTCGAGACGCCCTTGCACAGCACCTCCGCCTCCTCCAGCGGGATGGCCTTCAGCGGCTCCACCACCGGAATGCCGGGCGGCGCCTTGGTGATGCGGCACTGGTCCGCCTTGTACTCCGGCCACTCCCGCAGCGTGTACGAGTCGGTGGAGTACCCGGAGGCGTAGTCGAAGAGGGACGTGTTCTTCGTCACCCGCCAGGACTCGCCGAGCTTCTGGTACAGCGCGACGTGCCGGTCCCCGAGGTCCGAGGGACGCTCTCCCAGCTGCGACCCGTCCGGCAGCACGGGCAGCCAGTTGCCCGGGGCGATGGGGCCCAGCAGGCCCTCCGTCGCGCGCGCCTGCTGCACGTCGATGTTCATGTACCAGAGGCCGTAGTGCGCCCACCAATCCGTGGTGACGGTGATGCGCGTGCCTCCCGCGGATTCAATCCGGATGCCGCCGGTCGCGGACGTGCGCGTGATGCGTCCGCCGGAGGGGAGCAGCAGTTCCCCCTTGTCCAACGACACCGTCTTGCCGTCCACGCGCAGTTCCAGCAGTTCCCGCCGCTCCACGTTCATCTGGTAGCTGATGCGATGCGGGCCGACGCGCGCCGCCACCGCCGTGGTGATGCTCGCGCAGGCCGTCAGGCCGGTGTGCGGATCCGGCCCCACGGGGGTCTCCGTCTGCACGGGCGTGTGGCGCGCCTGGAGCTCCAGCCCGGGGTCGCGCAGGAGCACGTACTCACCGGCGCCCTGGAAGTCGTAGCGCACGCCGTCCAGCGTCGTCAGGTGCGGGTCTCCCCACGTGGAGGGATTGCCGCCCTGGATCCACCGCTTGATGGTTTCGGTGTCCGTCCTGCTCAGCGGCGGTCCGCCACACGGCATCATCCCGCTGGGGCAGTCCTCCGTCGTGCGGGTGATGCGGTCGTACAGCGGGCCCATCAGGCTGGTGGCGTAGACCGCCGCGATGTCGTGCGGCGCCGTGAGCGGATTCGCGCTGGGGCTGCTCTGGTCCTCGGCCAGGTTCAGGTAGGTGCCGAAGTTCTTGTACGGCGGGTAGTCCAGCCCGCCGTGGCACTCGATGCAGCTCTTGTTGAAGATGCGCTGCACGTCCGTGTACGTCGGCACGGCGCCCGGGAGCGGCAGCGAGGCCAGCGTGGCGTTCACGGCCGGAATCAGGCTGGCGCAGGAGAAGGGCGTCACCAGTCCGGGGATGGGATCCGCCGTCAGGTTGGCCTCGAGCTCCGTCTGGAGCGCACCGGTGTACGAACCGAACACGTCGGCGAAGCCATAGGCGCGGGAGCGGCCGCGCACGCCCAGGGACCACTTGTCCACCGACACGCCAAGCGGCTCCAGGAAGTACCGGTACAGAGTCACCAGGTTCGTGTTGGGGGTGTACTGCTCCCGGTCCACGAGGATGCCGCCCATGACCGTCGAGTCGGCGACCGGATTGTCGATGGGCCGGCGGAACACCTCCTGCCGCAGGCGGGGCAGGGACACGTCCGTGGACGCGCTGGTCGCGGCGCCGTATTGCGGGATGGTGCCGTTCACCGTCGTGCCGGTCACCAGATACGGGTCGCCGGTCCGGCTCAGGTTGAGCTTCTCGATGTCGGCCTTGCGGCGCGGGATGCTCTGGGTGCGCGCCAGGGTGTCGTCGCGCAGGGCGTTGATGCCCATGCCGTTGCGCGACGTGAAGAACGCCTGGTCCACCGCCAGTCCGGTGGGGCTGCTCTGCACCGTGTTCAGCGACGTGTTGATGGTGAGGCAGCCCTTGGTGATGGCCAGGGCCACCGGGCGCGGGTCGATGTACACGCTGCCGGTCGCCCAGCGGTGGCTGGCGAGCTCGTCCGCGATTCTCCGCTGGTTGAGGCTGCCATCCAGGCCGCCCAGCAGGTCGAAGAGCTGAACGCCACGCCCCTCGTCCCCGGAAATGGGTGAGTCATGGAACAGCGTGACGGATGTCCCGCCCCGCGTGACATTCGTGAGCGCGCCGCTGCCCGGCAGGCCGTTGAAGGCATACGCCGTCGCGATGGTCGAACTCCCCGACGGGGCGGGCTCCGTCGTCACCGGGGGCGACGTGTCGAAGGAGAAGCGCGGCGTGCCGTCGTTGGGGCCGCCCCGGTAGCGCGTGATGAGGTGGGGGCTGCCCGCGGGCAGACGCCCCGGCGGTTGCAGCCGGAGCTGTTCGACGAGCTGGCGGACCGCGGGCTGCGTCCGCCACGTCCAGGGATTGAAGAGCTTGCGGAACGCGGCGGTGTCCACCGAGCCCTGGTAGAGCCGGTCCCGGTTGAAGGGGAGCATGCCGCCCCAGCTGTCGTACGGGTCCCAGTTGGGCTTGTTCTTCGTCTTGATGACGCCCACCGGAAAGCCATCCGTGCCGGGGGTGCCCGTGCGGTTGAGCACGTTGCGCGTCGAGTGGCAGGCGGAGCACTTCCCGTCATCCTTCTCGATGTGGCGCGAGCGCGGCGGGATGACGCCCATCTGGGGGATGGCCGTGAGGATGATTTCGTGGAAGCGGAAGTTCTTCGTCGCCTCGTCCCACTGCATGTATTCGATGACGTCCGGATGCGAGCCTGGATAGGACGCATGCGGCGCGGGCCCGATGGAGAAGACGGACCGGGCAGTCTTGCTGGCGAGCAGGAGGCGCGGGTGCTCCGCGGTGCCCGTCTGGAGGCTCTCCGAGCGCGCCATCAGGATGGGGCTGGCCCTGTACTCGTCCGGCAGGGCGCTGATGAAGCGGGCCACGGTGTTCGTGCCCGCGTTGGTGGGGTTGTTGAGGTAGCTCTCGATCTCCTCGGGCGTGATGGCGCTCGCGTTGGCGACAGGGATGGGATTGACGGTGCCCGCCGCGAGCCGGAAGACAGGCTTCACGGAGCGCGCCACGTTCATGGGCAGGACGCAGGTGGACGCCGTGCCCGTGCAGTCCGGGGTGGACGACAGGTCCGCGTCCAGGTCGATGTTCCAGCCAGCGAAGGTGGACCCCAGGGACGGCGTGGCGGTGAGCGTCACGGTGACGGTGGACGCATAGGTTTCGTCGCAGTCCCCACCGGTGCTGTTGCAGTTGATGCCAGTCGTGGTGACGGTTCCGGAGCCAAGCCCCAGGGGCATGACCTTGAGGGCCGCGGCTTCTGCGCTCGCCGCGCCCAGTGAGGCCGCGACGACCAGCGCGCCCAGGACGGGCCGGAGGCGGGGATGGGAGGATGAAGCAATGAGTCGGTTGCGTCTCATGCGTGCGGCTCCGCGGGTGCGCCCACATCCCGGGAAGGACGTGAAGCGTTGGAGTGCTCACGAGCGCTGCAAGGACATGGCCGTCTTCAACCGCGCGGAATCACGCTGGGGTGCGCGGGCGACCGTGGCCTGGGAGGTTACAAGTGGCGGGGGATGTTGTCCCCCTGGCAACGGTGCACCTTCGTTCTTCGTGTACTTTCCGAGGTCATCATGGACAACCCCAATCCCACCCTTCGCATCCTGACCCTCGCGAACCAGACCCTCCATGTGACGGGCTACGAGGGCTTCGCCCAGGAGGAGATTTCCCTGCCGGTGGGGACCCGGATCGTGCCCGGCGAGAGCAACTTCGTGGATGTCGCGTTGCTCGACCTGACGAAGGATCCGGCGCGCCAGGCCATGGTCTATCTGGGGCTGACCCGCGCCAGCCGGGACTTCACCTGTTACCTGAAGCAGGACGGCGAGAAGTCCATCCTCATCCTCGGGCTCTACCGGGGAAGCGGCGTTGAACCCGAGCCGCTCGAAAAGCAATACGGCGACGTTGGGACCTTCAGGGACTCGGGGCATCTGCTCATCTGGCAATACCAGATCGACAAGATGTTCCCGTTCTCGGCGGCGCATGCGCGGCTCCAGCCGCTCGTGGAAGGCGCAGCGTTCGCTGGCGATATCTTTCAATTCAAGTACCAGCTCCCCAAGATGGTGATCGGCGCCATCGTCCGGGCCGCGGATGGGACGTTCGCGAGCACGGTCCTGGGGTGGGGCGATGCCAACGTCTCCTGCGTGCCGGACGAACAGACGCTCATACCCCTCGGCTCCATCACCAAGGCGTTCGCGGGACACCTGCTCGCCAGGATGGTCGCGAAGGGCGAGGCCCGCTTCACGGAACAGGTGGTCGAGAATCCGGCCATCCGCTTCATCGATCTGGTCACGCACACGAGCGGCCTGCCCCGCGAGATCACGCCGAACATCGGGCTCGAAGCGCCGAAGCCAGAGCTGCTGCCGTCCGTCCTGTTCCCGCCGGGAACGGGTGCGCTCTACTCGAACGTCGGCTTCAACGTCCTCTCCCGGGCGCTGTTCGACCAGTGCCACACGTCAAAGAGTGCATCCTATGGCGACCTGTTGAACCAAGAAGTGCTGGCACCGCTCCAGCTCGGGCACACCTCGTTCACCGAGCCACCCTGGAAGAAGGGGAGCAGCGACGACCGCGGCCAGAACCTGTTCGGCGGCTACATGCCCGACGGCAAGCCGTGGCCCAGGGGGCAGCACGACTCCACACCTCGCGGTGCCAGCGGCCTGTACTCGACCCCCGAGGACCTCCTCCGGTGGCTCCAGTGGCATCTGGAGACGGGCGGAAACCCGGACCGGCTCGACGCGGAGACGCGGCTCCTGGACCACGCCACCTACGTACAGCGCGACGGGCTGCACCCCGTCCTCGGGCTGGACGAGTCCGGCCACATGGATGCGATGGGCCTTGGCTGGGTCGTGATGATGCCCAGGGGCGACCGGCCGTTCATCCTCCAGAAGGCCGGTGCCACGACGGGCGTGTTCAACTACCTCGCGTTCTCGCCCGTTCGCGGCGTCGGGTTCTTCATGAGCCTCGACAGGTTCGACGTCGGCGCTGCGACGGAGATGCCGCAGATGATCAACGACCTCATCGCCAGCGCCGCGCCGCGCTGATCAGGGACTCCAGCGCGCCCGGCGCACCAACCAGGAGCTGCCGCCGCGCCCGTCCCGCACCACGGCCCAGAACGTCACGTCCTGGGCCGTCGCGCCTTCGGCGGGCTCCCACTCCACGCGGTGGCGTCCCTGCTGACCACCGAAGTCCGCGCCGCCCGTCTCCGACAGGCTGAACTCGCCCAGCGTGCTGTACCAGGCGATCTCCCACGCCTCCTTGAGGTTCACGGCCTGCAGCCGCAGGCCCGGCACCACGTAGTTCTCCTCCCGGTCCGACACGTCGTCGGCCGTCACCACGAAGGGACCGGGGCCGCTCAGCTCCAGCGGCTCGCCCTCCGGCCAGGGGACGTCGTCCACCCGCAGGCCTGGGAGCACCGGCTGCTCGTTGGCCTTCATGCCCTCCACCACCGGGCACCAGAAGACCATCAGCTTCTGCGCGTAGACCTCCTCGCCGCCCGCCACCACCCGGAGGACGAGCGGCATGCGGATGCCCCCCAGCCCCTGGTAGGCGTCCTCCTCCAGCACGCGCTCCAACAGGAGCCTGTCCTCCGCGCCCCGGGCCGCGCCGGGGCGGATGGGGAGCGTCAGCTCGCCCGCGACGGTGGTGCCCTCCGCGAGCAGCGCGCGGTCCGCTTCGTTCTCGCAGGTGCGGTCATCCGGATCCGCGCAGGCCCACAGCGTGTACTGGATGGGGCGCCCCTCGCCGGCGGGGTCCACCAGCAGCGCGCGGTACGTCACCTCCGCCGCGAGCTCGTCCAGGGCCTCCGGGGTGCGCTCGCAGGTGGAGGCGATCAGCTCGGGTTGTTCCGTGGAGACGCCGAGCACCCGCAGGTCGTGCACGTTCGAGGGCTTGTCCTCGGGCCCGACGCAGGCAAGGGAAGCCATGGCCAGCAGCAGCAGGCCTCCGGTCTGGAGCAGGGCTTTCATGTCAGAAGCTTCCTTTCACGCCCACCACGGGAAGGATGGGGATGCCGGGCACTTCGTACTCCCGGCGCTGCCGGTAGTCGTTGAAGACAAACTCGACGTTCTCCGCGTTGTAGAGGTTCTGCACGTCGAGGTAGAGCCCCAGCGTCCAACTCTGGAATTGCCAGCTCTTGTCCAGCCGCACGTCGAGTTGGTGGAAACCGGCCGTGCGCGCCGACGCATAGGGGCCGTACGTGCCGTTGAAGCGGTTGCGGTCCACCTGGTACAGGTCGAACGTGTGGTTGAGCGGTGTCGTCGGACGGCCGGTGGTGTAGCGGAAGCGCCCGCCCAGCTCCCAGCCGCCGCCCAGCACGTAGTTGCTCACCAGCGTGAGGATGTGGGTCTGGTCGAAGGGACTGAGGCCGTACGTCGTGTCGCCGCTGCCACCAAAGCCTCCGCCGAAGTCATTCCCGCTGTTCTCGGGGGCGGGGCCGGTGCGCCCGTCGAGTGACTGGCTGAAGGTGTACGACACCCAGCCGGACCACTTGTCCGTCGCGGACGCGCGCTGCTTCTTCACCATCACCTCCAGGCCCAGGGCGCGGCCGATGCCCTGATTGGAGTACGGCAGCTGGACCACGCCTCCGCCCGGGAGGGAGATGATCTCTCCGGGCGCCGCGATGTTGTTGAAGCGGCGGTTGAAGAAGCCCGTCACGTCCACGTTGAACACGTCGGTCAGCCGGTGCTCCACGCCGAGGCTGCTCTGGAACGCGCGCTGGTAGGCGAGCTCCGGGTTGCCGTACGGCAGGGTGATGAAGCGGAACGTCTCCGCCGGCTGGCTGTAGAGGCCGAGCGAGCCCTTGAGCTGGGTGCGTTCAGTGGCCTCGAAGCGCACCCACAGCCGTGGATCCAACGCCACGTTCCGGGCGTCGCCCGCGCGCTGGAAGTTGCCGCGCACGCCGGGGGTGAAGGTGAACTTCCCCACCTTCAGGTCCGCTTCGACGAAGAGCGCGCCGTCGAAGGAGCCGAGGCCGATGTGCTCCACCAGCAGCTCGCCCACGGACTCGGCGCCGGGGAAGGCCACGTACTCGAAGTTCTCCGGGGCGGGGAACTCCACGTCGAAGGACTGGTGCTCGTAGACGAGGTCCAGGCCGGTGCGCACGGTGAGCGCGGAGGACAGCTCCAGGCCCAGCACCTCGCGCGCGCCCACCGTGTAGCCCGAGCCGTCCTGCTTCGCGGCGCCGAACTTGAAGCTGGTGCCGTCGTAGCCCACGTACGGCGTGAAGACGGAGGTGAGCGCGCCCTTGCGGTACGTCCAGTCACCCTTGAGGCGGTGGAAGTTGGTGTGCGTGTCCACCGACAGGTCCCGCTCCGTCTCCGGGCCTGACGACACCAGGCGCAGCTGGTCGTCGCTGCCGAAGGCCATGATGTAGCCGGTGCTGCGCGCGCCGCCCGCCTGGGACTGGGCCTCTTCTTCGGAACGGGCATCCCGCTTCCTGCCGAAGTCCACGCGCACCTGGTAGTCCCAGTAGCGAGGCACCACGGACAGCGTGCTGCCCTCGTCCTTGGGGAGGACGAGCGGAAGGAGCGTGTCGACGTACGAACGCCGCGCGGCGGCGGCCACGCTGATGCCGTCCGTCACGGGCGCCTCCAGGAAGAAGCCCGCGTCCAGCAGGTCCACCTTCACGGAGCCATGGAGCGTGTCGGCGGCGCCCTTGCGCGTGCCGACCTCCACGATGCCGCCCACCGCGCGGCCGTACTGGCTGCCGTAGCCGCCCGGGAAGAAGTCGAGCTGGTCGATGAACTCGGCGTTCACCACCGAGGGGCCGCCGAGGAGGTGGAAGAGGAGGGGGATGCTGACCCCGTCCATCATCGTCGCCGTCTGGCCGGGGTTGGAGCCGCGCACCAGCAGCTGGCCGGAGATGAACGGCGCGCGCGCCACGCCGGGCAGGGTCTGGATGACGCGGATGGGGTCACCGAAGGTGCCCGGCGTCTTCTGTGCCTCCTGGCGCGTGATGGTGCGGCGCACGACCTCCTTCTTCGGCCGCTCGGAGCGAACGACCGTCTCCAGTGCGCCGGCGGTGGGGGCGAGGAAGAAGTTCACCTCCGTCGTCTCGTTCGCCTGGAGCTGCTCCTTCGTCTGGTAGAGCTGGAAGCCGGACGCCACCACGCGCACGGCGCACTCGCCGGGAGGCACCTCCAGGGTGAAGCGGCCGTCCGCGTCCGAGAGGGCCTCGGGCGCCTCCGGGTCGTCACCGCAGCGCACGGTGGCACCGGCCACCCGCGAGCGGCTGCCGCGCGAGATCAGCTGTCCGGTGAGCGTGGCCTTCGGCGCCGCCTGGACCTGCTCCGGTCCAGGTGCCTCCGGCTGCGGAGCATTGAGGGTGAAGTGGTAGACGTACTCCACCTGCACCGGCGCGGGCACGCCGTCCACCTCCGCGGGCGAGAAGCGGAACTGGCGCACCGCCGCGATGGCCGCCTCGTCGAAGCCGTGGCCCGCCGGCTCCGTGGGCAACACGTCCGCCACGCTGCCGTCCGCGGCGATGGTGATGATGAGGCGCACGGAGGCGGTGATCCCCTCCGCGAGCGCTTCAGGCGGGTAGGGGGCCTCCACCTGCTGGAGCAGCTCCGGAGGCTTCGTCATCACGGGCTGGGCCTGCGCGGGCGGGGCCGCTTCCGCGGGCGGCGCCTCGGCCTGCGGTGCCTGTGCCAGCGCCGGGGGCGCCAGCAGGAGCGAGGCCGCGGCAAGCGCGCTTCGAGCGTTCAGGTTCAGGGACATGGGGCGCGGAGCATACGGGATGCGGCCCCTACGCCAAGCAGCCCGGCTCAGCGTCCCGGCGAGGTCGACTGGAGGATGCGTTACGCTTCCCCGGATGGCTCCCTCACCCTTCCATGCGGAGTTCCGCGTTCTCATCGGTCCGGACTGGGTACCGCTGGAGTCCCTGGAGGGACGGGAGGCCGAGGCCGTGGACATGTACCTCCGTCACCCGTCCGTGACCTGTTGCAGCTTCCAGGGAGGCTTCTTCATCGACGTTGGAGGCCACCCCTTCACCGATGACGGCTCGGTTGATGAATTCTGGATGACCTGGAGCTGGTTCGTCGCGCTGAAGGCGCTGCTCGATGGCGCGGAGGAGACGGGCGCCCACCCCTGGGAGGAATCCCACATGCGGCTCTGGCGCCAGGGGGAGGTCTTGAGCATGGAGGACCGGAGCGCCTCGGACCAACCGCTCACTCCCCGGGTCGAAGTGATGTTCCTCCCCTTTGCCCAATCCCTGGCTCGGCAGGGACTCGCCTTCCTCGCGTGGACGGAGCGTGTGCTCGCGGCGCTCGACGCGCGTGAGCCTCCCGTCTCCGCTGCCCTCAAGGCGGAGTTTCACGGTGCGCTGAAGCTTCCCCGCGACGTCCTGTTAGAGGTTG
This sequence comes from Corallococcus carmarthensis, assembly GCF_003611695.1. Taxonomy (GTDB): domain Bacteria; phylum Myxococcota; class Myxococcia; order Myxococcales; family Myxococcaceae; genus Corallococcus; species Corallococcus carmarthensis. The sequence goes on along the minus strand of NZ_RAWE01000003.1, from coordinate 92,080 downwards.
CCTCGAAGGTAGCGAGGTAGGTGCACACCATGTCCAGGTCGCAGTCACGTCAGGCGAACCCCTCCAGCGAAGCAACGACGGACATTGCCGGCCCGGAGGCTGGAGCCGCGGCTCCGTCGCTGAAGGCGCTGGTGGAAGCGGTGCGTGCACCCGACACGACCCAGGCGGACACCGACCTGCTCCTCGCCGCGCTGGGACGGGCCCCCACAGGGGAAGAGACGCCCCGGGACCGGACGGACCTGTTGTTGGAGTTGATGGCGCCCGGCGCTCCGGTGGGGGACCTCCGGGCCCGGAACGGCGTGACGGTGCGGCACGCGGCGAAGGAGGCCCTGTTGGAGCTGGGCCATCCCTACGCGCTGGAGCTGCCGCCGGAGGTGGTGGAGCTGGAGGCGCGCCGCCGGACGCGGCTCGGAGGGTTCGGAGCCGCCGTCACGACGGCCTCCATGCTCTACCAGACGGGGCTCTTCTACGTGGTGCTGCTACACGACGCGGTGGTGCACCGGCAGCACTCCATCCACCTGCCGCCCGAGCAGCTCACGCGACACAACGTGGTGCCGTGGGCGTTGATGACCCTGACCGCCGTGCTGCCGGGTCTGGTGTCGCTGGGCGGCCATGCCTTGAAGCGCCGCTGGCTCCAGAACACCGGCTGGCTGCTCATCATGGCGCAGGCGCTGTTCTGGTCGGGGTTCACCTGCCTCTCCCTCGAAAACATTGGCCCGTCCAGCTACACCCTGTTCATGCCCTGGCACCTGGCGTGCTGGAGCGCCTGGGTGACGCGTCCGCTGCCGAAGTCCCCGCTCAATCCCTTTGCGTTCTCCTTCAGAAGGTCTGCACGCTGAAGCCGCTGCCCATCCGGGCCTTCCATGGGGCGTGGGACACGGCCTACGCCGACCTGTCCCTCTACGGACGATCAGTCCCCTTGGGATACCGGACGCGCCCAGAGCACGTCCCAGGTCCAGTCCGGGAAGGTGGTCGCGGGCGTGGTGATTCTCGCCACCACCTGGGTGGCGGCGATCTGGGCGCCCTGGCGGCGCGCCTCGGTGAACAGCTGGGCGAGCAGGCCGGGCCCGTCCACGTAGCTTGCGAACAGCAGGCCTGAATCCCCCACGGGCGTGGGCGGGGACAGGTCCGGCTCTTCGCGAGCTTCAAGCCCCCAGGCTTCCAGGACGTCTGGATACACCTCGTCCAGGTCCATCAGCTCGACGTGGACGCCCCGGGCCCCGCATGGACATTCCCAGCCGAGCGCACCCTCCAGCATGCCCGCGTGAAGCGTCCTTCCCCGGGCGGAGGCGCCGCAGAGGCCACACTTCGCCGGGGACAGGTCTCCGACCCGGCGCTGCTGGTCATCGAACTGGAGGTGGATCACCGCGGCGGGTTCGGTCGTCATAAGGGCCCGGCCCGGGGTGGGGCCTCAGAGCATGGGAGAGAAGGGCTTCTTGAGGGTCAACGTGAGGCCGATCTCCCGGCCATACGGGAGGCGGCCCGACAGGTCCCGCCCGTTCTCGAACGGGAGGCTGAAGCGGACGCCCACGGAGCCGTAGCCGAAGCCGAGGAAGGGCGCCAGGTGGAGCGACGTCGTGGCCCGGGATGCCGCCGTCCCCGTCTCGTGGGCCACGCCTGTCTCCAGCCCGAAAATCAGGAAGTTGCCCTGGACTCCGCCGCACAGCCGCGCGTGGTCACCGTCCATCCACTGGGCCTGCCCGAAGACGCCCACCGCGCCCGACTTGAAGGAATCCAGGCGGTTGTTGTGCATGGCCACATTGAGCGTGGACTCCAGGCCCACGCCCCAGGCGGTGTCCTCCTGCCGGCGGCTCACGCTCAGCAGCGGTCCCACCGTGAACCAGGGTTGCGGGGAGCCGTCGGTCGACGACTCGGCAGGGACGACCAGGGCGAGCAGGGCAAGAGCGTTCATCGCGCCAGGATAGAAGGGCGCCTCCGCCACGCCCTCTCTTCGCTCCAGACACTGTCAGTGCTCCCTGTTCAGGAGGGTGCCCGGCCCATGCTCCTACCGGGGGATGAGGATCACATCCTCATCCTGTTCCAGCCGGTACGTTCCGTCAGGCTGCTGGCAACGCTCGGCATGACCCCGGATTCGCGCATCCAGTCTTCGCCACTCGTCCGGGTTCAGGGCCGCCAGCTGCTCGGACGTGAAACACCCCTCCAGCACGAGGAAGCGGCAGAGCGTATACATCTCCTCGAAGGTGCTCGCGGCGAACCCGCTCATCGTCGCGATTGTCTCGTGGGGCAGCTGCTTCCGCCGCACTTCGGCGACGATGTCTTCGCTGAAGTGCAAGGTGTCTGAGAACTCACGGCACATCGCATGGGTCGGTCCCCGGGCGGCGGCCATCACCAGCAGACAGGTCCCTCCAGGGCGCACGAAGCGGAGCAGTCTGTCAATGAAGCCGCCCCATTCGGAGAGGGGGACGTGATACAGGACGTGAGAACAGACGACCAGATCATACCTGTCCTGGGAGTCGTACCGCTCCAGGGGGACAGGGATGACCTTCGCCTTCTCATGATGGAAGCCGGCGCTCTGCTCGGGATGGGGCTCGAGCAGGGTGAGCGAATCGAAGTGTGGCGCGAGCTGTTCAGCCACCTTGCCCGCCCCCGCGCCGACGTCCAGCAGGGTGGGGTGTTCGGGAAGACCTGGGAACAGCCGCTCGGTGACGATCGTATGGATGTTTCGCGGATGCCTTGCGGAAGCCGCGAGCAGGCGGAACGCCGTGGCGTACTCCTGCGGTGACATTGTGATTCCCATGACTCCCCCAGCGTGTCGGGACGACTGCCTGGGGGACGCTACCACTCCCTAGGGTCTGGCCCTGCGCAAGGCAAGGAGCCGTGCCGCCAGCGCACCCGCCAGCCACCCCACCCAGGAGGTGGAAGGCCCGGGCGTGGGGGCGGCGGCGCAGCCCCCGCCCTCCGGAGGCGGATCCGGGTCATTCGGATCCGGCGGGTCCTCGGGCTTGACCCGGATCTCCAACGTGTCCGTGGCGGAGAACGGCCCGACGCTCACCTTCAGCTCGAAGTGCATCGGGGTTTCGCTCGAAACGATGGGCGCGAGGAAGAACGCGCTCGCGGTATCCCCCCCCGCCAGCTCCACGGGAGGACCATCGAGCTGCCGCCACGTGTACGTCAGCACGCTCCCCGACGCGGTCGAGTGCCCCGCGCCCTGGAGCGTCACCGCGGCGCCGCTTTCAACGAGCTGATCCTCACCCGCGTTGGCGCCCGGCTGGCACGTGCCCGCATTGGAGATGACGGCCTTGAAGGGCTTTCCTTCCACCCCCGACAGCGCGACGTTGTCCACCTCCCAGCCATGGGCTTCCACGTACCAGGGTGAGCCGAAGCGGAACCGCAGCTGGACTGTCTTCCCGGCGAACCGCGAGCCGAAATCCAACTTCGTGCCCACGTTCATCCGTGGCCAGAGGCTGCTCTGCGCGACGAACGCCTGACGTCCGCCCAGGGTGTTGCCCGTGGTCGCGTCGATCTTCCCCCCATACCCGGGGTCGACATACAGGCTCACGTCATCCCAGGTCTTGCCGCCATCCTGGGTGAGCTCGATCACGCCGCCCGTCCAGAAGGTCTTCAGGCCCGACCAGGAGTCCACGTCGAAGGCGAAGCGATGCCGGTGGTCGAACCTCACCACGAAGGGCGCGGAATCCGACACCGTGATGCGGGGCGACACCAGCGCCGTGTCCGCGACGTCAGGGCCGTCCGGGATGAACCAGACATGGTTGACCGCATCCAGCGTGGTGTCCGGGGCCAGGACCCGTTGCCACGCCTGGTCCGGGGCCCCCTTCAACACCTCCGTGCTCCAGGTCGTCGTGGGGCTCTCCAGGGTGTCGGTCGTGGAGGACTCCTCGTCGTGGTCCACCTTGAGGACGTGCCGCAGCGGGACGGGGGCCTGGCAGAAGTGGGAGCCCCCTGGCGTGAGCGTCAGCTCCACGTCCCGGGGGAGCGTGGGTGAGGCGGCCAGCTCGATGGGGATGGCCATCAAGATGGACCCGAGCGGCGGCACCGGGGGCACGGGCAGCTCGCCCGTGGGGAGGGACACCTCGCCGGGCCGGCTGCTCGCGACGGTCACGGTGGTCCCCGCGGAGGCCACGGGCCCCAGGTTCGTGACCTTGAGGTGAAGGGAACCCGCCTCCCCGGCATCGAGGACGCCATCCGGCACCGCGTCGCACGTGCGGCGGGCATCATCCACCTTCACGACCTCGAAGCGCAGGTCCGCCTGGACCGTGTAGGCCTCGTGGACCTCGGTGAAGTTCAGGGACCTGCGCGGAGGCGAACGGGCGCAGGTGCCCGCGCCCCGCCGCGCGAAGGCCTCGGCCAGGAGGAGCATGTCGCGCGGGTCCTGGGGATTCCAGCTGCCGGCCGCCATGAGCAGGGCGTCGCGCTGCTCCGTGAGGGTGGGGTCCACGGGCGCCAGCATCATCCCGGCGACGACGTAGTCCGCCATGCGCCGCTTCGCCTCCGCGAAGGACGCGAAGCGCGAGCCCGGCTTCCGGGCCTCGTCAAGCAGCGCCAGGTAGCCATCGAAGAGCATCGAGGCCCAGACCTCGCCCGCGTTGTGCCGCTCGGAGTTGAACCCGCCGTTGTCGCGGAGCGGGTGCTCCCAGGGAAGGGGCTCGTCGTCGCTGATGTGGCGGAGGCGAAGCGCGTTCTTCGTGGGGTCGCGGGAGTAGGGGGCCCGGCGGACGCCGTAATAGGGGCTGTCGCCAAAGACATACGCGGCATACCCGCCAATTCCATAGGTGCCGTTGTAGCCGAAGCCGTCATCCTCCCGGACCATCAGGTGGAGCGCGATGAAGTCCCCCCAGCCCTCGCTCTGCGCGAAGCACACGGGCAGGTTGCAGTCCACCAGCCGCTGGTGGAGCAGGTGTCCCCACTCGTGCGACACGAGGGTGTTGTCAATCGTCCCGTCCCGCTCGGGGCCGGATGCGCGAATCATCGTCCCGGTCACCGCCCCGCTGGCGAGCAGGCCCTTCAGGGTCTGCCCCGTCTCATACGAAACGGACAGCAGCGGAAGGGTGGGGTCGAGCAGTGGATCCGACTCGAACATGTCGGGTGGAGCGGCGCCCGCGGTGTGGTTGAGGACGATGAGGCCGGCCGCGCCCGCGGCCTGGGCATTCACCGCCTTGAGCTCGTAGGAGCAGTTGCCACCCCGGTCGGCCAGGACGATGGCGCCCGAGACGTCGTTGGTCAGCGCCTGGCAGGCGGTGGTCACCGACGCGGAGCCGCTCTGGGCCACGACGAGCCGGAGCGAGTCCAGGTGGAAGGTGCGTGGGCCGAAGTTGGCCCGGCCCGTGGAGTAGTCCGTCCCCTCGGCCTGGAGCGACCGGGTCTCTGGCATCTCGAAGAGGTACATCTCCAGGCGGGGGGCCTGGCCGTCGTCCGGCACGTAGATGGCGACGTTGTTGCGGGCCTGGGGGTTGGGCCCCTGGTTCTGGGCCTCGGCCAGCAGCGCGTCGCCCTCCAGGCCGCCGCGGCCGTAATTCCGCTGTTGGGCATTGCCCGAGGCTTCCGTGAAGCCGGAGGCGTAGAAGTAATCGTGCAGCCAGTTGGTCGTGTAGAAGAGGCTGGTGATGGCGGCCTGCGTCTGCGACGGCCGGGCCAGGGGCCCCAGCGTGGGCTCGTAGTCGTAATGGAAGTCACGGGTGGCGGGATTCACGAAGGCCCAGGTGTCGGAGCCCTCGGTGTAGCCATCCGGGTTGAAGTGGTCCGCATAGGCGGACACGTTGTTGCCGGAGCTGGTGGTCGCGCCCGGAGGCAGCCAGGAATCCACTCCGCCCGCATGGGCGCGTCCGTCCACGGTGATGTTTCGCGGGGACTCGAAGGCCGGCTCGAACGTCGCGTCGGGGATGCCCGTGGGATGCGGCGTGAAGTCCTGCAGGGGACCATCCCGGGGCGTCCCGTCCGCGTCCGCCCAGACGCGGTAGGAATGGCTGTCATGGAAGATGCGATCGCTGCGCTGGAGCGTGCCTCCCTGGCCGGCGTCCACCAGGTATTCGTAGCCGCGCCGGCCTTCCTGCCCGGTGCGCTCCGCGAGCACGTTCACGGCCCAGGCAGGCACGAGCCGGTCCGCCTGGGGGAAGTACACCTGCCGGACCTCGGCGGGGATGACCAATGACACGCCCGCGCGCTTCGCCCCGCGGCCGGGAGCGAGGTCGAACCGCTGGCGACCCGCCGGTGTGGCCCCCGCCTGCGCGACCACGGCCTTGTCATCCAGCGCGATGCCGTAGAGGTCTCCCAACGCGGCGGCCACCGCCTGGGACGCGGACGTGCGGAATGGGCTCAGGGCCTTCGCCCGTGCACCCTCCACGCCGTCATGCAGGCTTCCGGTGATGGCGACGAGCGACAGGTCGCGCGTCATCAGCACCTTCAGCTCGTTGCGGACCACGTCGATGCCATCCACGCGCTGGCGGAAGGCCACGATGATGCCTCCGCGGCCCGTGTCGTGGACCCGGTGCACGAAGGCGGCTTGCAGCGCGGTGGGAGACAGCCGGTACAGGGCCGCGTGCTGCTCCAGGTAGCGCCGCGCGGCGGCTTCAGGCGTTTGCAGCGCCGGGTGGGTGGCCGGCCGTCCCGGCGGTGCCCACGCCAGCGTCGGGACGCCGCGCTCCGTGTCCCTGGCGACGACGGTCAGAGGGTGTGACGCGTCCGTGACGTCCCCGGCCTGCGTTCCCAGGCCGGGGACATGGTCAGCGGGGGCTTCCGCCGCACAGCCCATCCAGAAGGCGAGCAGCATTCCTCCCGTGGCGGTGCGGCTCCTCAGATTTTTGAGCACCTTGGCCCCCACTGTCGCGGTTTCGCGCCGACGCGTGAATCCTGCCATCAATTGCAGATGTCTGTGTCCCGCAGCCGGCTGAGCTGTCCGACGGCATTGCCTTTCAGTGAGCGTGCGTAGATTCCACCCACCCAGCTCCCGTCGGAGAAGCTGACGTTGGCATTCGGGGCAAGAACCGTGCCGTAGAAGCCATAGTCAAAGGCGGTGAGGGTGGTGGCATCCGGGAAGTTGAAGAGGATGCCGTGCTCGTCGATGCCGCCGCTGAAGGTGTGGCCGAAGTTGGTGAAGGTCGCGGACGTCCCCCGGATGTTGATGACCGCCAGGCTGTTGGCGGGAGCCTCGACGGACAGCAGCGTGGCGCCCTTGAAGGAGGAGGCCTTGACGTCGAAGACATTCACCTTCGCATCCTTGCCGGTGAGCGTGACGCCACCCCAGGACTCGCGCGTGGCGGTGCCGTTGGCGGGCAGGGCGCCCAGTTCAGCGGAGAGTGCCCGCAGGGCGCTGCCCTGGTTGGTGAAGTTGATGGGAGTCGCCCGGGCCACGTTCCCACGGGGATAGAAGACGTTGGGTTCCTGGGTGAGCTTGCCGCCGTAGCGGGCAGACCCCCAGACATAGCCATTGGCCAGGGAGAGGTTCCCGCCCGCGACCAGGACGTTGGCCGTGTCGGTCTCGGGCAGCTTCTCGCCCACGGAGAAGTTCTGGAGGGAGATGTTGCGGCCCGCGGCCAGCTTGCCCTGGACCTCGTTGCCCTGCTGGTAGTCCTCCAGCACGAAGAGGTTGTACTCGCCCAGCCGGATCGGGATGCAGGACGCGGCGCTTTCGTCCCCCACCGTGAGGGTGATGCTGGTGAGCACCGTGCCGTTGCGGACCATGACGGTGGCCATGCCCTTGGAGACGCCCGTCAGCATCCCGTCAGCGGTGATGGTGGCGATGCCCGTGTTGGAGACCGAGTAGAGCGTGCCTCGCGAGGGCGAGGAGATGTCCCTCACCACGCCGTCCGTGTACTTGCCGTTCGCCACCAGCTGCAGCTTCGCGCCGGGGCCTCTCAGGATCGCGTCCCCGTTGAGGACCTGGATGGAGCTCAGCTGGGCGGAGCTGCTGACGGTCAGGGGGAGGCTGGCGGAGCGCACCATCCGGCCCTGGCTGTCGATGCCGAACGCGACGAGCTCCAACGCGCCGAGCGCCTGCGCCGGAACCTGGAACGGGGTCGTGAACGGCCCCGCCTCCAGGATGGAGGCCGCGCCCTCGCTCAGGATGAGGACGGTCGCTGGCTGGAAGCCTCCCGCCCCGGCGACGCTCACCGTCACGGTGCCGCCCGGCGATACCACGGTGCCGGGCTGGGGGGACGTGATGACCACGGTGCCCGCGGCGGCCGTGGCGATGGCCTCGGGGGCGCGCCGCGAGGTTGGCAGCGCGGTGAAGCCCGCGCAGCTGTTCACCGTGGGAACCGTGCTGGGCCTGGGGATGGAGGCGACGAAGTTCGGCCCGCCAACAGGGCTGTTGAGCAGCTGGAGGATCCGATCCCGGTGGGCCGCGTTGATCTGGACCTTGAAGTGCTCCGTGTTCCGGTTCGTCAGCGCCACGGTGAAGGGGGTGATGGCCGGGCTGCCCGTCACGGTGCCGCCCTGCTGTTCCGCGGTCCCGGCGAAGACGTCGTGCGAGTCGTTGCAGAACAGCATGCTGTTGGAACCCAGGATGAGCTTCTGCCGCTCCGCCGTCGTGGGCAGCAGACGGGAGTCCGGGTGGTAGGTCTCCATCTGCTGGTAGAGCACCTTGAGTCCGTCCGGCAGGAGGGCCCAGGTGGGGGTCCGGGGCAGGGGCTGTGCTCCCTGGCCGGTGATGAAGTGCGTGGGGACGTCCGTCTGCCGGATGTTGCTGATGAGCGCGCTGCCCACCTTGAGGTCGTCAATGGCCGCGCCCTCAGGGGCGTCGAGCACGATCTTGTGGGGGATCGCGAGGGCGGCCCGGACCAGGTCCCAGGTTCCGGGGGCCGTGGCCTTGAGGTCGTCGCGCATGCGGGCGAGCTCGGTGGCCATGCGCGTCCCCTCATGGGGGGTGTTCAGGCTGATGAGCCGGTTGATGTCACCCTCCTTGAAGGTCGCGACGCTCCGGTAGTTGGCCGAGTCGATGTACTTGCGGGTCAGCAGGCCGCCCGCGCCGTGGGCGACGACGTCCACCTGGGTGACGGCGTTCTGGCCCTGGCGCATCTTGGTCAGCGCCGCATAGATGGCGTTGGGGACCGCGAGCTCGTTGGCCATCACGGTCAAGCTGGCCGAGTTCGTCCCGGAGTAGTCCGCGCACGTCGTGTTGAAGAGGTCGCTCGTGGCGATGCTGTCCGCCCCCTGCCAGGCGGAGCACGAGGACCAGAGGTCGTGGACGAGCACCAGCGGCGGCCGGAGGATGGAGAGCTCGACCGTCGACGTGTAGCCCGTTCCTGACGCCGGCGTGTACGCGCCGGAGAGGGTGACGGACCGGGTCTTGACGGTCTCGAAGCCTCCGCTGTTGAAGTCCGGGGGGCTCGTGTAGAGCGCGAACGCGTAGTGCACGCCGCCCACGGGAATGGTGGGAACGGTGACGGAGGCCGCCCGGGTGGAGGTCCCGACCGCGCCCAGGCCTCCGTTGGCCGGGCTGGTCCCGCTGAGCGAGAAGGTCATCGACCCGGCGGAGGGCACCTTGGTGCGCAGCAGGACCTGCGTCACGCCGTCCGCCGCCACGCCCTGGACCGGGGGGATCGCCTCGGACGAAGGCATCGCCAGCCGCAGCGGATCCTCATCCACGGCACCCGTATACGAGTGGATGAGGGTCGGGTTCGGGTTGACCACCTCCAGGCTGGTGAAGGTGATGTTGTCGATGACCACCGCGGAGTCCAGGACGCCGTCACCCAGGTCGCTGATCTCGAACTCGATGGTGACCTGCCCGCCGCGCAGGACCTCGAAGTTGACGGTGCGGAAGTCGGTGATGCCCGCATCGGGGAACAGCATGATTTCAGGCGGGTAGGTGGCCGGGAAGAAGTCCACCCCGGACGGATCGTCGGAGAACAGCGTGTCGTAGCCGGTGCCCGCCGCTCGAGTGGAGGAGACGTCGAAGAACTGCGAGCTGTTCACCGACGAGTCCGCGACGGTGCGCGTTCCCAGCCCGTCGATGACGCGCGCGGTGAACGTGTCGTTGAACTGCGTCCCGATGTACTCGGGGGACTCGGCGCTGAGGAACCGGAAGTCGAAGGTCATCCGGTTGGTGCCGGCTGGCACGTTGAGCGTGACGCGGTAGACGACCTTGTCGCCTTCGACGCCGCTGGGCGGGTAGTCCGTGCCCGGCTCCGGCAGGTTGGCGGTGTTGATGTTGCCCGTGCTCATGATGAACAGCGAGCTGCCCCTGCGCGGCAGGATGTTGCCGTAGGAGGGCGCCACCAGCGTCGCCTGGGGATTGGGGCTCGTGATGGAGGCGCTCGCCACGACCCCCGGCGGCAGGTCCAGCGCCGAGGCGACCTCCGCGGTGGTGACGAGCGAGGCCTTGACGGCCCCGGGCTTCGCCAGGGCCCTGCTCGCGATGCGCTGGCGCTCGGCCAGGGCTTCGGCGCTCAAGACCCGGAGGGGCTTCTCGGGGGTGGATGGCTCGGGAGGATCCCCGCACGCCGCCAGGGCGACGAAGAGCGGGAGCAGGAAGGTCTTGAACGGCTGCATCGGGTTCACTCCGTGGCGTTGAACGCGTGGGTGCTTGGCGAAAAGAAGGGCGCCCCCACGGCGGCAACGGCACGGCCACCCCACGCTCGAAAGCCGTGGGGTGGCCGCTCATCCATGCCGTGGGGACAGGGGGTTACTTGCGCTGGAGCGACAGCTGGTAGTCGCGGTGCCAGCGGCTGGGGAGCCGGGCCAGCATGTCGCCTGTCTTGGGCTGCTGGGCGATGGCCTCGTACTTCTTCTGGATCTGCCCGTCGCCCACCAGGAAGCCGTTGGCGTAGACCGCCGTCTGGTCCTCACCGAGCAGGGCCTTCTCCGCCTTGGAGCCGACCTTGACGTTGTAGACCTTGCCGGTGAACGCCTCGCGGCTCACTTCGGTGAGCTTGCTGGGGCCCGTGCGGGTCATGACCAGGTCCCCCGTGCGCAGGTCGCGGGCCTGCACCATGCCGCGCGCCACGGCCTGGATGGGGTGCATCTCCGTCATCAGCAGGCTGCGGCCCGCCTCGTCGCGGATGCGCACCATGGGGGTCGTCTCGATGCCGACGGCCGTGTCCATGATGGTGAGGGACGGGTTGTAGGGATTGGTGACGTGGTCGCCCGCCTTCAGGGACTCGATGGCGGCCGGCTTGCCTTCGGCCAGGGCGATCTCGGTGCCCTCGGCCAGGCAGCTGTTGGTGACGGTGATCTTCTTGAAGACGAAGTCCGGACGGATGGCGTCCGGGTCGTTGCTCAGGGTGATGGAGGAGCGGTACTTGACGCCCGCGGAGATGAGCGGCAGGGAGATGAGCGCGGTCAGCTTCGCGGAGTCCTGCATCTGGCGGCAGCCGTCATCGAAGAAGGCGGCGTTGGCGCCCGTGAGGTCCCAGGAGAAGGTCTTCTTGTCCGTGCTCAGCGTGACGCCGTTCCAGAACTGGTTCATCTTGCCCACCAACGTGTTGCCGTCGGTGACGTCGCAGCCGCCGCCCGTGTTGGTGAGGATGAGCTTGAGGTGGCCGGCGTCCGGGCGGGCCACGCCCGAGTTCAGGTCCGTCCTGAGCTGGGTGATGACGGCGTCGTCGAAGACGTGGCTGCTGGTGACGGAGATGGAGCCCTTCAGCGGCAGCTTGACGGAGTTCAGGTTGCCCGTCAGGTCGTAGTCGCAGTCCTGGGTCCAGGTGCGGTTGAGGCACACGGAGATGAGGTTGTCGTTGAACGCGACGTCGAGCGGCGCGAGCACCGTGAGGCCGCCCAGGCGGGGCGCCTCGTTGACGACGGGGCCGCCTTCGACGCCCACCTCCTTGTAGATGTAGGAGTCCGTGACGCCCTGGCTGGCGGACTCCTCCACCTTGTAGGAGGAGACGCGGTAGCGCTTGAGGGTCGTCAGCGCCAGGTTGCCGGTGGCGTTGATGGTGACGTTGTAGCCCCCGTCGAACTCCTCGCGCCACGCCAGGTCGCCCAGCGCGTTGCCGCTGGAGTCCGAGTAGCTGGTGTCGACGTAGGTGTAGATGGCGCCGCCCGGGAAGGTGGAGCTGGCGGTGCCCAGGCCGTCATTGGCCACCGCGGTCGTCTCACCCGTGCTGGCCTCCTCGATGAGGTGCATCTCCTGGCGGTCCGCCGTGCCCACCAGGCTGTTCGCCTCCGGGGGCAGCAGGCCGGGCTGGTAGCCCCGGGCCACCTGGTCCTGGCGCCGCTGCTCCAGGGCCTTGAACAGGTAGGGCGAGTTCTCCGGCGTCTTGCCCGCGAGCTTGAGGCGGGACAGGGCGAAGCGGTGCTGCGCCGGGTCCGCCAGGTTCAGGCGGATCCGCACGTCCGGCCTGGCGATGGAGTGCAGGTACTTCTGGTCGGAGAGGTAGGTGGTCCACTCGGCCCGGCTCAGCTGGCCCGGCTCACCCAGGCCCTGCTGGTTGCGGCCGTGGAACTCCGGCGTGGACTCCTGGGGGTTCGACGTGCAGCCGGACATCAGGCTCAGGCTGGCGCCAGCGAGCACCAGATAACGACGCATGCGCATCATGTTGCATCCTCCTTGCTTCAGACGGTGGGGTAGGGACGCGGAAAAAGGGATGGCTTCAGGTCACTGGCAGGCGTCGGCGTAGTCCGGGCAGCAGTCGCCGTACTGGATGCAGCTCTCCTCGCAGAAGCAGCCGTAGCCGGGGCCACCGCACAGGCCCCTGCAGCTGGCGACCGTGTTGCTGCAGGTGTAGTTGCCCTGGTTCAGGTCGCTGAAGAGGAAGGAGTTGGGGGAGCCGCGCGTGTCCGTGACGCACTCCAGGCTCGCGGAGCCCTCGATGTTGGCCTCCACCTGGGTGGGGCGGGCGTTGAGGTGGTCCGTCAGGTACTGCGCGGCGGCGCCCGCGACGTGGGGGCTGGCCATGGACGTGCCGTCAATGGTGTTGGTGGCGGTGGTGCTGCCAATCCACGCGCCGAGGATGCTCACGCCCGGCGCGAAGATGTCCACGCAGGTGCCGTAGTTGGAGAACCACGCGCGCCCATCGTTGTCGTCCGTGGCGGCCACGGTGATGGCCCCGGGCGTGCTCGCCGGAGAGCGGGTGCAGGCGTCCGTGGACTCATTGCCCGCCGCGACGACGAACGTCACGCCCGCGTTGATGGCGTTGGCGACGGCGGCGTTGACGGTGGGGGACACCCCGCCCCCCAGGCTCATGTTGGCGACGCAGGGGCCGCTCTGGTTGGCGCAGTCGGAGCGGACGAAGTCCACACCGGCGATGACGCCCTCCCACGTCCCGCCACCGCCACAGTTCAGCACGCGGACGGGGTGGATGCGGGCCTTCTTGGCCATGCCGTACTGGGTGCCCGCGGCCGTGCTGCTCACGTGCGTGCCGTGGCCGTGGCAGTCCTCGACGCCGCGCCCGTCGGCGACGGCGGTGTAGCCGTTGCCGATGCGGCCGGTGAACTCCGTGTGGCGCGAGTTGATGCCGGTGTCGACGATGTAGAGGTGCACGCCGAAGCCGGTGCGGCCGTGGTCGTTGTAGGTGCCGTCGCGGCCCAGCCGCTGATCCACGCGGTCGGTGCCGTCCGCGGGGCTGGGGAACGTGGTGTTGATGCTGACGGCCGCGTTCTCTTCGACATAGGCGACGGCCGGGTTGGCGCGCAGCTTGCCAAGCTCGGTCGCGTCCAGCTTCGCGGAGAACCCGGGCACGATGGCGTACTGGTGCATCAGCGCGTTGGCGCCGCCCGCCTGGGCGACCTCCGCCACCGCGGTGTCGATCGCGGACGTGCTCACCTCCGAGCCGAAGACCACGATGTACTCACCGGAGATGGCCAGGCCCGGGGGCGCCGCGTTCAGGGGCGCCACGCGGCTCACCAGCTGCTCCGGCGGCGTGCGGACGTCCTGCGAGACCGGATCGCTGCATCCGCCCAACGCCAGCGTGAGCATGCCCATCCAAGGCAGGAGCTGCGTTCTCTTGGCCGGGGCGCGGCTGTAGCGTGTCTGGTTTGTCAGCATGTGGCCTCCTGTGCTGCAGGTGAGGGGGCCTCGCGCTCATCGCGAGCCCCACGTGGATGTGCCTCGGCCGTCGTGGCCGTGGGGCCGAACGCGCTCGGGCGGAAGGTCGGAGATGGGCGCGGTGCAGCGAGGCCGGGTGCCTTGCTCCACCAGGGCGATGAGGTGTGCTGTCCGTCACACACCGGGTGTTCGCGTCTTAAGGACGCACCCCGGAATCAAGCTATGCAATATTTCTCAGAATTCACGGGGAGTGAATTGTTATTGCGTGGCTGTGCCGGGGTCGCATCGTGGAAAACCGCATCAGGCTTCGGTGAGGAGCCGGCTGAGGCTGAGGTCCAGCTGGCTCTCCACGGAGCGCAGGACGCTCGTGAACTCCTGGGAGGAGAGGTCCAGGCGTTCCTTCAGCAGGCGCCGGGTCTCGTCGTGGACGGCCTGCTGGGCGCTCTGGAGCCACCGCGAGGCGGTGGACTGATTGACGTTGAAGAGGGCGCCAATCTTGGTGGTGGAGAGGCGGTCCACGAAGTGGAGGCGGAGCAGGTAGCGGGGCTTGCTGGGCAGGGCGGCGAAGGCTTCCTCCATGGCCTGGCGGAACTCGCCCTGGTAGCGCCGCTGGATGGCCTCCGTCTCCGGATCTCCGTCGGAGGCGGGGAGGAACTCCAGGACGGCGTCATCGCCCACCGTGTCCTCTTCGCGCGCGGCGCGCAGCAGGTTGAGCGCGGTGCGCACGGACACGACGCGCATCCAGTTGGCGAGCGGGCTGCGGCCGGAGTATTCCGCGATCCGCGGTGGCCCGTCGTCGCGCACCAGCAGGTGTTCACGCACCCGTTGCCGGACGTCGTCGATCATGGCCTCGGTCAGCTTCATGTGCGCAAGCGTCGCGGGGATGCTCGCGATGTAGCGCCGCTCGAACGCGGCGAGCGCCGCGGGGATGCCCTCGGCGCAGGCGCAGGCCAGATAGAGGTCGCCTGGGGTGAGCTGCGCGAAGAGACCTGGGATGCCCACTCCGACAGACGGACAGGGAGTGTGTGTGGCCAGGCAGGCGATGAAGGCATCCTGGGAGAGGGGAATGTCTGGCCAGGGCCGGCATCCCTCCGTCCAGACCTGTCGCAGCAGGCCCTCCAGGGCTTCGGGTTTCGCTGCTTCTTTGACGTGCCAGCCCGCGCGCGCCAGGAATGATGGTGCGAGTTCCACGCTTCCCCCTCTTCTTACGGCGAGCGGACTATGCCTTGAGTTCTTTTTTTAAGGCTAGTCGTATGTTCATGCCCCTCGGGAATCCCATACGTCTCAAGGGATCCGGAACAAGAACGTTTCATGCGAGACTGCTGTTTGCTGTTCCAGGGGGGGACACAATTGCCATCCAGCTGCCTGCGCGATGAGGACGTGGTCGCCCTGTTCGAGGGCCGGCTTCCGGTGTCGGTGAATGTGCTGGCGCATCATCATGCCGCCCGCTGCGCCGCCTGCCGGACGCTGCTGGTGACGCTGGCGCACGGAGACGCCCTGCCGTCGGATTCCGTGCCCCTGGCCCTGCTTCCGCTGGAGCAGGGAAGGCGCTGTTCGCGGCGGCCTTCCGTGCCGGACGCCACCTGGACGCCGCCCGCGGTGTTGGACGGGTTCCGGTTGGAGCGGCTGCTGGGGCGGGGCGGCATGGGGGCCGTCTACCTCGCGCAGGACGCGCGGGGGGATCGCCGGGTGGCCTTGAAGGTGTGTGTCGCGCTTCAGCCGGATGAAAGAGCGCTCGCGAGCTTCGCGACCGAGGCGCGCGCCATCGCACGGATCCAGCACCCGAACGTGGTGACCATGGAGCGCGTGGGGGAGGTCGACGGGCGCCCGTACCTCGTCTACGAGTACGTGGACGGAAAGAGCCTGGCGGAGCTGCGGCCGCCACTGCCATGGCCGCGGGTGCTGGACATCGCGGTGGGGCTCGCGGCGGGCCTGCGGGCCGCGCACCAGTGCGGGGTATTGCACCGCGACCTCAAGCCCGGCAACGCCATCCTGGAACCCGATGGCACGGTGAAGCTGATTGATTTCGGTCTCGCCACGTTCGTGGGGAGCGGAGGCACGGCGCCGCGGGGAGTGCGGGAGGTGGTGGGGACGCCGCGCTACATGGCGCCGGAGATCCGCATGGGCGAGTCCGCGACCGCGCGAAGTGACCTCTACGCGTTGGGGCTGCTGGTGTTCGAGCTGTGCACGGGCCGGTTGCCTCCGGTGCGGCGCGGAGCCTGCGCGGCCTTCAAGCCGGAGGCGGGGAGGGGCCCGGCGGCGCTGCTGACCGAGTGGCTCCCTGGAATCGATCCAGGCTTCGCCGCCGTCATCGCGTGCTGTCTCGCGGAAGACCCCTCGGAGCGATTCGCGCAGGCGGATGTGCTTTGCGCCGTGCTCGAGCACGTGCGGCGTCTCGTGGCCTTCCAGCGGACCTCCCGCGTGTTCCCCACGCCGTGGATGGGAGCCGGATTCCCGCCTCCGAAAGACGAGGGGATCCTCGCCGGGCACAACGTCTTTTGATCCACGTCCGCTGTCTGGGCGGTGCCCCCCTCCGCGTGTGAATACCCCGCCCGAGGGATTCTCCAGGGCGGGTGAGGCGGCCTATTGGATCCGCAATGCAAATGCGATCCCTCCTCTTGGTTTCAGTATGTCTCTGCCTGGCCCTCTCCGCCGCGTGTCTGGCGGAAGGACCCCCGGGCCCGCAGGGGCCTCCCGGCCCCGCGGGCCCCGCGGGCAGCGTGGGTCCCCAGGCGTCTGAGACGGGCTCGAGCGCGATCCTCTGCTCGCGCGGAAAGCCCTTCTGCGATGGCGGAAACCTTTCCTATTGCAGCCGGTCCGGTGCGGATGCGTTCAGCTTCGGGGCCTGCACCGGAGGCTCCGATAACAATCCGGTGGGCTGTTTCACGACGG
Organism: Corallococcus carmarthensis; assembly: GCF_003611695.1. Lineage (GTDB taxonomy): Bacteria > Myxococcota > Myxococcia > Myxococcales > Myxococcaceae > Corallococcus > Corallococcus carmarthensis. The sequence goes on along the minus strand of NZ_RAWE01000003.1, from coordinate 75,288 downwards.
ACTGTCCTGGTGACGCCACCGCCTGCTGCCGCCCCGCGAAGGTCCGCTGTGGCTGGTCCTTCAGCAATCCTGATATCGCCGGTCGGACGTACGACCTGGAGGAAGACCGGGACCGGGGCAGTGGCTATTGCTCGGCGCCCTCGACGTGCGACCAGAGCAGCCTCGAGTTCTACATCGCCCCTCCGATGACCACGGGAACGTGCCCCGCCCTGTCCGACCGTTCCATCCATGTCATCGTCAGGCGCCCGCTTCCGGCGCTTGGACAAAGCGTGACCCTGCCGCGTTCGGGGGTCTCCCTCTTTTCCGGTGGCGCCACGACGTCCTGCTCCGCCTGGACAGGGACGCTCACCGTCCATTCGGATGTCCCCAACTGGCGCGTCAGCATCGACGCGACGTGCAGTGACCCTGGCTTGAGCCACATCCGCATCGTCGGCTCCGCCAGTGGCGATGTCTGAACGGGCCGTTCAGCGTGGGCCGTAGATAGGGGGCTCCGCGCCCGCTTCGAAGGCCCCCAAATCTGGCGCCAGCCCGGCGAAGCCGTCGTTGATGTTCGCCAGGGGCTGGCCCGCGTTCGCCGCGGCGGAGTCCGCGCGGATGCGCAGGTCCGGCGTCGGGGAGAGCGTCAGCGGCGCGGCGGGGTACGCCACCGGAGTGGAGAACACCGTGAGGTCCACCTGCACCGCGTGCTGTTCGGTCGTGCTCGTGCGCAGGGCCTGGAGGCTGCTGAACGCCGTGTCGCCCAGGCGTCCCGTGAGGGTGCCCGTGGTGGAGCCCAGGCCGTCATGGTCCAGGCTGGAACTGGCGGCCACCAGGTCGGGGAGGTGCAACACCCGGCCCGTGCCGCTGCTGTACCCATTGAAGGTGCCGCCCGTGCCACCCAGGAAGAGGTTGTTGCGAGCGTAGAGCCCCGCCACCGGGCGCCCCGCGTAGATGCCGAACGCGTCTCCGTTCTTCACCACCGTGTTGTGGAGCAGCACGTCCCCGGTGCTGCCCCGGTAGAGTTTGAAGGCCACGTGGACCGCGTTGTAGATGGCATTGCGGATGAAATAAGTGGGACCGCCCAGGCCCGGCTGGGAGGACAGCGCGATGAAGTTGTGGGTCAGCCGGTTGCGGACGATGCGGCAGTTGTGGAAGCAGAAGTCCGCCTCGATGCCGTCGTCCGCGTTGCCGCTCAGGTCGTTGTTCAGGATGTCGATGCTGTACTGATCAACAGCCTCGTCGTCCTCCAGCAGGGAGATGCCATCGCGGAACCCCGTCACGCGGTTGTGCAGGATGACGTGGCCCGGGCCGGTGACGGCGATGCCCTCGCCCAGGTTGTTCCCGCTGGCGCCGAGCGAGGCCTCCGCCCATTGCGTCAAGCCCGTCACCACGTTGTCCGCGATGTATGCATTCTCCGCGCGAGTGTAGGTCACGATGCCGTCGCCACCGAAGGCGCTGCTGGCGTTGACGGTGCACCGCTGGATGACGACGTGCCTTGAGCCGTTGAACCGGATGCGGCCGTTGACGGTGAGCCCCTCCAGGTGGACCCAGGCCTGGGTGAAGAGGTTGATGGCGCCGTTGATCACCACTCCCGAGCCACCGCGGAGGACGATGGGCTTTCCCTCGGTGCCGCTCCGGGACCAATCAAAGCCAGCGTAGGTGCCCGCGCCCAACAGGAGGATGTCCCCGGGCTGCGCGCCCGCGGCGACGCTGGCGAACGTGGCGGGGGTCACCGCCTTGATGGGGGCGTTCGGCATGGGGGCCGGCAGCGGGCGCGTGGTCGCGGTCGTGGTGCGCGTGGTCGTCCCGCCGTCAGGGTCCGTGAGGGTGAGCTCCAGCTCGTAGACCGTCCCAGGCTGGAGATTGAACACGCTGCCGGAATGGCGGCTCGTCCAGCTGAAGCCCTCGTTGTCGCCCGCCGGAACACGGCGCAGCGGCATCGCTTCGCGCCAGGGAAGGGTGCCCGAGGGACGGTAGCGGACCGTCACCACGCCATTGGCGTTGGCGTCCCCGCTGAATGCCCACTCCACCGTCAGATGGTTCAGGGTGGGGAAGGGGAGGCTCGTCGCTCCCGCCACCGTGGCGTTGGCACCGCCGCCCCCTCCACTGGCGAGCGTGGTGGCGCGAGCGGGTGCGGAGGCCGCGCTGGTGTTGCCCGCCGCGTCCGAGGCCAGCACCCGGTAGCCGAAGGCGGTGCTGGCGGGAAGGCCCGTGTCCGCGAACGGAGGCGCGGTCACCGTGCCCACGAGCGCGAAGTCCATGCAGCCCGTGCCCTGACACCGCTCGATGCGATAGCCCGTCACCCCCACGTTGTCCGTGCTGGACGTCCAGGTGAGGGAGAGCTGTGAGTCCGACACGGCACTGGCGCCCGGTGCGTCGGGGACCGAGGGCGCCTGGGTATCGGGGGGGAAGCTTCCATCGTCCGGCGTGTCGTCACCGCAGGCGGCGCAGGTCAACAACCCCAGCACAACAGCCCAGCGAAAGGATGGACGGTGCATGGACGCTCACGCTCGCTCTTCGGTGAAGGGTTGGCTTCGGCGGATCCTGGACTTCGACCGGGCTGGCGACAAGGACTTGGCGAGATGGGCGCGGAGTGGGGATAGGCTGTCCGGCATGCGGTTGAAGGTGATGACGCTCAACATCCTGATGGGCGGCGAGGAGCGGATGCCGCTGCTCCTGGCCCTCATCGCCCGTGAGAACCCGGACGTGCTCGTGCTTCAGGAGTGCCTGGGTTGGGAGGACGGTGAGCGGCTCTCCCAGGTCGCCGCCTCGCTGAACCTCCCCGCCACCGAGGCCCACGTGCGGCTGGGCACCGCCCGCCCTCGTCCCAGTGGCCGCCGCTTCCACGTCGCCGTCGCGAGCCGGCTGCCCCTGCGTTCGGCCCGCGCCCACGCCAATGCCCACTTCATCGGCCACTGCCTCCTCGAATGCGAACTGGAGACGGGCGCGGGGCCGTTGACGCTCTTCGCGGCCCACTTCGACTCCCACCATGAGACCCTGCGCTTCGTGGAGGCGCGCTACCTGCGCTCGCTGCTGGAGCCCGCGGCCTTCGGCGAGCGGGCCTTCCTGCTGGCCGGGGACCTCAACTCCCTGTCGCGCGCGGATCCCTATCCGGTGGACCTGGCCGACCGCGTCCGCCGCGCGAGGGTGGACAAGTACGGCCACCCGCCCCGCTTCGACGTCGTCGACGACCTGGAGGGCTTCGGCTGGGTGGACACGCTGCGCCTCAAGCCGGGCTCGCCCCAGTGGGTGACCGCCCGGCGCGAACGCGAGGGGGAGGTCATCGACTTCCGCACGGACTTCGTCTTCGCCTCACCGTCCCTGGCCCGGCGGCTGATCGCCGCGAACGTGGTGGACGTGGGCACGGCCTCCGACCACCAGGCCCTGACGGCGAGCTTCTCCGACGCGTGAGGCGCCGCCTCACCCCAGCTCGTGCCGCAGGAGGGACTCCGCCTCCGCCAGGAGCGCCGTGCGGATCTTCCCTTTCAGGACCGCCTCGTTCTTGAGCACCTCCTTGAGGGCGGCCGACCTCCCGTAGAACACCCAGGTGGAGGAACTGCTGCCTCCGCTGGGGGTGGAGACCCGCACCTCGAGGAAGCGCTCGTGCTTGCCCGCGTCCCCGCTCAAGGGGGCCAGTCGCAACTCGACTTCGCCCGCGCCTTGCACGAGTTCGCCGCACGCGAAGCGGCTGCTCAACGGGGTGAACTGTCCCGTGTCGGGCAGGCCTTGGCGCGCGTGCGCCGTCAGCTCGAGGAGCGCGGCGGCGATGGCCTGTTGCAGCTTCTGTTCATTCAGGATGGCCTGCATGCGCTCCTCAGGGGGCTTTGTCCTTGGCCTTGATGTCCGCGATGGCGTGCTCAATCGCCTGGATCCGGTCGACACTCAGGACCTTGTTGAGTCCCGGAGGCAGCGGGGGCGGTGTGGACTTCTGACCGAGCTCCAGCATGCGTGCGTGGATGTAGCTCTGGTTGAGGTACTGCAGGTATTGCGCCTTCTGCGCCTCACTCAGTGAAGCCATGGCGGCCTCCACGGGCTTGACCAGGACCTGGAGCTCGGCTTCCGCGGCCGGCGACACGTTGCGGATGAGCGGCTTGTGCAGCAACACGTCGTAGGGGATGTGCTCGGCGTTGGCGATGTTCAGCACCTCCTTGCCGATGATCTGCAACTCGCCCCGGACCCCGTTGGCGTGCCTCAGGTAGGCGCACACCACCGTGTACCCGCTCTCCATGACCTTGGAGACGTTGATCTTCAGGGGCTTCCCGGCCTCGAACGCCGCCACCTGCAAGGCCTCCAGGTGCTCGGGGGTGAAGTAGGGTTTTCCCCCGGGCCCATGGAGGTTGTTGATGTCCGTGACCTCCAGCTCTCCCAGGCGGATGGCCTCCGCGAGCCGGCTCACCACCTGGCTCATCGCCGCGGGGGAGGTGTCCGACAGGATGAGCCGGGTGCCAATGGCATCCCAGAGGTTGGCGATGGCCCCCTCGACGGTGGTGACCTTCGCGTTGAAGAACTTGACCGCGCGCTGCAACCGGTTGGCCGCGGAGACGGCATCCTTCGCGCGCGCCTGCACCGCGCCCATGTCCTTGAACACCCGGGCAATCAGGTTGCGAGCGGGCTCCAGCTCCTTCGCGTAGCGGGGCGCGGCCTTTTCGGCGAGGTGCTCGATGAACCGATCGCGCACCATGCCGGCGGTCTGGCGAGGGCCGGGCAGCGGGGACTTGCCTTCGGTGTAATTGGTCGTGCGCTGCTTGATCCACTGCGCAAGGCGGGTCGAGCCGAAAGCCTTCTCCACCGCGGTGCCCTTGAGCCCCCGGATCGCGGCGGCGGCACCCTTGGCGGTGATCCACATCACCAGCGCCTCGACGAGGACGCCCGCGAGGACCCCGATGGCCTCCGCCAGCTCGCGCGCCGCCTCGTCCAGCCGGTGCGCGTCTCCGCGCGCGTCCCACACCTTGCCGAGGAACTTTCCGAACGCCGAGGCGACCTTCTTGAGCGAGTCGAAGATCCACTTGGCGAGGAAGGCCAGCCCCATCCATTCCAACAGCGCGAGCCCCACCTCGAACCCCGCGGCGGCACCGGGCGCGGCGCCCGCGCCGCCCGCCAGCGCCCCCAGCGCGGCGCCCACCGCCGTGCAGATGGCGAGCAGGAGGATGGCCCCCACCGCCATCTCCAAGAGCGCGATGAGGATGGTGCGCAGGGCCTGCTCGACGTGCTTCGCGATCGCCTCGGGCATGTATTGGAGCGACAGCTTGATGGCCTGTCCGATGTCGCTCAGCAACTGGCCCACGCGCTGCAAACCGGACGCGATCGCGTCCACCGCGTTGAAGCTGTACGAGCCCGAGTTGACCGTGCCGCGCAGCCCCTTGGCGAACTCCTTGCTCGGGATCCAGATGAACGTGTCGGCCTTGAACGCGACGGACTTCCAGCCGTCCGTCGAAGGGGGGATGGGCCGCCGGTTGACGTGGGCGAGCACGGCCACGAAGAAGCGCAGGTCCGAGCCCCAGGTGTGCGCGACGTCCTTGTAGTACGTCTCCGCGATGGCGATGGCCGTGCCCTGCAAGCCCTTGGCGACCAGGTGGAGCCGGGCGTTCGGCTCGGGCATCGGGTGGCGCGGCGCGGACCAGACGTAGTCACCGGAGACGAAGCCCACGTGCCCGTCCCGCGTGCTCACCGACAGCCAGCCGCCGGGCATCTGCGCGATCACCTGCACGGGCGTGTTGAACTTCAAGCTGGCGAGGACGTTGTTGCCCTGCTCGGGGCTGGAGCGCAGCTGGAGGAGGGGCGTCTTGTTCCACATGACGATCCCCACCCCCTGCGCGGGAGGGACGTCCGCGCTGGGCAGGCGCATGGGGACAGGGCTCAGCGGCTGGGCGAGCACCAGGGAAGGGGAGCGCGTCAGCCCCACGAGCTTCCCGGACTTGAAGGCTTCGGACAGGCGCTGCTTCATCAGGGCGTCCAGCTGCGCCACCGAGGTGCCCGCGGGGGGAGCTGGCGCGCAGGCGGCGTACATCTCCCGGAGGGCCTGCCGGTGCGTGCGCATCCACCCGTCAATGGACATCTGCATCACGGCGGGAGCGACCCGGCGGCTCGGGTCCTTCGCCTCCGCGTCGTTCCACAAGACGACGACATAGGAGGTCCCGCCGCCGGAAAGTACCCACTGCTTCGACATGGCGTCCCTTCAGGTGACGGAGGCGGTGGATGCTAGCCAGTCAGCGACCCTTCAGCCAGGACCCCACATGACCCGCCCCAACGCATCACCCGGCTTCGACCCGCAGCTGGCCGCCCTCCTGCCTGCTCTGGAGGGGTATGTGCCCCTGAAGATGTCGCTGGAGCAGCTCGAGCACTTCCGTGGCTTGAGCCGCGTCACCCGGGAAGACCTGATGGGAGACGCGAAGGTCCGCTGCGTCGACTACAGCATCCCCGGGTATCAGGGCGCTGAGATCACGGTCTCGGTGATTGCCCGGGAGGGCCACTCGGCTCCGGGCCCTGCGGTCTACTTCATCCATGGCGGCGGAATGGTGATGGGGACCCGCTTCGCGGGAGCGAAGCCGCTCGTGGACCAGGCGCTCCGTCATGACGCCGTCTGCGTGACGGTCGAGTACCGGCTGGCGCCCGAGCATCCGGCGCCCACCCTGGTGGAGGACTGTTACGCCGGGCTGGTGTGGATGGCGGCGAACGCCGACCGGCTGCGGTTTGATCCGGACCAGCTGGTGATCTTCGGCGGGAGCGGCGGCGGCGGGCTCGCGGCGGGAACCACGCTCCTGGCCCGGGACAGGCACGGTCCACGGCTGTCGGGCCAGCTGCTGCAATGCCCGATGCTGGACGACCGCAATGAGACGGAGTCCGCCCATCGCTATGACGGCGTGGGCGTCTGGGACCGCACCAGCAACCTGACGGCCTGGCGGGCGGTGCTGGGCGAGCGCTTCGGGGGCCCGGAGGTGTCTGCCTATTCCGCGCCCGCGCGCGCAACGGATCTCCGGGGGCTGCCACCGACCTTCATCGACGTCGCGGCAGCGGAGACGTTCCGGGATGAAGCCGTCGCCTATGCGCGAGGAATCCTGGCTGCCGGCGGTGAGTGCGAGCTGCACGTCTGGGGCGGAGCCTTCCACGGCTTCTATGACATTGCCCCGCGGTCAGACGTGGCCCGGGCCTGCGTCGCGACGCGCGATGCGTGGCTGGGACGGATGTTTGCCCGCGCTGCCGCGGGCAAGGGCACAGTGCCTGTCCCATGACCGCCCGGATGTCCTGATCAGGGCTGCGCCACGCCCGTCTCGTACGCCTTGCGGACGGTCTGGGCGCAGGCGCGTGACTTCTCGCCTTCCTCCTCGCCGAGCTGACGGCTGCGGGCCAGGACCATGTACCGGGTCCTGGCGGCGTTCACCCAGGGATAGAAGCCGAAGGCCCCCGCCGACGAGTGGCCCGTGACGGTCCAGGTGCCGTTGACGGGCTCTCCTTCAATCCAGTGCCCGAGCCCGTAGTACGCCTCGCCCGCGGCACTCCACGGCGTGTAGGCCACGTTGGGTCCTCCCGGCCAGGCGGGAACGGAGTCCACGGTCAGCTTGGAGGCCAGCGCCACCTGGTTGTTGAGCAGCTTCATCAGGAAGACGCGGTACTGGACCGCGCTGCCGGAGAACCCTCCCGCCACGGCGACGTCGCTGTCGGACTCCGGGAAGGTGGTGCCCAGCAAGGGATTGAGCCAGTCCATGACGCTGACGAGGCCCGTGCCCTTCCTCGCGCCGATGTCGTCCAGGGCCAGCTTCTGCATGTGCCCGCCGTTGTAGAAGAACCGGCCGTTCTGGAGCGGGCGGTAGGTGACGTCCTTGAAGGAAGTCCCGTAGCACGCGGAGACGGTCGTCCCGGCGGCGCCACACAGGGTGGTGTTCTCTTCGATGTAGCCGCTGGTGAAGTTGAGCCGCTTCTTCTCATCCGGGGTGAGGTTCGCGTACCCCTTGGACTGCACGTAGGCCCCCACGTACAGCCACTTGCTCGCGGACGCGATGGGCATCACCGTCGTGGCCGACACGCCGCTGCCCCGCGACAGGCCGTAGATCCGGCCCGCCCCGTCGCCAATCTCCCAGTAGAAGTTCCCGAGCGGCTTGCAGCTCGCCGCCTCGTTGGCCGTGTCCTGCGCGGCCTGTTCGTACACGGTGAGGGCCGCACGGGACGTTCCCCAGGTCACGCCCTCACCGGGCTCAACCGCGTCCTCCGGGGCTCCACAGCCGGCAATGCCTAGCGCCAACATTCCGCACGCCCAGCTGAACTGCGTCCTTCCACATCGCTTCATGAGGGCCTTCCTCCAGGAAAGCCCCCATGAACCCGGACCGCGTGCGGAAGTTGCGCGGAAAATGGCCGCCCCCATTCCAGCACCCGTCCGTCATCACCTCACGACACGGGGACGGGCTTGGGACTCACCTCCACCATGCCGAGGTTGCCATCCACGTACTCGGCCATCTGCTCTGGCGTCACCTCGATGGGGCCCTTGGGGCAGAGCGGATCATTGACGATGTAGTTGCCCGACTCCGTCCTGCCCGTCACGGCCACCCAGTGCCCGCCGAAGTTGTGGTCCATCAGGTAGTTGTCGGCGGCGCTCGCCGTGGGGCCCCAGGCCTGGTGGTCGGCGTCGCTGCCAAAGGGATTGCCTCCGAGGATGACGGGGTGCCCGCGCGAGAGCGCATCGTCCACGGCCGCCACGTCGACGTGGTTCTTGTACACGACCGTGGCCACGGCGCCTGCATCCGTCACGCCCTCGGCCACCTGGGTCACGTCCATCGTGGTGGACGTGTTGGAGTCGTAGTCGAGGATGTTGTCGCGCACGCCGTCGATGGCCTCGCCCGCTCCGGCCGCGTCCGGATGCTCCATCGCGCCCACGGCCGTCGCGGTGATGACCACCGAGGTCGGCCCGCAGTCGTTGCCGCCGTAGTACTCGCTGCCGTCGTTGAAGTCCTTGTAGTCGGTCTTGCCCCACTGGGCGACGTGGAGGGCCTTCGCCTCCTCCAGCGTCGTGACGGTGCTGGGGGGCGTGGGAGGCACCAGGTTCTTGCCGGACAGGTCCTGCACCCGCACCTCACCCCCCGGCATGCGGGTGAGGGTGCCGCGCTCGAACCGCTGCACCATCGCGCCGTCCTTTCCCGGCTCCAGCGGGCTCATGGGCCGCCCGAGCTGCGGCGCGTAGGCGTCCGCCAGGACGCCCATCGTGGAGTCCGTGGCCGGGTACTGCGGGCGCTGCATGGCGGCGAGCGTGGCCGGGCTCATCTTTCCGTCCGCGGGGCTGATGCCTTCCGCGGTCTGGAAGTCCTTGAGGGCCGTCTGGGTCTTGGTCCCGAACAGGCCGTAGTCGGCGCTTCCCATGTCCAGGTAGCCCGCGCCCTCCAGGAACTTCTGCATGCGCGTGACGGGGCCCTCCTGGGCCTTGTCGGACTGGTTGAAGACGACGTCGCCCACGCCGGTGGCGTCGGTCAGCGAGGGCGGACCGCCCCGGGGTTGTTGGGCCATCGGGAAGGGGCCCTGCTGGGCCACGGTCACCAGCTTCGCCAGCCCCTGCAGCCGCCGCATCGCCTCGCCGTTCACCGCGCTCTCGAAGGCGTCGCGAACGACATTGCGCGGAGACGCGGGAGCCGGCCCCATCTGCGTCCCCGCCGGGCACTGCGGGGGGGAGCTCCGCGTGCCCCCCGTGGCCGACGAAGGTGTGAAGAATGAAAACGGATGGCTCTGGATGCGTGACATGGACTTCCCCCTCTGGGCCGCCCAAGGCCCCGATGAATCCAGTATCGGGGCCCGCCGCATTCCGGTGGAGTTAAGCCGAGTTAAATCCGTGCCACGAACGGGCGCGCGCTACTGCCGCGCCTCGTCTGCCTCCTCATACATCTTGGCCAGCACCTCCGCGGCCTTGGTCGGGTTGTCCTCGATGTGGGCGTACATCCCCTGCAGCGCTTCAATCAGGGAATGGCGATCCGGGGTGAGCATGCCGCCCAGGAACCACGAGCTGTCGTTCAGGTACTTGTCCAGCCAGTGCATGGCCACGCAATAGCCGACGAACTCCTTGTCTTCGCTGCTCAAGTCGAGGGCTTCGCAGAGGTTCATCACCTTCATGATGGTCGCGGAGGCACCGAACATCGTCGTCGGCGCGTAGTACGCGTCCCCCTGGTACTTGATGACCGCGTGCTTGTCCCACGGGTTGATCCGCGCGAAGAGCGCCTTCAGGAAGTTCGTGACGGCGGGGGCACCCGGACTCAGGACGAGCTGCCCCATCTTCCAGGTGAGCCGGGACGTTTCAGCGACCGTGCCGGACTTCATTCGCGGCTCCGGCTTCTCCTTCTCCTTCAGCCGGAGCTTGACCTCGCCCTTGTACGCGTCCGCGCAGATGATGAAGGTTCCGCCCAGCGTGCAGATGGCCTGGTTGGTCCAGGTCTTGTAACCCAGGGAGGCCTTGTTCAGCAGCGCAAGCGCTGTCTTGGGGGTGTGTGACTTCGAGTGGTTGGCGTCAATCACCGCCAGCGTCCCCTGGTAGGGATTGATCCCCTTGCCCGGGAGCTTCTTGTCGATCCAATCCGCGAGACCTTCCGAGGCGCGCGTCAGGGAACCGGAGGCCTTCTCCATGACCTTGTGGAGCCGCGTATCCAGTGCGATCTGGTCCCAGGTCCACTTGCGGATGACATGCTTGGAAGTTCCCCACCAGGGAACGACATCCCATTGGCCACGCATGCCATGGGTGTCGACATCGGTCTTGAGCCGCAGGGACCGCGACTCATCCTTTGTCAGCTTCCCGTAGTGCCCCCGGTACCGGATGGAATAGGCATTCCCAAGGAAGAAGATCAGCAGCACCACGAGGCCGGTCGAGCCGCCCAGGCCGAAAAGCCAGGACATGACGATCAAGAGGAAGAACTTCCACATCGGTCTTCTCGCTGGACTGGGTCGGGTTCTGTTGAACCGGGTGTGTCCAGGAGTATATAAAATTTACAGCCGTGCTGTCAAAGCGGTCTACCCGGAAAACCTTATCAAGCTGGCCCTGAAGCCGGTGGCGCTTGGATGACGTCGGTGATGCGCAGGTGGCGGGGTTGGGCCTGCACCCGCTCGAACCAGGCGCGGATGGCGGGATAGCGGCCCAGGTCGAAGCGGCCCTCCTCCGCCACGTGCGTGTACGCATAGAGCGCGATGTCCGCGAGGCTGTAGTGCTCGCCCGCGAAGAAGGGCCGCTTGCGCAGCTCGCCCTCCATGACATCGAGCGCGGCGTAGCCTTTCTGGATGCGCTCCTCCAGCTCCTTCTCCTTGCCGGCGGGGACCCCGAAGAAGGCGAGCCACGCCCGGGCCACGGCGATGTAGGGCTCGTGGCTGTACTGTTCGAAGAACATCCACTGGAGCATCCGCGCCCGCTCCAGCCGGTCGGTGGGCATGAAGGGCGTGCCCTCGGCGAAATACCAGAGGATGGCGTTGGACTCGGCCAGGAAGACCCCTGGCTCCAGCTCCACGGTGGGGGTCCGGGCAATGGGGTTCATGGCCTTGAACTCCGGCGTGCGCGCCTCTCCCGCGGCAAGATCCACCTCCCGTGTTTCAAAGGGAATCTCAAGCTGATGCAGCAGCAGGCGGACCTTGTAGCAATTCCCAGAGGGGTTGAACTGGTGGAGCTTGATCATGGGCGGGTACTCTATGCCCATGAGAGCCCTTGCGCTGACCGCGCTTCTCCTGGGGAGCGCTGCCTGCAGGACACCTCGGCCGGAAGCGGGCGCCGCGGCGAGGGCGGACCTGTCCGTCGCGACGTGTGAGCTGCCTTCGAGCCCCGCCGAGCTCATCCCGCTGGCCGAAGCCCCCATCCCTGGCGAGCTGCACGAACGCTTCGACCTGCCTGACAGCCCGGCGTGGTGGGCCCCCGCACCCGAGGACGCGGAGCGACAGCGCTACCGGGAAGCGCTGGTGGCCCGGCTCGGAGCCGGCGGGGTGGAGGCGCGTGCGCTGCTGGCGCGTTCGCGCGAGCAGTTCGCGGCCCAGGCGCTGCCGCTGCGCCGCGAGGCGGAGAACAACGCGCGCGTTCTCGAAGGCGGCGCCGGGACGGTAGGGCCCACCTCCTGTCTGGAATGGAGGCTCTTCCAACGACAGGCCCGGCGCTTCCCGATGCTGGAGCACCCCACCGAGTTCAGCGCGTACGTCCTGCGTGGCCAGGGGCGGCTGCACGTCTACTTCTCCGGCGCGGACCGCGCGGGCGCGAAGCTCCGGTCCGAGGTGACTGAACGGGTGGCCGCGGAGGTCGCTCGCGGCTTCGTGCTCGTCGCGCACGCGCACAACCACAACTTCATGTTCGACCGCGTGCCGGGAGACCGGCTGTGGACCACGCCGGAGACCGTGAACGTCGTGGGCGGCGGGGTGGCCCCCAGCCTCACCGACGTGCAAGCGTATCGCGGCATGCACGAAGCCCTGGGACTCCAGGGTGCCTGGGTGACCAACGGCTTGGAGACGGGCCGCTACACCGCGGGCGACTTCACCCGGCTGTCAGCGTGGGAGCCAGTGCCCTGAGGTAGCGGCCAGGCAGGCTCAACCCCGCCTTGCACCCTCCATCCCCCCTCTTCATCTTCCGAGCAGGGACTGGAGCGGAGGAGACACGTGCTGCAAGAAACCAGGACGACAACCTTGCAGAACGTGGGTCGCGTGCTTCTGGGCTCGTTCATGGTCGGGGCCGGCACGGGGCATCTCTCCTTCGCGCGAGTGCCCTTCCAGGCGCAGGTGCCGGACTGGGTCCCGATGAACAAGGACACCGTGGTCCTGCTCTCCGGCGTAGTGGAGATAGGACTCGGGTTGACGCTGCTCTTCAACAAGCGGCACCGGGTCCCCGTCGGGCTGGGACTGGCGGCGTTCTTCGCGCTGGTTTTTCCCGGCAACCTGCATCAGTACGCCAGGCACCTCTCCGCGTTCGGCCTCGATACGGACACCAAGCGGTTGGTGCGGCTGTTCTTCCAGCCCGTGCTGATGGGCTGGGCGCTGTGGTCCACCGGGGCCAACAAAGCGCTGCGGCAACGGTCCCTCCCGTAGCCGGATCCGGAGGCAGTCAGGCGTCAGGGGTAGACGCAGGTCACGAAGTACGAGGCGGTGCCATCGGCCCAGCTTTCGGTGGCGGCGGCGCGCACGACGACGTGCCCGGTGCGATAGGGGGTCGAGGTCCAGATCCACTCGAGCGTCCACCCCGCGTTCGCGAGGAAACGGCTGCCCTTCGCGACGTGCAAGGCGTCCAGTTCCGATGAAACCGGCAGCCGCCACCCCGTGTGGCCGGCTGTCGTCCTGCTGGCGCAGTACGTCTGCGCGTCCGTGTACAGCCGCGGCGTCGTTTCGGGCCTCAGCCAGGTCAGTCCCGCATGGGAGACGGTGGCCGGGTATTCACCCGTCCCACGAACACACGTCAGGAATTGCTTGTCGGCCTCATTGGCATAGCTGCTAGCGCCGTTCGCCATGCGCGTCACCACGTGGCCAGAAAAATAGGGTGACATGCTCCAGATCCATTCGAGCGGCCAGCCTTGCGCCGCGAGAAAAGCCGTCCCTTTGTCGACCCACAAATTGGTCAGTTCTTCCTCGACGGGCATGCGCCATCCGGTCAGCCCCGCGATCGCCGTATTCGTGCAGTACATGTTTCCTTCCGTCCAGGTCACGGTGGCCGCCCCCGGCTTCACCCAGGTCAAACCTCCGCTCGTGACGGTGCCGGGAGGGTAGGAGGGATCCGTCGGCAGCCCGGAGACAGAGAAGGACTTCGAGGCCGAGAGGCCGTGGGCATTGGTGACGACAGCGGTAATCGTGGGGATGACACCCACGCCCGTGAAGGCGGGCGCCGTCCACACGACCTGGCTGGTATTGGCGGTGTTCTGCGCCGTGGCCAGTGAGCCCGTGTTGGCCGTCCAGGCGAACGTCAGGGGACTGGCCTGCGAGTCCAGGGCGGTGACGTCAAAGGTCACCGTCTGGCCTGGTGAGGTGGAGGTGGCGGACTGGTAGACGCTGGTGAAAGCCGGAGCAAAGCGCACGGGAGACGAGTCGGTGACACAGAGGTTGATCGCTCCCGTGGTCTGCCCACCCCGGCCGTCTTGAACCGTGACGGTGAGACGGCAGTTGTTGCACGCGTCAGCCGGTCTGGAGGCGGGAACAAAGGACGCGGTGCCGGACGTCGCGTTCGTCCAGGTACCGGGGCAGGAAGAGGTCCACTGGTAGGAAAGGGCATCCGCATCCGCATCGGAGGCAAGCGCGGAGACGGCGGTGGACTGTCCCACGTCGAGGCGGTTGAGGGACGCGGAGACCCTGGTGACGACAGGCCAGCGGTTGAAGGAGATGCCGAGGGCGGCGTCGCCGGTGGAGAACTCCGGGACGACGTTGACGGCGAGGGAGACGGAGACGGCGGAGCCCTGGGAGTCCGTCACGGTGAAGGTGAGGGTCTGTACGCCGATAGAGGCAGGCGCCGTCCACGAAGAGGTCGCGGCGGTGGCGGTGGAAAAGGTGCCGCCGGTGGCGGTCCAGGCCAGGGTGAGGGTGTCTCCGGGGTTGGGATCATGAACCATGGCGGACAGGGCGAGGGCCCCGCCTGGCAGCAGCGCGTTGGCGGAGACGGTCAGGGAGTCAATGACGGGCGCTTCGTTGTCATAGGGAACAGGGACCGCAATCTCCTGGAGGCTGAGGAACACGGCGGTGGTCTGGTTGGCGGTGATGGAGACACCGGAAGCCTGGCCCTGGAAGCGCAGGGTGCCGGAGGTGTCGAAGGCCTCCGCGAGGAAGGAGCGGTCCGCTCCCGCGGGGATGTTGCCGATGAGGCCACCCCAGGAACCGCTGGACTTGACCAGCTCGACGACGCGGGAAGCCATGTCGGAGGAGGAGACGGTCACCTTGACGCGGGTGACGTCACTCGAGGAGAGGGCTTGCTGGACGGAGCCGGCGAGTTGGACGGAGCCGACGGGTTGCGCGCTACACGCCATGAGGACGAGCAGCAGCAACCCGGCGATGGCGGGGAGAGATCGGTGGAGGGGCATGGTTTGTAGGGAGTGAGCCGAGGAGCGGAAAAATGATGCGGATTCCGGATTGAGCCGCATCCTTATCCCGCGCGCCGCTACTTCCGGCGATAGACGTCCGGGTCATGGCGTTCCATGAAGCGCTCGGGGCTCTTGAGCGGAGTGAAGCCACACCGCGCATACAGACTGTGTGCATCGCGCGTCGCCAGGATGAAGCGCCGCAGGTCCTGGAGGTCGGGATGCGCCATGACTGCCTGCATCAGCCACCTGCCCAGGCCCTGGCCCTGGTGTGACTCCAGGATGAACACGTCGCAGAGGTAGGCGAACGTCGCGCGATCCGTGACGACACGCGCGAAGCCCACCTGGGCTCCCCCTGCGCCATACAGTCCGAAGAGCACCGAGTTGCTCAAGGCCCGCTCCACCGTCGTCCGAGAGATTCCCGTGCTCCAGTAGGAGCGCGTCAGATAGCCGTGGACCACGTCCAGGTCGATCCGGGCGGCGTCGTCAGAGACGAAGAAGCCGTCCTCTCCGTGGACCTCGAAGGCGTGGGGAAGGGGGGCGGTATCACCACGGGTGCTCATCCGGATCAGGTCTCCCCGCGGAGGCAGGAACAGGAAGTGAATGGCCCTCCGCGCCGCGACACGATACCCATGTCGGCGTCGCCAGGGGCGTCCAGGCCTGGAGCCCCGACCGCCGGGCCCCCCTGAAGGTGGGCCCGGTGGCGGAATGCGACGGTTCAGCGGGGACGTCGGTGATTACCGGGCGTCACGCTCGGGCACGGTGAGGCAGGGCTCCATCTTCTCCGGGGCGACGAGGAACAGCTCCTGCCGGCCCAGGTCCTGGGTGAGGCCCGCCGTGGCGAAGCCAATCTGCCCGCCGCCGTCATACGCGAGCGCCAGCCAGTCATTCTGCGTCGCGGGGAACACGTCGGCGACGCCGTTGCGGTTGAAGTCCCGGCCATAGGTCGCGCCATCGACAGCGCCATTGTTGTTGAAGTCCAGGTTGGTGCTTGCGTTGCCCGTGACCTGGGCGTCGTTGAAGCGAAGCCCGCTGATCCTCGCGAGGTCCGCCTCGGTGGTCGTGCCGGCGGGCGTGAACGCGGCGCCTTCGTTGACGCTCAGCTCGTTGAAGGCGGCCACCTGCACGCGAGAGTAGTCGAGCACGTTGTTCAGGCCGCCAATGCCGAAGCCATAGAACTGGTACTCGTAGTTCATGATGCTCAGGTAGTTGGGCTTGAAGTTGGCGTCGTCGGTGCCGCCGTGGCGCAGGCCGATGTTGTGCCCCAGCTCGTGCATCAGGGTGCCGGCCAGCTGCAGCTCCGTGACGCCGCCGGCGAAGCCCAGCGTCACCACGAAGTCATGCGCGGGGATGCCGCGCGAGATGCCGCTGGAGTTTCCGCCGCCGTACCGGTTCGCGAACAGCATGTAGTGGAAGTAGGGCGCGCGGTTGGCGGCGAAGTACTTCGCCTTGATCTTGTCGAAGTCCGTCCAGACGGGGTTCAGGTCCGCGTCCGCGTCCGCCGCGGCGATCTGCTGGTCCACCACCAGGTGCAGCGTGATGCCCGTGGAGCCATCCGGGTTCGACACCGGCGCATTGGCGAAGGCCGTGATGACCCGGTTCAGCGTCGCCTGGGTCGGCCGCAGCCCCGGGTAGTAGTCCGCCTCGATGAAGAGGTCCTTCCTGCGCGCGTTCGTGCCAAGGGCCGTCAGGTCCAGGCCGCCGCCGAAGCCGAACGACTCCGCGTAGTCGTTGAGCCGGTCCCCGTCCGTGTCCGGGTTGTTGGGGTTGGTGCCCAGCAGCGTCTCCACCAGGTCACAGACGCCATCGCCATCCGTGTCCAGTGCGCCCGCGCAGGCGGGGATGGGCAGCGGGATGGCTGCCGCGGGCGCTACGCCCTGCGAGGTCGTGGCCAGCTCCGGATCAGGAAGCTGCGCGTCCCCGCACCCGGTCAACCCCAGGAGCACGGCGGATGCAGTCAGCAGCGTCTTGTTCAGCTTGGACATGAAATACCTTTGGTTCTCAAGGGATTGGCTTCGTGCCAATCACCCCCTTTCTTGCGAGATGCTGGTTTTTTCGGATTTTCTTTTTTACCTGCCTAAGTCGGTTTGAAGGAATCGCTCAGTCATTGCCGTGGAGGTTCCGCCGCCGGGTCCCCATGACCCGGGGCCCCGGCGGCGGAACGCCGCCTCGCGGTCCAGCGTCCGGTCAGGGCATGCAGACGTTCATCACGAGGGTGGCGCTCTGGGCGTCAACATCCGCGAGCGCCAGGTCCGGCAGTCCGTCCCCGTTCCAGTCCGCGCTCAACGCGTCCTGCACGGTCCTTCCCCAGGCCGTCCTGGGCCCGGCCGCGTAGGCTCCGGTGGTCTGCTGGAGCACGATGGCGGCCTCGTGGTCGCTGAACGAGAAGAGGTCCACCCGGCCGTCGCTGTTGAAGTCGTCGGTGAGGACGCGGATGGCCCCCCGGGCCCCCAGCGGGGTCAGCGGCGTCAGGGTGGGTTGGCGGGCGGCATCGAAGGTGAGGAACCCCAGCGCGCGCTGTTCCAGCGTGATGCCCACGCGCCCCTGACCGTCCAGGTCCGCGAGGCCCATGCCCCAGAGGTTCACTTCGCCGGTGAACGTCGTGGGACCGGTGACCGTGCCGTCGCCGCTGCCCCAGAGCACGTGGACCAGGCCCGTCGTGATGCTGGGCGTTCCCTGGCGCATCACCGCCACGTCCATGTGGCCATCCCGGTCCAGGTCCGCGGCGAGGAGCCTCGAGGACGGGCCCTCGGCGGTGACAATGAAGTTCACCCGGGGGGCGAAGCGCCCGCCGCCCACGTTGAGCCACAGGCTCAGGTGGACCTGGCTGTACGAGACCGAGCGCAGGGTCACGAGGTCGAACCGGCCGTCCTCGTTGAGGTCCACCTTGATCAGCTCCGCCGGGCCATACCCCTCGGTGTAGCGCTCGGCCGGGCTGAAGTCCCCGCCCGCGGCGCGCTTGAAGACGACCAGCTGGGTGT
The DNA here is from genome assembly GCF_003611695.1 of Corallococcus carmarthensis. Classification (GTDB taxonomy): domain Bacteria; phylum Myxococcota; class Myxococcia; order Myxococcales; family Myxococcaceae; genus Corallococcus; species Corallococcus carmarthensis. The sequence continues at coordinate 57,347 of NZ_RAWE01000003.1, read as the reverse complement.
CCGCCGTCGTGTTCGACGCCGTGGTGATCGCCGCCAGGTCCTCCTGGCCATCCTCATCCAGGTCCCCCGCGACGATGTCCTGCACGCCGCCGGTGAGGGTGCTCCCCGTGGGCGGCACGAACACCGGCGTCAGCAGCGCGGCGCCGCGCGCCCCAATGGCAGACAGCGACAGGGCAATGGCATTCTTCTCACGGATGCCCACGGCCAGATCCGTGGCCCCATCCTGGTTGAAGTCCGCGCTGGCAAGCCCCGCGGGCTGGCCTTCCAGCCGCAGGCTTTCAGGCGTCAGGGGGCCTCCCCAGAAGATCCGGACGTCCGGGGAGCTGCCCCCGAGCGCGACGTCCATCCGGCCATCCCCGTCGAAATCGCCCACGGCGGGAGCGTCCCCCTCGCCGCTGAAGCCATAGGTCATGGGGGGCGCGAAGGGCGGGGTGGACGTGCTGCCCCGCATCAGGTTCAGCCTTGCACCCGAAGCGTTCGTCCAGAAGAGGTCGTCCAGCCCGTCCGCATCCAGGTCCGCGACGACGGGATGGGAATACGCGGCGCCCGCGGGCGCGGGGAGCGTGTACTGGGTCAGCAGGCCCAGCGAGCCCGCGGGAGAGCTGTAGATGCGCACCTGGCTCGACTGCACGATGGCCAGGTCGTCCCGAGCGCCATCCCGGTCGAAGTCACCGACCGTCATGTCCCCGAAGCAATTGGGGCAGGCGGCATACAGGGGGACCTTGAAGGAGCCGGTCCCGGTGCCATGGGCCTGTACGACCCGGTTGTTGACGTTGTCCAGCCGGGCGTAGTCCAGGAACCCGTCGCCGTTGAAGTCCGCGACGGCCGGGCAGTAGGCCGCGGACGAGGCGACGGTCGTGGGCACGGAGAAGCTCCCATTGCCCACGCCACGGTAGAGGAGGATTCGCTTGTCGGTGGTGTGCGCGAGGACATCCCGCGTCCCATCGGAGGTGAAGTCTCCGGTCAGGAGGCAGTCGAGCCCGACATTCACGGCCAGCCGCGTTTGAACGGGCGTCTGGAAGGCCCCCGTGCCCGTCCCCGGGAAGACGACAAAGCCTCCCGCGGTCGTGCTGTCCTCTTTCAAGATGGCCGCGACGTCCAGCTTCCCATCCCCGTTGAAGTCCGCCACGGCGGGCGGCAGGTCCCTGAACGTCGAGCCGGCGGAGACGGAGGGCGCGAGCGGGGTCAGGGAACGGCGGGGCCCGCTGGCGAGCACGACGAGGCGGTAGACGTTGCCCACGACCACGTCCGCGAGCCCGTCTCCCGTGAAGTCACCGGCCCCCACGAAGCTGCTCACATCGTTGAAATAGTGCCCGGAAGCCGGCGCGAAGGACGGAGCCTCGCAGGCCAGCGGGGTGACGTGACGGTGAATCACGGGGGCGGACGGCCGGCCCTGTCCCGCGGAGTTGAGAGCCTTCACCTGGATGCGATAGGTGTTGCCAGACACGAGGCCCGGCACGGTCGCGACGAGCGTGCCCGCGGGGACGGTGACGGAGCCCCCACCGGGCGAAGCGGTGACCTGGTATTCCGTGACGGGATCTCCCGCGGGGGCGGTCGCCGGGTTCCAGAGCACGACGGCGCCCTGGGCGGTGGACGTGACGCGGACATCCGTGGGTGCCCGGGGCTGCGGGCGCGTGAGGATGGGGCCAATCGTGGCCGGTGGGCCTTCACCCACTCCGCTCAGCGCGCTCACGGTGAAGGTATACGGCGTCTCCAGCGCGAGCCCGGAGATGGAGGCGACCAGGAGGTTGGCGGCCACCGTGCGTTCCGCGCCCGCGGGCGTGGACGTCAGCTTGTAATAGGTGACGGGAGCGCCTCCGTCAGCGGCAGGCGGACGCCAATCCAGTTCGATGTTTCCCTGGTGGAAGACGCCCGTGAGGTTGATGGGCGCGGAGGGGAGGGAGGGGGTCGTGACAGCGCTGGTCGTCGCTGCGGTCCCCGTGCCCGTCGCGTTCTGGGCGGCCACGCTGAAGGCATAGGTGCCGCCGTTGGCAAGGCCCCCGACCGTCGCGGAGGTCGCGGTGGAACCCGCGAACTGGGTGAGGCCGCCCGGATTCGTGGTGATGAGGTACCCGGAGATGGAGCCCCCTCCATTGCTGGTGGGGGCCGTCCAGCGCACCGTCGCGTAACGGATGCCCGCCGTCGCTGTCACGTTCTGGGGCGCGCTCGGCAGGGCCGCGGGCGTCAGGGTGCTCGTCGAACCGGAAGGCAGTGAGCTGCCCACCGCGTTGGTGGCCAGCACCGTGAACTTGTACGGCTGGCCATTGGTGAGCCCGGTGACGACCAAGGACGTCCCCGTGGTGACATACGTCTGTCCTCCGGGGGAGGCGGTGACGGTGTAGCCCTGGATGGGCTGTCCCCCAGTCGCCGGGGCGTACCAGTTCAACTCCACCTGCTGGTCGCCCGACTTGTACGCGCCCCAGCTGGGACTGGTGGGGACATCGAAGGTGCGCACGTAGGCGGAGGCGCTCGAAGTCTGGCGGGTGCCATCCGCGAGGATGGGCGTCACGGTGAACTTGTAGTTCGTCCCGTTCGTCAGCCCCGTCACCAGGGCGCTCCGGGCCGTGGGGCCCGTGACGACCTTGGCGCCTCCGGGCGTGGCCACGACCTCGAAGGAGGCGAGGGCGCTGCCCGTGGTGTCAGGCGTGTAGCTCCAGGAGACGGTCATCGCCCGGATGCCCGCGACCGCGGTGACACCCGAGGGGGCTGCAATGGCTTGCTGCTGGGAGGTCACGGCGGAGGAAGGCTCCGCTCCACATCCGAGCGTGCCGACTCCAATGAGGGTCGTCGTCAGGAACAACAATGCGGTTCTCATTCGCGTTTCTTCTCCAGCCGTGGGGGCGTCAGGAATTGAAGACAGTACTCCCCCCGTCTGACATGCCAGGCGGCCCTGGCTTGCCAGTCAAAGGCGGGTTCAGCGCCTCGTCCTGGCGCCGTGAGCACGGCGTACGCGCCAGAAGATTTCGTGCAAAAATGGCACGCATGGACTCGATGCGTGCGGTCATGGCCTGTGTCGCGGTGCTGCTCCTCGCGGACTGCGCTCACGAACCGGAGTCCTTCAGATGTGAGTACGTGAGTGATTACAATCCACGGTGCGTCCAGGAATTGCTCGATGGCAACCTGGACAAGGCGGAGATGTACTGCGACCTGGGGCTGGAGTTCACGCCCCGCTCCGCCGACCTGTGGGGCCAACAAGGGCCTCATCGCGCTCACTCGGGGCGATCCGGTGAAGGCGAAGGCACACCTCCGTCAAGCGCTTCGCTACAATCCGGAGCACCCGCGGGCCTACTTCCATCTGGGCGTCCTCGCCATGCGGGAGGGGGACTACCCTCAGGCGGAAACGGCCTTCCTCCAGTGCGTCCGCCTGGAACCCGCGAACGTCGAGTGCCAGGAGCACCTGGAGCAGGCCCGGCGCGCCTTGTCCCCGTGACGGCTCATGAACCGCGTCACGTCGTGGATGAGGTGGCCAGGGCTGCGGGCCCAGGCCACTCGTGGACGCGAACCCGTGATGCCTATTGGGACTCGCAGCCATTCTCCAGCAGGCAGGCTTCATAGGTCTCATCGCAACTGACATCTCCCCCCGTGCGACGGAGGCAGGCAACCCACCTGGTATGGCAGAGGTCGCATGCTCCCGCCGCTTGAACCACTCCACCTTCGTCGTTGCTCGCGCTCTCCGCTGTCTGCATGAGGGTCGCCTGCTCGTCCGCGGAGGCTTCGGGGCCGCCACATCCCACCATCAGCCCCACGGCCATCAGTCCGGCAATGATTAGCGATCGCATTCGCTTCTCCTGGTTGAGGGTTTGTGCTGCCTCGCCAGGGTAGCGCTGTCATTCGCGTCAGGCCAATGGGCTCACTCCTTCGCCGGTGAACACTCGCAGTCTCCGGAGACCCGCCGTGCCCATCAGCTCGCCGCGCTGACGGGTCAACGTGGGCGCTGACGCGTCAGTGGCATTCGTCCGGGACGGGGCTTCCGAGGGAAGGGGTGTTCCTGCGCCCTGGCATCGTCATTGCTCAGGGCTGGGGGCGGGAAGGAAGGGTTCCTTCCACACACGACACGGAGTGTCCCCATGAAGTTGGCGAAGGCTGTCAGCGGTCCCGTCCCCGAGAGCATCAAGAACCGCACGCGCGAGGAGTTCCTGGCGAGGTCGAACCTGAATGCGCTGTCGCACGACGACCTCTACTGGGTGCTCTACCGCGCGGCGACGGACGCTCCGGGGTCGGCGGACTCCTTTGGACAGGCAGTGAGCGACCTGCTCACGGCGAGCCTGGGAGCGGGCAACTTCGACTTCAGCCTCGCCATGACGCCGAACGGGCATGGCGGCGTGTTGGGATACCAGAACGATGCGCTCGCCAACTGCGTGTACTGGGGTGGCGACGCGGGCGTCCTGCCGGGCTTCGGAGCGAGCAACTCCATCACGTGCGTGGTGTTCTGGCGCTGAGCCCGCCGCGCTCAAAGCGCCAGGAGCACATCCACTTGCGTCTGCAGCGCGCTGGCCTCTTCGTGCCTTCCAAGTTGGATGTAGAGCGCCACCGCGTCGCGACGCTCCTGGAGTTCACGCTGGATGAGCGCCTCCACCGCCTCTGGAGACAAGAGCAGTCGAGACACTTCGCCGCTCCCGAGTCCCTCCGCGCTGCCGGCGATGGCGCCACCGAGCGGTGCGGGCGCGACGCTGATATCGGGCGCCTCTGCATTGTCGATGGCGGCGAGCGTTTCCCGAAGCACCGCCGAGGCGGATGCATTGCGAGTGCGCAGTGCGTTTTTCAGCTCGGCACGCAGCGTTGCCTTCCATTCAGCGACGGTCCTCATACGCCTACAGTAGACGAGCGGGGAGGCCAGGGCACGGCCTCCCCACCCCCGTCTGTCCGGCTCCCTGCGCGGCTACGGCTTCGGGGCGATGGTGACCTTCACACCTTCGCTCCACGTCTTGTGCTCGTCCGCGTAGTACAGGTACGCGCGGCTGGACGGGCCCGTGTACGTGCCGGGCACCGCGGCGATCAGGGACAGCGGCACGTCGATGCGCTTGTGGGGCTCCATGCCCCGCCAGTACAGGACGACGTCGCGCCCGAGCACTTCGTACGCATCCACCACCTGCCGCTTCACCAGCTCCTTGAGCTGGTCGTGCCGCACCTCCAGCCCGCCCGGTACGCCGAAGATGGCCACCGCCGTGGGCAGCCGCTGGCCCGTGCGGTTGGCCACCACCACCCGCGCCTCCGTGGGCTCACCCTCGGTGAGCGCCGTCTTCGCCAGCGCCACCTCCAGCGTCACCGCCGTGTCCTTCGAGCTGTCCGGCGTCAGCATGTTGAAGGTGACCTCCACCGAGTACGGCAGCTCCGCGCCGCCCTCCATCCGCAGCTCCACGCGGCGCTCGCCCGCGCCCAGGAGCGCGCTCACGTCGGGCAGCTTGAGGGCTTCCTGGGTGGAGCCGTCGAAGCGCACCGGTTCGCCCACCGGGCGTCCGTCCACGTAGACGCGCACCAGGCCCGGGGTGAGCTTCGACGCGCGCGCCTTGTCGTAGGCGATGATGGCGCGCAGCGCGAGCACCGTGCTCTGCGTCGCGCCGTAGCGGCCACCGTCGCTGGACTCCGCGAGGAACTTCATCGCGCGCTCCACGTTGCCCACGTAGGCGGGGTCGCGCATCCACGCCAGCACCGCCAGCGCGGTGGTCTCGATGTTCAGCGTCTCTCCGGAGCTGCCCACGATGGACTGCGTCGCGCCGCCCACCACGCCGTCCTGCCCCTGCGAGGAGGCGAGCCGGCCCATCAGCTTCCGGGCCTCGGCGGTGTCACCGGCGAGCGCCAGCGCGTTGGCCGCCAGGGCCACCACGTAGCTGTTGGTGCTCTTCGCCGCGGCGGCCTTCAGCGAGGCCACCTCGCGCGACAGCTCCTTCGCCTGCGAGCCCGGCTGGCCCGCGCTCTCCAGCAGCGTCCAGAGGATGTACGCGTTCGACGTGTCCGCGTCCTCCACCCACACGTGCAGCGCGCGGCGCTTGCGGTTGAAGCCGCCCTGGCCGTCCCGCTGCTGGAGCAGCCACTCGCGCGTGCGCTCCAGCATCGCGGTGTCCACTTCACGCACCTGGCGCATGTCCGTGAAGTGCAAGAGGCCGAACGCGGTCAGCGCCTCATGGCCCGGGTTCTGCCCGAACCACTCGTAGCCCTTCTCGGACGTCTCGTAGCCCACCAGCCGCTGGTAGCCGCGCTCCAGCTTCTCTTTCGCGCTCGCCACCAGCTCCGGGTTCACGCCGGTGTGCGTCTGGAAGTACTGCTGCGCCATCGTCATGGGGTACGTCGTGGAGCTGGTCTGCTCGAAGCAGCCGGAGGGTTCCTGGATGAGGCGGGCCAGCGACTCCGTCATGTTGGCCAGCGGGCCCGGGTACACGGCGATGGACGTCCGCACGCTGCCGGGCACCAGGCCCTGGGGCAGCACCACCCGGTGCGCCGCGGCTGCCTTCGCGGACAGCAGCCCGCCGAAGGACACGCGGCCCGGGAAGCCCCGGGGCTTGATGGACAGCGTGCGGGTGACGACGTCCGTGTACTCGCCCGCGCTCGCCGTGAGCTTCACGTCCACCGGCCGCGCCTCCTGGCCAATCTCCAGCGAGAAGAGCTGCCGGGCCCGCGCCTGCGAGGCCAGGTCCAGCGTGGGGCCGCCGGAGACCTTCACGTCCCCCTTCAGCTCCACCTTCACCCCCGCGCCCGAAAGCCGCGCCTCCGTCCCGTTCACCAGCGCCACCGGCAGCCGCACCACGTCTCCCGACGTCACCTCGAGCGGCAGCTTGGGCTCCGCGTAGAACGGCTGCACGGACTCCAGCTCCGCCACCGCCGAGCCGAGCGCGCCGTCACCGCCCACCGCCCCCGCGAACGCCTTGAACGTCGTCACCGAGTCGCTCATCGCGAAGGACACCCGCGCCTCGCCGGTGCGGGCATCCGTGCGGACCCCGGCGTTCCAGTAGAGCGTCTCCGCGAAGTCGACCCGGTCTCCCGCCTTGCGGTTCGGCCGCGCGGTGTGCGCGAACTCGCGCAGGTAGAGCAGATTCCCCTGGAGGACATGCTTGTCGTCGAAGCGCATGTCCCGCTTCGCGCGAGCGGCCTTCCGCGCCTCCATCGGCGCCACCTCCTCCTTCGCCAACTGGAGCACGGGGGCCGGGGCTTCTGCCTCCAGGGCATCCTGTGCCGGAGCCATGGGCGCCGCGACCGCCGCGGCGACAGGGGCCATTTCGGGGAGGACCGCGCCCTCGGCGTGGCCGGCGAAGGCGTCATCCTCGTCCACGATGTTCCGGTCCATCAGGGGCTGTCCGTCTCCCAGGGGCCCCGCCAGGCCAGAGGCGACGGCGCCGCCGCGTCCGGACCTGCTGACGGACGGCCGGGGCTTGCGGACGGGCTCCTGCGGCCAGCGCACCGCGAGCACGCGCATCGCCGCGTCCCCATGCCGGGCGAGGAAGGCCTGCGTGTCGGTCAGCGCGAAGCGCCGCCAGCCCTGCGTCCCCAGGAGCAGGTCCACCGCCAGCTTCGACTTCGGATTCTTCGCGTCGAGGTAGAGCTGCGCGTCGGCCAGCTCCTTCACCTCGGGCTCCAGCAGCACCATGACCGGAAGCTGCGGCGCCTGGTCGCGCGTCTCCAACAGCTCCAGCACCGCGTCATCCGTCACGGTGAGCATCACCAGCGCGGAGACCGGCTGGCCGCCGCGCGTCGTCCTGGCAGTGAGCTGCACCGGGCCCCCGGGCACGTAGCGCGTGCGGTCCGCCTTCAGCTCCACCGCCAGCTCCTTCGAGGGCTGGCGGAACACCAGCCGCTCCGCGAGAGGCCGCCCGTCGTGGTCCCACACCGTGGCGACGAGCACGCCGTCCGCCTCGCCCGGATCCAGCGTCACCGGCCCGCCCTTCACATCGCCAATCACCGCCGAGGCGACGCGCACCTCGCGCTGGCTCAGCGTCACCGTCGCGCGGCCGACGTTGGACAGGCCCACGGCGAGTTGCACCAGCCGGCCCGCGGGCACCACGTCCTCGCGCACGCGGATGACGGCGCCCCGCGGCTTCACCTCCGGCAGCGGGAAGCTCTTCTGGATGCCCGACGGCGAGTCGATGCGCAGCGCGTACCGCACACCCTCCTGCGGGGTCAGCTCGAAGCGGCCACGGCCCTCGTGCTCCGAGCGCACGCGGGCGACCACCTTGCCGCTGCCCACCTCCACCACCCGGCCCGCCAGGTCCGCCGGCTTGCGCGCGGGCGTGCGCGCCTCGAAGTAGACGCGCGACGCGAGCCCCACCACCAGGTCGCCGCCCTCCGGGTACAGGGCCAGGTCCAGTGTCTGGAGGAGGATGGGGATCGTCTTCGCCGCGGACTCCACCACGCCCCCGTCCTCGATGGTGAAGGCCAGTGTGCCTTCGCCGCGCTCCATCGCCGCGGGCAGCGGGAAGCGCACGGTGCAGCGCCCCTTCGCGTCCACCGTGCACGGCACCTGCGCCACGGTGGCGCCATCCACGAGCGCGTTGGCCGTGACCTTCGCGCCCTCGGGCACGCCGCCCTCCGCGCGCTTCACGTCCAACGTGGCGGTGACGGTGTCGCCCGGCCCGTAGCCGTCCCGGAGGAACTCAATCTGGGACTTGAGCCGGGGGGCCCGGTAGGCGCGCACGTCGAACTTCCGCTCCGCGGGGGCCGCGCCCGTCCACGGGTAGGTGACGCGCAGGGTGTACTCGCCGCCGGGCTGGCCGGCGGGGATGGGCCAGGCGTAGCCCCAGACGGCGTCCGCCGTGGACGCCGTGCTGGTGGTGACGACGTCCCCCTTGGGGCCCCGCACCTCCAGCTGCGCCTGGAGGGAGCCCGCGTACGGCTTGCGGCTCAGGGCCTCCAGCACCAGGCCGCGCACCAGCACCTGCTCTCCGGGGCGGTAGAGCGGCTTGTCGGTGGTGACGTGGGTCAGGTAGCGGTTCTCGCCGCCCAGGGAGCGCGTGGTGGCCCGGGCCGCGAGGACCCGGGGCGACAGCATCACGAGGAGGGCGGTGAACCCCAGCGGCAGGAGCGCGCGCAGGGGAAGCGGGACGTTGTAGGCCATGGCGTCATTCAACGGGCATGTGCGCCAGAAGTTCTAGCCCTCCGGCTTCGCAAGGCCCGCTTCGCGAGGGCGTTGGAGGCCGGGCGTGAAAAGGGCGCGGGCCCTCCCCCATGAGGGGAGCGCCCGCGCCCGGAGTCAGCACTGCCCCAGGCTCAGGGCAGCATCTGGCGGGTCAGCGTGGCCGGACGGGTGGAGCGCGTCTGGGCCTCGTTGCCCAGCCAGGCCACCGTCACCTCGTTCGCGTCCTTGAGCGACTTGGCGTCCGGCAGGAAGACGAAGAGGCGGTCGGGCGGAACCGCCCAGGTGTCTCCGACGCGCTCGCCGTTGAGGTAGATCTCCGGCGAGGACGAGCGCTCCAGCGAGCCCAGGGGCTCCTGGGTCTGCACCTCGATGGCGATCGGAGCCTCCGCGCGGGCGAGCAGGGCCGGCCCGGCCATCCGGGTCAGCTCGGCGTCCCCGCGCACCTTGCGCGCGGACACCCGGAGCACCTCCACCGGACGGGCCGCGTCCGGCGAGGTGGGCTCCGCGCGGATGGGCGCGGGGGCCTGGGTGGCCGGCGCCGCGGTGGGAGCCGTGGCGGGGGGCTCGGTGGCACCCTTGGTCTCCTCCGCGCAGCCTGTCAGCGCCAGGCAGGCCGCCGCCACGAGGAACAGACGGCTAGCGGGAGAATTCGACGTCGTCGACATAGATGTCTCCGGTGGAAGGGCTGGTGAAGCGAATGCGCACGGTGTCGACGTTGGTCAGCGTCACCCCGTTGCCGTTCATGATGAAGGTATGCAGGGGGATGCGCACGGTGGTCAGCACCGTGTGCAGGACGACGTTGCCCGGCCGGACGTACGGCTTGGGGATGACGTCGAACAGGGAGGTGGAGGTGGCCTTGACGGTCGCTCCGGTGGCCAGCTCCACCCGGAAGTCCTGGGTGCCGCTGGCGGGGTTGGACGCGGACGTCGTCTGGGCCACGCGGAAGGACAGCACCTCGTAGCCGGTGGTGTCGCGCTGGGCCACGGGGACGGTGAACGTCGCGGTGGCGGTGTTGCCCGTCCAGGTGGCGCGCAGGACGCTGGTGCTGTGCGGCGCGGGGTTGCTCGCGTTGGCCAGCGTGATGAGCCCCCCCGGGGTGAAGCCGGTGGTGGAGCCGCTGTTGAGCCGCGTGTGCGAGTTCTCGTGGTGCGTCGCGTAGATCTTGTAGCCCGCGGTGGACGGGAACGTGAGCTGGCCGCGCATCATGTCCGCGTAGACCGTCTCGTTCTTCAGGTAGATGCGGGCGAAGGCGGACAGGTAGGACTCACCGATGCGCTGCTGGTTGGGCGCGGTGATGTAGTCGTTGCGCGTGCTGGGTGAGTCATCGCCGTCCGCCGCCCAGACCGTGTTGAAGAGGTTGTGGCTGGCGCCATACACGTCGATGGAGCTCTTGGTCCCCAGCGCCCGGTCGTAGATCTTCGCGCCGGCGAGCGACGTCACGTCGCCGTCCGCCGCGGGCAGGATGACGAAGTAGGGCACGCCCGCGGGCAGCGTGTAGAGCTGCCCGTCCACCGGCGCGATGGAGGACACGGAGACGATGTTGAACGCGGTGTTCTGCATGTACGCGGACACCGACGCTTCACCGCCGCGCGAGTGGCCCGACACGGAGATCTTCGTCATGTCCAGCTTGCCGTTGAAGCGCCCGGCGAAGAAGTTCGGGTAGCTGGGGTAGGTGGCGGCGTTGTTGAGGTGCGACCACTGCTCCAGGTGCTTCAGGATGAGCTGGCCGCGCTCGGGGATCCACTGCGGCACGGCCCCGGACAGGTCATACGCGTCGATGGAGACCGCGATGATGCCGTTGCTCGCCAGCGTGTCGAGCAGCCGCATGTAGCCCTGATGATTGGGCACGCGGTTGGTGCAGGCGGCGTGGGTCTGGGAGTTGTAGCAGATGCGGTGGTTGCCGTGCTGGATGACGAAGAGCGGGAAGGTGCCCGCGGCGACGGCGGTGCCCACGCCCGCGGCGACGGCCGGGTAGCGCACGACGGCGCGCAGGTCGACGTTGGAGGCGCCGCCAATGGTGGGGAAGTAGTCGTCGACGGAGTAGCTGTCCTGGCCAATGGGGTAGGTGCCCAAGGCGTACGGATCCTTCGCCACCTGGAAGCCAATCTGGTTGGAGCCATCCAGGAAGTCGACGGTGTCGTTGTAGTTGCCGTCGGTGGCGTAGGCGCCGGGCGTGCTGGCCACGGTGGAGCCGAAGTCCACGACGACGTCGTACGAGCCCTTCACGAGCGGCGGTTGCCAGATGACGACGTCGGTGCCGTTCACGCACCCCGCCTTCACCTGCTGGATTTCAATGCCGCCCGACACGTCCACGAGGCTGGTGTTCAAGGTCCAGCCCAGCACCGTGCGGTGGTTCACCACGTAGTAGGCCGCCCAGGTGCCGCCGGGGTGGCCGGCGGGCACGTAGGTGGGATCCACCGCGCCCCACACCGGGTCGGCGGTGTCCGCGAACGAGTCCGCGAACTCGAAGTAGGGGAAGCTGTTCAGGGGCCGGCCGGCGAGGTCCATCGTGGGGCCGCCCACCGGGTAGAGCATGTAGAGCACGACGCCCGTGTCGATGCCGTAGGACACGATGTCGCTGGCGCTCAGGACGCCCGTGGGCGGGTTGAACAGGGGACGGCGCGCGATGATGTCGTAGACGCCACGGCGCTGGAAATCGGCGTTCCACGCCGGAATCGTGAAGCGGCCGGAGGCGTCCGTGACGACCTTCTTGGGAGCGGCGGCGAAGTTGTCACCCGACACGTCCGCGAAGGCGTCGCCCTCGCGCCAGGCGCGCTGGTTGGGGACGATGGAGACCTCCACGGTCTCGTTGCCCCGGAAGCCGGAGCCCGTCACGTACAGGTCGCCCCGGCCCGTCTCATGGGCGTTGAGCAGACAGCCGTCGGCGGTGGACGGGTAGACGCGCGGGGTGGCGCCCACCTTGATGGGGAGGTTGAACGCGGCGACCGGCTCGCCCACGGGAAGCTTCATGGGCGGAATCTCCCCGGTCTTGTCCGCCGCCACGGCCTGCGCGGTGACGAGCAGCGTGCGGCCGTCGAGCGCCTCCCGGGCGCGCTCGAAGCTGGGGAAGCGGTAGGGCGACTCAGGCGGGGCCGCGCGCTCCGGGCAGCCCACGACACCGGACTGGAACCAGAGGATGTGCGGCGCGAGCACGCCCTTGGCGTCCGTCGTCGCGCGGGCGAAGCCGACGGCCTCCTTCAGCGTGGGGATGCGCTCCGCGTCCAGCGCGAAGCGCAGCTCGTAGACGGTGTTGGGCTCCAGCCCCTGGGCACCGACGGTGAGCGAGTCACCCACGGGCAGGATGTCGATGGGCTGCCCCCGGTCATCCACGGGGGTGAAGACAGCCGTCCGGGTGGCGGATTGGATGAGATTGGGAGGACTGCCTTTCGGATTCGTGCTGCCCAGGGCCGCGGTCGAGAACGCGGTGAGCAGCACGAAGGGCCATGCAAGACGTTTCACGGAACCTCCGATGCGGGGATGGAACCGGAGGCGAATGTCCCCGGTCCCGGTCATGGAGTGGCAATGCCTCCGCTGCACTCACGGTGCCACGCAAGGACGGAGGGGCCGCTCAGAGGAGGGACGGAGGAAGGGGACTCGCGGCCGAGGAGGATTGTAACCGGCAAGGCTACAATTCATAGCCTTACCGGTTACAGATGGATTCATGGTAAAACTAGAATATTATTTTGAGCTGGATTCAGGGCCAGGCGCGGGCCTGCATCGTGTTTGGCCATGCCGGTGAACAAGGACTGTTTCAACTCGAAGTCTCCACACCCCCGAAAGCGTGAACCCCATGCATCACCTCTCCCTGGCAGCGACTCCGTCGCGCGCCGCAGCCCCCGGGCCTCGTCATCGCACCATCCACCTGGCAGCGGCGCTCGCGCTCGCGCTTCTTGCCTGCGGGCCCGGGCCGGAACACGAAGGAGATGGGGCGATGGCGCTCCCCCTCACGGCCTCCATGACGTCGGTCCGGACGGAGCACGCGGCGACGCTGCTGGCCGACGGCAGGGTGCTCGTGGTGGGCGGGACGGGGCCCAGCGGTGAGCTCGTCACGGCCGAGGTGTATGACCCGGCCACCAACACGTGGTCCGCCACCGGCTCGCTCGCGGTGCTCCGCCGTCACCTCACGGCGACCTTGCTGAACGACGGCAGGGTGCTCGTGGTTGGCGGGACGGGGAGCAGCGGCAACGTCGCCCTCGCGGAGCTGTTTGACCCGGCCACCGGGACGTGGTCCGCCACCGGCTCGCTCATCCAGGCCCGCTACTCACACACCGCGACGCTGCTGCCCAATGGCAAGGTGCTGGTGGCGGGCGGATACGGCCGCTACCCGCCCGGCGTCCCCATGGAGAACATCCCCACGGCGCTCGCCACGGCCGAGCTGTATGACCCGGCCACCGGCACGTGGACCCCCACCGGCTCACTCCCCAACATCCGCTACGAACACCGGGCGACGCTGCTGCCCAATGGCAAGGTGCTGCTCGTGGGCGGGAGGTCCTTGAGCACCTCCAGTACGAGCTACTACTCCTCGGCCCTGCTCTACACCCCTGCGACCGGCACGTGGGCCGCGACCGGTGCACTCCCTCACTACCGTGACGCTCCCGCGCTGACGCTGCTGTCCGATGGCCGGGTGCTCGTGGCGGGCGGGGGTGGCCCCAGCGGTACCGTCTACGCCACCGCCGTGGCGTACAACCCGGTCACCGGCGTCTGGGCCGCCACCGCCGCCACCGGCCTCCAGGGCCGTTCCCAGCACACGGCGACGCCGCTGCCCAATGGCCGGGTGCTCCTCGTGGGCGGACACGAGGCGTTCGGATTCGACAGCACCAGCAGCGCCCCCAAGAGTGCCGAGGTGTATGACCCGGCGACTGGCGCCTCCTTCACCGGCTGGCTCACGCAGGCTCGCGGCTTCCACACGGCGACGAGGCTGCTCGATGGCCGGGTGCTCGTGGCGGGAGGGCTGGCCCCCGGCGGCTACCGCCTCGCGACCTCCGAGGTGTACGACCCGGCCACCGGCTTCTGGACCGCGCCGCCGTCGCTCTCCGAGGCCCGTCAGCTCCACACGGCGACCCCGCTGGCCGACGGCCGGGTGCTCGTGGCGGGAGGGCAGGGCCCCAACGGCCCCGTCGCCAGCGCCGAACTGCACGACCCGTTCACCCACACCGCGTCCACCACCGGCGCGCTCGCCCAGGCCCGCTCCAGCCACACGGCGACACCGTTGAGTGATGGCCGGGTGCTCGTCACCGGTGGCCAGGGCCCCAGCGGCCCGCTCGCGACCTGCGAGCTGTATGACCCCGCGACCGGCGCCTGGAGTCCCACGGGTTCGCTCGCGCAGGCGCGCAGCGTCCACACGGCGACGTTGCTGCCCGACGGCCGGGTCCTCGTCGCGGGAGGGCAGGGCCCCAGCGCGCCCCTCGCGACCTCGGAGGTGTTTGATCCGGCCACCGGCACCTGGACGGTGACGGGCACACTGGCCGCGGCCCGCTCCAGCCACACGGCGACGCTGCTGCCCAACGGCAAGGTGCTGGTCGTTGGCGGCAGGAGCGCCACCGCCCCGCTGGCCACCGCGCAGCTCTATGATCCGGCCACTGGCGCCTGGACGGCGACGGGCGCATTGGCCGCGGCCCGCTCCAGCCACACGGCGACGCTGCTGCCCGACGGCAAGGTGCTGGTGGCGGGTGGAGCTGGCGCCAGCGCCCCGCTTGCCACCGCCCAGCTCTACGCGCCGGCCACCGGCGTCTGGACGGCGACGGGCTCGCTGGCGGTGGCCCGCTCCCAGCACACCGCGACGCTGCTGCCGGATGGCACGGTGCTCGTGGCGGGCGGCAAGGGCCCCAGCGACATCCTCTCCAGCACCGAGGTCCTGACCCCCGCGGCCGGCACCTGGCGCTCCTTCGCCCCGCTCGCGCAGCGCCGCACCTGGCACACGGCGACCCTGCTGCCCGACGGCAAGGTGCTCATTGCGGGCGGCTCGGGACCCAGCGGCCCCCTGAGCAGCTTCCAGGAGTACGACCCGGCCGTCGGCGCGTGGACCGCCACCGGCGCGCTCGCGCAGGCCCGCCGCCTCCATACGGCGACGCGGTTGGACAACGGCAAGGTGCTCGTGGTGGGCGGTCAGGGTCCCAGCGGCGCGCTCGCGAGCGCGGAGCTCTATGATCCGGTCACCGGGACGTGGTCCGCCACGGGCGCGCTCGCCCAGGCCCGCTACTCCCACACCGCGACGCTGCTGGCGACGGGCGGGGTGCTCGTGGTGGGTGGATTTGGCAGTGCCCGGCTCGCCACGGCGGAGGTGTATGACCCGGCCACGGGCGTCTGGACCGCCGCCGGCTCGCTGACGACGGCCCGCTATCTCCACACCGCGACCCCGCTTCTCAATACGGCCAAGGTGCTCGTGGCGGGAGGCTCTGGCCCCAGCGGCGCCCTCGCCACGGCCCAGATCTATGACGCGGAGACGGGCACCTGGAGCACGACGGGCTCACTCACCGCGGGTCGCCACACCCACACGGCGACCGCGGTGCCCGCGGCTCCCGAGTGGCAGATACTGGTGGTGGGCGGATATGGCTCCGCTGCCGTTGCCACGGCCGAGCGGTACAACCCGGTCACGGGCACCTGGACCGCCGTGGGCTCCGTCACCCAGGCTCGCTACGCGCACGGCACGACGCTCCTGAACACCGGCGGGGTGCTCGTGATGGGCGGGGCGGGGGCCAGCGGCGCCCTCGCCACGGCCGAGGCCTTCACGCCGGGCAACGCGCAGACCCTCGGGCGCCCCGCGGCCGGGCTCGCGCAAGCCCGATCCCATTTCACGGAGACGCGGATGCCCGATTTCAAGGTGCTCGTGGTGGGCGGAGCGGGCACCGCCGGCATCCTCGGCACCGCCGAGGCGTATGACTCGGCCCTCAAGGTGTGGTCCGGCACCGGCTCGCTCATCCAGGCCCGCCGGGGTCACACGGCCACGCTGCTGGCCAATGGCAGACTGCTCGTGGTGGGCGGCGAGAACAGCACCGCCGCGCCCTACCTCGCCAGCGCGGAGCTGTACTGACACGGGACGTCTCCCGGCCATGGCCCCCGTGCTAGAAAAGACGCCCGTGTTCCCCGACAACTCCCAGCGCAGCCCCGAGCCGCCGCCCCCGGAACCGCCCCGCACCTGGTGGCGGCGCGTCGTGGACTACCTGGAGCTGAACACCTGGGAAGGGCGGGGGGCCTTCTGGCTGGTGCTGGGCGTGCTCGTCGTGGGCTTCTGGCCGCTGGCGGTGCTGGCGGTCGCGGACGTGAGCGGCACGGCCCGCCGGATGCTGGTCGCCGCCGGGCCCGCGTCCATCTGCCTGGGGTTCGCCGTCCTCATCCTGTGGTGTGGCCACCGGTACGGCGAAGGGCTTCGGTGGTCGCGCCGCCAGACGTGGGGACTGGCCGTGATGTTCCTGGGCCTGGGCCTGCTGGGCGGCCTGGGCCTGTGGTTCAGCGAGAGCTGACACACGAAGCCAAGGCCGCCTCAGCCCTGCTCCGCGCCCTCGAAGGTGACCTTCGCCTTGTTCATGACGTGCTCCACGGCGAGCAGGTACCAGCCCAGCTCGGCCAGGCGGCGTGTCGTCTCGGGCGACTCACGCAGGGCGGCGTGGGCGTCCTCCGCGCTCAACCCGAAGGGCTCCACGTAGTCGCGGATCAGCTGCTCCAGCTTCTCCGGCGTGAGCTGCAGCTTCTCCGCCTCGGTGACGGCCTTCAGCGCGATGCCGATGTGCAACCGGCGCTCGGTGTCCGCGCGCGTGGTGGGGTCCGTGAGCCACCCCTGGAGCGCTTCCTGCTGCTCGTCCACGTCGAAGTGGTAGGCGACCATGGCCTGGCCCTCGGCCTGGACCCAGCGGCGGCGGAGCTCCTCCTCCACCAGCACCCGGGGAAGCTCCACCGGCGCGCGCCGGGCCACCTCGTCCAGGACCATGTCCTGGGCCCGAGCCCAGAGCTGCCCCGCGACCTCGTCCTCCAATTCTTCGCGGATGTTGGCGAACACCTCTTCCAGCGTGCTGCCCATCCCCAGCTTCTGGAGGAACTCCGGGGAGCTGTCCGGAAGCATCGTCACCTGGTGGGCGCCGACGATGTCCACCAGGAAGCGGGCGGGCTTCCCCTGGAGGCCTTCGACCGGGTAGTCCGCCGGAAGCTCCAGGGCGATCTGCATGGACTCGCCCACCTTGCCGCCCTCCGCCAGGGCCTCGCAGAACCCGGGCAGCGCCTCGATGGGCGCCAGCTCCGTCGTCATGCCGAAGCGCGCGGAGAAGGGGATGAGCTTGCCGTCGCAATAGCCCACGATGTTGAGCTGGACGTCGTCGCCCGGCTCCAGCGCTTCGCCCTTCTGACGCTCGCGCGTGGTGGCCAGGGCGCGGCGCTTCTCGTGGAAGGCGCGCAGCAGGTCCTCTTCCGTGAGGTCGTCCGGGGTGGGGACGCTCACGGCGATGCCCTCCAGGGAGGGGGCCTGCACGCTGGGAAGCTTGAGAGCTTCGGCGGAGACGCTGCTCACCACCGGGCTCATCTTCAGCAGTCGCTCGACACCGCGGCCGGATCCTGCAGTCCCTTGAGGGGGGGTCACGAATGCTCCCGGGAGATAGACGACGTGTCCGCGTCCGCGCCAATGGGGAACAAAGCGACGGCTCGGCATGGACTGAGATCTAGTCCAGCCGAGCCGCTCTGACAAACCGCGAGGGTTTGAACGCTTACTTGAAGAAGGCGCCCACGATGCTGGACACCGTGGAGACCGCGGCGCCCACCTGGCTGACGATGGGGATGTTGGTGGCCGCGGCGATGGAGCCCACCGCGGTGATGACCGACGTCACCTTCTTGCCGACGCCCGCGTTCTTGTCCATCAGCGTCGCGCCCGCGTTGGCCACGTCCACGGCGGCGATGGCCACGTTGACGCCCGGGGCGAACCGGCCCAGCGCCTTGGCGGCGGTGCCCGCGGCGGCCTTCGCGCCCTGCTTGAGGGCGGCCTCACCGGCCTCGCGGCCCACCGTGGACAGCGCGGCCTTGGCGGCGGAGCGCGTCCCGCTGCCCAGGATGCCCTTGGCCAGCGTGCTGCCCGCCTTCGCGGCGTCGCCCGCGGCGGTGGTGACGGCGCGGCCCACGTTCTTCAGCGACGCCCCCTCCATGATGCCCTTGGTGGCGGCGCCCTTGACGGCCTTGAGCACGTCGTCGCTGGCGTTGGGGAGCGCCTTCTTGAAGGTGTCGAAGGCCGCCTTGCCGGCGTCCAGCTTGCCCTTGAAGATGCTGCCGCCCAGCACGCCGCCCATCACCTTGCTGCCGACGATGCCGCCCGTCGCGGCGGAGATGGTGGACTTGGCCGCGTCCAGGGAGGAGCGCGTGGCGGTGATGATGTCGTCCTTGCTGCCGGAGCGGATGGCCTGGCGGACGTCCTTGAAGGCCGTGGCGCCCGCGGCCACCGCGCCGGGGATGCCCGCGTAGCGCATGGCGGCGCCCATCTGCGCGCCGAACTTGGTCAGCCCCTTGAAGCCCTGGGAGAAGGTCGGGTTGCGGACGAAGTCCAGGTTCGTCTTCCCGAGGATGCCCTGGGCGCCGTCCTTGATGTTCTTGATCTGCTGGAAGGCGTCCTTGCTGAAGTTGATCGCCTTCGACGCCTGCGTCGCGACCGCGATCCCGCCCTTCACGAGCTGCTTGTTGGCCTCGAAGGTCTGCTGGACGTTGGTGCGGACGGCGTTGAAGGTGCGCTTGATGTCGGGGAAACCCATGGTGGGCCTCGTAGGTTTGGAAGGGGCGGAACTTGAACTGATTATCGGACGCGAAGCGCGCGAGTTGCTTGAGACTCGTTTTCCAGGATTACACGCGCGGGCCAGGAGCGTCGAATCGCCAGGGGCCTGGAATCATTGAACTTTTCCAGGCGGCTTGCCCGGCCGGGCGTTCAGCTCGCATCCTGACCGACCCGGGGTGCAGGCGGTTGCACGTCCAACGGTCGCACCAGGCCGTCCTCGCCGTTCCGGGGCCGGTACTCCCAGTGCCACGGCCCCGATGCCACGGTGCGGCGTTGCGGGTGGGGCATCGCGCAGGCGGCGCGTGCTGGCCTCCGTTGCCAAGGCTCAGTAGGTCGTCACGCGCAGCGCCGTGTTGGAGACGCCCGAGACGCTGCGCACGGAGGCGTACCAGGTGCCAGCGGCGGGGCTGGAAATGGTGCAGTACTCCGCGTTGCCGCTCTGGTTCGAGCGGCAGGTGTACGTGCTCGTCGTGGGCATGGCGCTGTGGACGTAGAGGTCTGCTTCGCCCGTCCCCCCCACCAACTGCGCGTTGAGCGAAGGGGTGCCCGCCGCGACGGTGAAGGTGTAATGGGCCCACCCGGTCCCCGCGGGGACTGACAGGACTTCGGACAGGCGCGGGGTGACGGGACGGGCGCGGATGTTCGTCACCCACGGTTCGATGGCCGAGACGCGGGCGAAAACGGTCGGGTGGCTGGCCTGGACGCAGTTCACGACCCAGCTCGCGAGTCCCGCCAGGATCTTCCCCGACGCACCGTTGACAACCAGCGGACCCCCGCTGTCCCCGTCACAAGCGCTCTGCCCCGCAACGCCGCCCGCGGCGAGCATGAACGCGGTCAACGGAACGGGGGGATTCGTGTACGCGCTGATGGGCAGGTCCACCGTCCTCAGGTCATCCGGAGGGGTGCCCCCCTGGGCCGTGATACCCCAGCCCGTCGCGGTGGCGATAACGCCCAGGTTGGTCCGGCCGGCCGTCACGTCCGCCGCCGTGGCCATGGTGATGCCCTTCACCGTGGTGGTGTTCAAGGTCAACGGAGAGGCGAGCCGCACGAGCGCAACATCCTTGTCGACCGTGCTGGAGTTGTACCCCGGGTACAACAGGAAGTCGGCTACCTGCACCACCTGCCCCGTGGACGCCATCGTGCTGCGCGTCGCGCTGCCGACCCCGATGCTCACGCTTGCCGGGTTCCTGCCGACGACGCAGTGCTGCGCGGTGAGGATGTACCAGGGGCCCAGGATGGCACCGCCACAGAAGTGCGAGCCGTTCGCTGTCCGCAGGGAGGCCTGCCAGGGAAAGTCCGTGATGGCCGCGGGGGTGCCACCCACAATCTCTTGCGACACCTCCCCCACGCCGGCGTTGGGCAGGTCCTGAGGACCACAGCCGCCCATCAGCGCGGCGCCCATCGCGCCCAGGGACAGGACCGCGCGGATGCGGTGCGAAGACTTCGTGCGGGACTTCGAGAGCAGGGGGGCCACGGGACACGCTCCACGAGCGGAAGGTTCGAAGCAGGCATTGCAGGGGACATGCCTCCTGGGCCTCCCTGGATGCCCGTGGGGCACGGTTTCGTCCACGCGGGCCCGTGACACGTCAATGCCAGGTCCTGACACGTCCGTGGACCCAATAGACCGTCATCCTCCGCCACGGCCCGCCCCGACTGCTCGAAGCGGGCCGTGGTGTGGGTCAGAAGGTCTTATCGAGCAATGCCTCACACGTCGGTGCGAGGGTCGCGTCCTTCACATGGATCGCCACCGGTCCGGAGGCCGCACCGGGCTCCCACTGCATGCGCACGAAGCACTTGTCCCCGACGTTGAGGACGTGGAGCCGCGAGGCCACCGCGCCCTCCGGCAGCGCGTCGAACACCGGCACCCCTTCTGCCTGGGTCTTCAGCGTCTGCCGCAGCGTGGCCGGCGTGTCGCTCCGCCCGTAAAACCGGCCCGGCTTCACGCCCTCGGGCAGCGCACCCAGCGACTCGCGCACCGTCGAGGGAAGCGAGGCCCGCGCCGTCGCGGCGTAGCGCCGCACCTCGTCGAGGACGGCGGAGGGCGTGCCGCCGCGCAGCACCTCGTGCCGTACCGAGGGGCCCGTCAGGTCGATGCGCCCGTTCTCCCCGTGCAGGAGGACGAAGGCTCCCGGAACGAGCGGTGAGCGCCTCAGGAAGAACAGGTGCGTGCCTCCGCCCGGGGCCGCGATGTGGGCGCCCCGTGGAGAGGTCCGTTCCCGCCGCGGGCACGGAGATGACCAGACGCGCGCTCCGCTCGCCGGGCACGCGCTCCGTGTTCCGGTAGAGCTCCTCGTCCACCTCGAGCTCCAGCTGGTGGGAGTACCGCGGGTTCTTGCTCCCCCGCGTCTCCGTTCGTGCGCCGAGGACCCGGGTGATGCGGCCCGTGACGATGACGTCCGACTGGGCCACGTACCCCTCGGGGCCCAAGTCATACTCGCCATAATCATCGTGGATCTGCCCCTGTGTCGCCACGGGCCCCGACCGGGCCTGCTCGGGGAGGAACCCTGTCGCCACTCCGGTGGCGCCCACACCCAGGACCGCTCCAAGGACGAGCGTCATTCCCTGCTTCATGAAAGGCATCATGATTGGCTTGCTCCGAAAGTCATTCACAGTGAGGTGTCGTGACAGGCCTGCGCGAGCGCCGCTCATGGGGCTGCCGTCACCAGCTTCGTGCTCGAGATGCCACCGCCGACGTAGGTCCGCTGATCCAGGGGATACGTGGAGTCCGTGCACCCGCTGCTGCAATCACGGACATACATATACGCGTTGCGCGTGTTGTCCGTGGACCCGTGGATGATCTCCAGCCGGTTCCCGTTGATGATCTGGAGGTCCGGCGCGACGTTGAGGGTCCAGCCCCCGGCCACGGAGGTCCCCACGTGCACGTAGTTGCCGGAGGCATTGATGTAACCCTCCGCGATGCGCAGGAGGTGGGTGCCATCCGCGGAGGGGAAGGCCATGAAGCAGCGGTTCGCACCGGCCGGTGCCCAGTAGCCGCAGTCGATGCCGACGGGCGCGTCGGTCCACTCCGTGTTCAGCTGCGTGGGCGTCGTCCACGCCCCGGAGCTGTCGGAGGTGGAGAGTCGCAGCAGGCCCCTGTCCCGGTCGATGAAGGCCATCACGAGCCGGGCGGTGCCCGCGTCGTACGCGAGGCTGGGACGGCGCCGGGACGACATCGTCGTCAGGGTGCGCGTCCCCGTGATGCAGCCCAGGAGGGCGGGGTAGATATTCCGGTAGACGAGGATCTGCCCTCCGTCGTTGGCCGCGAGGAACGCCTTCGCGAAGCCGCCGGAGGTGTCCTCGGAGACGGCCACGCCGTCGTACGTCCACTCGTCCCAGTTGATGCACTCGGGGCTGACGCCACCGGTGGCGGAGATGGCCAGGTGGGCCACGTTGCTGGTGGTGTCCCGGGTGGGATCCGTCTCATAGGCCACCAGGGACCAGCCATCCGCGCGGGTCGCCACGCCGACGCTGCCAGAGGTCTTCGCCACCTGGGTCCAGGCGCCGCCGGTGCGCTCCCGCACCCGGATGGGGTAGTCCGCGATGAACTGCGCGTGCTGCCCGCCCGTCTTGTCGTCCACGCGTGGGAAGCGCTTCGGATAGGCGGCGAAGGCGTACTGCCCCTGCTTCATGATGGCCTCCTCCGGGTTGGAGGGGTGGCCCAGTCCGAGGCAGTGCCCGAACTCATGAGAGAGGATGGATTGGATGTCCCAGGTGCCGGTACGGTCGTCCGAGTAGCTCTGGGGACTGTTGGTGTTCTTGTAGATGTCGAGGGCGCAGTTGTCGGAGAAGGGGACGTTGGTCGCGCGTCCGAGGCACCCCGAGGTGCAGTCGCCATCGCAGCACGTCTTCGCTTCGATCTCGATGTCAGACGCGCTGGACGTCGTGTTGTAGAACGCGAGGTTGGTGGAGAAGCCCACGCCCACGTTCAGCCAGGCCTGGAGGCCCGAGCGCGCCATGTGCATGGTGCGCGTGGCGTCCAGTCCGAAGTGGCTCTGGAACGGGCCGGTGATGACATCAATGACATAGGGATTGTCGCTCCACCGGTTCCCCGAGTTGAGCACATAGGCGCTTACTGTCGCGGCGGGCAGGAATCCCATCAGGAAGACTGCGATCAAGCCAGGTCGTTTCATCATTTCCCCCAGTGCGTCTTTCGGTGCTCCCGTGCCCCAGGCGCGGGGCGAGGACGGGATGTACGAGATACGCAAGGGCCCCCATTCCTGGTCACATGGGGGAGCGGACCGCGGTTGTCTTTTATTCGTGGCGCTACCGGCCGTGTCCCGCCCGGCGCCAGAGGATTCCCGTCAGCGTCAGCAGGAGCATGAACGACGTGCCCGCCGCGCCAGGGCCGGTGGTGCAGCCGCAGCCGGACTCCTCCGGCTCGGCGTCGTCCGGAGGGTCGTTCTTTGGCACGCAGGCTCCCGCGCGGCACTCACCCGTGTCGCAGGCGGTTCCGTCCGGCGCCTGCGTGGTGGGGAAGTCCCCTGTTTCGGGATCACACACCGGGGTGATGACCTGACACGGGCCGGGCGAGGGCGCCGTCTTGGGGGCTCCGACGCAGCTCGCGCCCTGGCAGAGGTCGTTCTGCGTGCACGCCGCTCCGTCGTCGCAGGTGGCATTGGCCGCCCGGGGACCGCAGGTCCCGTCCGCCGCCGCGCCCGCCGCCATGCTGCATGCGATGCAGTCGGACGTGCCACCGCCGCAGGCGGAGTCGCAGCACACGCCGTCCACGCAGAAGCCACTGCCGCAGTCGGTCGCGGCGCCACAGGCCGTGCCCAGGACGGAGAGGAGGCGTCCCGTGCTCGCGTGCACCCTTATGGCGCCTTGCCCCGGGTCATCCAGTTCCCAGACGGCGATGACCGCGCCGGCCGCGGAGACCGCGAGCGACGGGGCGCGTTCGTCCGTGGGCCGCTTCGCGAGCGCCTCCGCTGGCGGTCCCACGAGCGCCTTGTCGAACTGCCGTCCCATGACGTCCCAGCTGCCGGAGGTGCGCTGCTCCCACGTCATGAGCACGGCGTGGCCGTCCGACGCGAGCTGGGGCTCGCTGGCGTTCGCCTCGGTCGCGACCTCGACCGGTGTTCCATCCAGCACGGTCCCCACCGGCGTGAACCGGGCCGCGAGCACCGCGGGACTCGACTTCTTGTTGGATATCCAGGCGGCCACGAATTGGGTGCCGTCGAACGTGAGGCCCGCGGCCCGGGTGTGGTCCTCGAGAGGCGAGACGAACATCGGCGCCTCGTTCAACTTCGTCAGGAGGGAGTCGAACCGGTACAACGCCAGGGGAGAGAACCCCCGGTAGTCCAGCGGGAGCACCACCGCGCAGAGGCCATTCAGCGTGCAGGCAAGCCCGAAGCTGCTGGTGTTGTTCGCCTTCGCGACAGTGACGTTCCCGCTCACCCAACCCTGGGGGCTGACCTGCGCGAGTTCCACCTCACTGTTGTCGTGCGACCAGCCCACGACGTAGCGGTAGCCATCGACGGCGACCCGGGGATGCTGGCGCGCCGTCGGAGGGCCCACGGGCGGGTCGCCCGCGGCGATGGCGATTCCCTGGGCGTCCATCACCGCTCCCTCCGCGGTGACTCGCGCGCCGTAGATGTCACGCCGGGTTCCGGTGTCATCCTTCCGGTCGTCCCGCCAGACCACGAGGAAGTCCTCTCCGTTCGACACCACGTCCGGTTCATCCTGGTTGCCCTCCGCACCGGAGATGACGAACGGCGTCCCGTCCAGGGGTTGGAAGTTCGCATCCAGCCGGACGCCGTGGATGTCCAAGGCCACGCCGTTCCAGGCTGACCAGACCATCAGCGCGCGGTCCCGGGACCAGGCCACGCGAGGCGTCATCTGCGCCGGGGCCCCCACCGAAAGCGTCACGGGCGCCGCATCGACGCGGGTGCCCTCCGGACTCACGCGGGCGGCGACGACGTCGTTGCCACCGACGGGGAGGGACCGGGTCCCCGCCACCAGGAAGCTGCCGCCGCTGAACGCCACGCAAGGCTCCGTGGCCACCCCCTGCGGGTCGAGCACGGTGATGGGCTCGCCCGGCCCACCGCTGCCAGCCGCGGGGACACGCACGGCGCGCACCTGCTTGGAAGCCTCATCCGCCCAGGCCACGAGCGCGTGCGTCCCGTCGAAGGCGATGGCGGGCTGCTTCTTGCCATTGCCAGCCGTCCCGTCCGCGATGAGGAACCGGTCGGCCGCGGTGCTGCCCGGTGTCACGAGGGCGCCCTGGATGTCCCACTCCGCGCCCCCGGTCGAGCCCGCGTCCTCCCATGCGACGAGCACGTTGTCGCCCACCCGCGCCGCGGAGGGCCTGGCGGCGAGGACATCGCCGCTCAGGCTGAAGGGCGCCGCATCCACGGGCGCCCCCGACGCGTTGAAGCGGCGCGCCCAGATGCCCTGGCTCCCGCCGGTGGTGAGCTGCCCGGACCCGACGACGAGGTAGTTCGTGCCATCGAAGATGACCGTCAGGCCCTCGCCCAGGCTCTTGCCCGCGATCAGCTCGATGGGCTGGGCCGCGGGGGTACCGCTCTCATCGAAGAGCAGGCCGATGATGCGCGTGCCAACGGACCAGGCCGCCAGGAAGCCGTGGGCGCCCATGGTGATCTTCACGGCCTGCGGCACCAGGAGGTTCAGCCGCGGCGCCAGGGCGGACCGCCGGATGGCGCCGGACGGGCTGACGAGCGCGGACTCGACGGTGACGAGGATGTTCCCGGACTCCGAAAAGTAGCCGCGCTGCCAGACCACGAGATGTTCATTTCCGTTCCAGACGACGCCGGGGGCACCCACGCGGTAGTACTGCGTCGCCTCGCCAATGGCGAACCCCACGGGGTCGACGAGCGTTCCATCCGCCGCCATGCGCGCGCCGCGAATGTTTCCGGCGCCACGCGCCCCGTCGTCCGACCAGACCGCGAGGAAGCCGGTGCCATCAGAGGAGAGCGCGGGCAGTTGCTGGTCGAACGCGGACGGCAGGGGCGTGGTCGGGCCGAAGGTGCGCTCATCGCCAAGCGCCACGAGCCGCGCGGCATCCCGCGTCGTCACCTTCGCCGCTTCCGGTGCCGCCGGAGGAGGCGGCGTGGAACAGGAGAACAACAGCGGAAGCGCCAGACAGAAGCGCCGGAGCAGGGAGGCGGTATTCATGGGGAGGTCCCAGGGGGGATGTTTGTCGGCGTGTCGCGTGCCGGAGAACATACGCAAGTCCCATCACCGTCTGGCTGGAGGAGCGGGCGGCTTTGCGTCGGGTCGTGGGCGAGGAAGCCCGGCTGACCCGTCCATGTGTCCCCCTCACGGGGGCTACTGTGTCATGGATTGCCCCTGTCTTGCCGGTCGTGCGTCGGCCGAAGGCAGTGGGGTTGGCGTCCCCGGGCAGTCGGGCCTCCGCCAATTGGCCGATGCGCTCCGGGCCAGGACCCGCTGTGTTCCGGACACTTGCTCCGTCTCCGTGCCAAGATCTTCCCGTGATGAACCTGCGCCAGGATCCGGTGGCTTCGCTTTCCGCGTTGTCCTCCGTGCTCGACCTCGCCAATGGGTTGGAGGGGGAGAAGAGCCTGCTGACCGGTCTGTTCTCGCTGGAGCTGGCGTTGGACGGCGGCCTGTCACGGGCCGACGCCCGGGCCGCCTTCTACGTGGGCCTGCTGCGCCACCTGGGCTGCACCGCCTACGCCGCCGAGGAGTCGCGGCTGGGCAACGACGTGCACCTGCGCCGCAACCTGCTGCGCGGGGACGCGGGCCGTACCGCGCATGTCGTACGCTCGGTCCTGGACGCCAATCCCAGCCTGCCCCGCCGCACCGCCGGGCTGGCGCGTCTGCTGACGTCCTCGCGGCGGCTGCGCTCGGAATGGTTCGCGGAGGCATGTGGCGCGGCGCGGCTGCTCGCCTCCGGCCTGGGGCTGGACGCGCGAGTGCTCCAGGGGCTCGATGAGGCGTACGAGCGCTGGGACGGGGAGGGCGGCCCGCGATTGCTGGGCGGCACGGACCTGCTCGAGGTCGGGCGCGTCGCGCAGGCGGCGCATGTGGCCGTCGTCTTCTTCGTTGGCTCGGGCGCGGCCGTGGCGCAGGAAGCCCTGGCGCTGCAAGCCGGGACGACGCTGGACCCGGCGTGGGCGAAGCGGGCCTTGGCCGCGACTGCCTCGCTCCAGACCTTGTCGGATGCGCGCATCGAGGCGGCGGAAGCATGCCTGCTCGAAGCGCCGCCCACCATCGACGCCACCGCGCTGGCGACGACCTTCGGGGACTTCGCGGACCTGCAGAGCCCCTTCACGCGCGGACACTCACGGCGCGTGGCGGAAGCGTGCGCCTCCGCCGCGCCCCGCCTGGGCCTGGACGCGGCGGAGCAGTCCGCGCTCCAGCTCGCGGCGTACCTGCATGACCTGGGACACGTGACCCTGCCCACCGGCCTGTGGCTGCAACCCGACTGGTCCCCCTCGGACCGGGAGACCTCCCGGAGCCATGCCCACGCCACCGAGCAGCTGCTCACCGCCACGCCCATGCTGCGGGACGCGGCGCGGCTCGCGGGCGCGCATCACGAACGGCTGGATGGCGGAGGCTATCCCCGGGGCCTTCCGCCCGCGGGCCTGTCCCGCGCCGCGCGACTGCTCGCGGTGGCCGACGTCTGGGTCGCGCTCCAGGAGGAGCGGCCCCACCGTCCCGCGCGGGCCGCGGCCCTGGCGAAGCAGGTCCTGGAGGCCGAGGTGAAGGCGGGCAGGCTGGACGCGGACTGCGTCGCGGTGGTGGCCGGGACGAAGGACGTCCGGCGAGTCCCCGAGCCCGGCCCCACGTCCGCGCTGACGCCCCGTGAGGTGGATGTGCTGCGCCTGCTGGCAGGTGGAGCGACGAACAAGGAGATCGCCGGGAAGCTGGGGGTGTCGGACCGCACGGTGCAGCACCACACCATCCACATCTACGAAAAGCTGGGCGTGAGCACCCGCGCGGGCGCCTCACTGGTGGCCGCGCGCGCGGGCATCGTGTGATCCGCCATCTGGCCGATGTGGGCCTGGGCACCGCATGGTGAATGGGGCCCCATGAACAAGCCCTTTCCCGCCGTCCCCTTCTTCACCGCCCTGGCCGCGCTCGTCCTGTTGCAGGGCTGCGCAGCCGCCACCGCGTGCCGCACGCGTCCCGCCACGTCCCCCGGCTTCGAGCGGACCGCCTCCGACGGCATGTGCCTGAGCAGCGTCCGGTGGGAGCCCACCCAACCGCCCGCGCGTGGCGTGGTGGTCCTCATCCACGGCCTGCGTGACTACTCCGACCGCTACGGCCGGCTCGCGGAAGCGCTCCAGGCCCAGGGCTTCGCCGTCGTCGCGCAGGACCACCGGGGCCATGGCCATTCCGGCGGGGACCGTCAGCGCATGGAGTCAATGCAGCAGTTGGTGGATGACGTGGACGGCGTCGTCCAGGAGGCCCGCGCGCGACACCCGGGCGTGCCGGTGATGGTGTTCGGCCACAGCATGGGCGGGCTCATCGCCACGCACTACGTGCTCCAGCACGCCTCCGGCGTGTCCGGGCTCATCCTGAGCGGCGCGGGCATCGTGCTGCCGCCGGGGGTGACTGGCTTCGACACGCGGCTGGCGAAGATCTTCGGCACGATCCTCCCCGGGCTTCCCGCGCAGGACCTGGACAGCCAGATGTTCCTGCACGACGGCCCGGAGAAGGAGAAGTTCCTCGCGGATCCGCTCATCACCCACGAGAAGCTGCCCGCGCGCTCCGCCAAGGCGCTCATCGCCGCCATCGAAGCGCTGGATGGGAAGTTCCAGGACCTGAAGCTCCCACTGCTGGTGGTGCACGGGGGCGAGGACGTCATCACCTCCATCGATGGCAGCCGCGCCCTGGTGGAGCAGGCCACGAGCTCCGACAAGCGCCTCATCATCTACGAGGGCCAGCGCCATGACCTCGCGCACGAGCCGGACGCGGCGAAGGTCGTCGGAGACATCGTGGGCTGGGTGGAAGCACACGTCCCGCCGAGCGCCGCCGCAGCGGGCCCGGCAGAGAATCAGCGCGCTCTCCACCGACGGCAGGGTGAGTGACGCATAGGATGCGCCGACATGGATTTCCAGGCGCGACTCGAGGCGCTCACGCACCAACTCCAGCCCTGGTCCCCGCTCTGGTCCCGCTCCATCCTCCAGGGCTGGCCCGGGTCCGGCGCCGCCTATCCCGAGGAGTGGCTGGCCTATGCCCGGTCACTCGATGAAGCGGGCGAGCGGCGGCTGGACCAGGGGGCGCTCGTGGGCGTCCCGCCTCCGTCCCTGCATGCGCTCCTGGGCGCGCTCCAGGAACTGACGGCGCTGCCCTGGCATGAGGGCCTTCACGCACTGACGGTCGCCGAGACGCAGGGACTCAGCGCCAAGAAGACCCACGAACTCGAGCGGGTGCTCGCCCTGCTCGCGCCCAGAACGCGCTTCATCCACCATGCGGTCGATATCGGCGGCGGCATGGGACATCTCGCCCGCCTCTGTGCGCGGACGTTCGGGTGGACCTTCCACAGCATCGACCGGGACGCCGCGTTGCAGGACAAGGGCCGGCGGTGGCTGACGAAAACCCACCCCCCGGGCGGGGACACCCTGTGTTTCATCCAGGCCTCCGTCGAGGACGGGCTCCAACCGCGAATCGATCCGCTCTTCCACGGCCGGGACCGGGCCTCCATCGGTCTGCACACCTGCGGGCCGCTCGCCCTCACGCAGCTCCGCAAGAGCCAGGGGGCGGGCTTCGTCCTGAACATCGGCTGCTGCTACGACAAGCTGGAGGCCCCGAGGGATTACCCCGTCTCCCGCTTCGGGAGCGCGCATCCGCTGCCCTTCACCCCGCATGCCCTGGCACTGACGACGCGGGGACGGCATCACAAGACCGAGGTGGAGTTCGCGCGGATGAAGCAGGTGTACGCGTGGCGCTTCGCGTTCGATCTCCTGTCGAGACAGCGCTTCCCCGAGCGCGGCTTCGTGAGGGCAGGGGACGCGCCCCGGACGCTCTATGACGGACGCTTCGCCGTCTATGCGCGCGACCGCCTGGAGCGCCTGGGCCTGGATGCCGGCATGACGGACGCTGAGTTGGATGCCTTCGAGGTGTCCGTTCGCGTCGAGACGCGGGACCTCTTGCTCTGCCATCTGCTGAGAGACCGCTTCGCGAGGGCGTTGGAGGTCGTGCTCCTGCTCGATCGCGCGCTCCTGCTGGAGGAGCTGGGCTTCCAGGTCGAGCTCCTCCAGCTCTTCGATCCACGCCTGTCTCCGCGCAACCTCGCGCTCGTCGCATCGTGTCATACTGTTGGTGATTGAAATAACTCCCGCTGTGAGCATTGTCTTGCTTGAAAAATCAAACTCCGTAATAATGCGGATAAGCCTGAAATTGTGTGTGGCAGGTGCCCACCGGTCCAGGGAAACGCATCAAGAGCCGCCGACGGTCTCAACGGCGGACGAACGGAGAATGAAATCATGAAGAGCGCATTCGAGGCGGTCCTGGTGCTGGCGGCGATCACCGTGCTGGGCGGCTGTGGTGGCACGCCCGAAAGCGTGGAGGAGTTCGACGTCGAGCTGTCGAAGTCGTCGCTCTCCTTCACGGGATGGGTGGTCAATGACGCGGGAACGCAATGCACCGTCAATGGCAGTACCATGCATTGTTGTCCTGTGGGCTACGCCATGATTGGCGCGCACGTCACCAACAACGTCTTCAAGTGCGCCCAGCTTTCATCCACGAGCGGCGCCCGCTACCTCGACACGGGGACTTCGCGCAACGGAATGCATGCCTGTCCCTACGGCAGCGTCATGGTCGGCATGAACACCAGCAAGAACCACCTGGCGTGCCAGGCGCCGGGGACGGCTGTCGTCTCCGAGTACGTGGACGGGAATCCCGCGACCACCGACTCCTATCCCATGCATGTGTGCGGGGCCGGTGGGTATGCCATGAGTGGCATCAACGTCGGCAGCAACCTGTACACCTGCGCGAGGTAGCCGGCGCGCCCGCGACTGTCACTCGCGATCGCGCGATTCTCCTGGAGGAGCTGGGCTTCCAGGTCGAGCTCCTCCCCACGCCTGTCTCCGCGCAACCTCGCGCTCATCGCGTCGCGGAGCGCTTCTCGAGTGTGTGTGCGAAGGGCCCGCGCCGGAACGCCGCCGGGCCCGTGCCCTGCCACCGTTTGAACGCGCGGCTGAACGCAGGAACGCTCTCGTACCCCACGCGGCCCGCGATGGTCTCCACCTTCTCGGTGGTGTCGCGAAGCAGCTCCGCGGCCCGCGCGATGCGCCAGCGCGCGAGGTACTGGAGCGGGGACTCGCCCACGAGCTCCGTGAAGCGCGCCGCGAACCCTGAGCGCGACATGCCCACGCGTCGCGCGAGCACGTCGACGGTCCAGGGATCGGCGACGCGGGCGTGCATGAGGCTCAGCGTCTCGTAGATCCGTGGGTCGGCAACGGCGGGGATTGCGCCGCGCTTACACGGGCCATCCCCCACCGTCGAGCGGAGTGCGAGCACGAACAGCACGTCGGCAAGACGCTGAAGCACGATGTTGCTCGCCGGCCGGGGCGCCGCGCTCTCGGCGAGAATGAATTGAACCGCGGCGGAGATCCATGGCCCCGAGGCAGGGTCGCTCGCCGACAAGACGACGAGCGGCGGCACGCCCTGAAGGAGCACCGGCCCGCGTCCGTCGCTCAGTTCGAAGAAGCCCGCGACAATCGTGGTGGCTGCGCCGCGCCCCCCGATGCGCCGGGGTACCCAGCTGGGAGAGTAGGGTCCGTCGCAGACCGGGAGCAGCTCGCTGTCAGCCGAGTCGCGCAGCGCGTGGGCCGTGCCGTGTGGGACGAACCCGACCTCTCCAGGCGATAGGACGTGTGCTCGCTCCCCCTCGACCTCGAGCCGCGCGCCGCCGTGCGCGACAAGGTAGAAGCTCGCGCGATTCCGGCGGGGAATGCGAAGCCCCCACGGCGCGCGCGCCTCGATGGGATTGTAGAGCGCGTGCCGGATCAGCGAGGCGCCGAGCACGTCGGCGACCGCGTCTCCACGTGGATCGCGGAGCTCCAACGGCGTTGGCTTTTCAGCTAACTGTTTTGGAGTTTTGCGCATGGATCGTCCATAGCGCAGGCGGTATCCCAAGACCAGGTCACACATTGGGAGCGCGGTCCTATGAGCAAGCCAATCACTCGAGCTGAAGACGGAGCCTTCGGCGCGCCCGCGCCGGTGGTGTCGGTGAGTCCTGTCGTTCTGCCGGCGGCGGGGCGTGGCGCGGATCTGGAAGTGCGGGTCTCGGCGCCCGTCACGGGAAGCGATTTGCCAATCATCGTCTTCGCGCACGGTTATGGGTCATCGTCGGACGGCTATCTTCCCCTCGCACACTCCTGGGCGGCTCGTGGCTTCGTCGTGGTCCAGCCCACCTTTCTCGATTCGAGGACGTTCGGCCTCGGACCGGACGACCCGCGGACTCCGTCGATCTGGAAACACCGCATCGAAGATGTCACGCGCGTGCTTGATCACCTGGACGTCATCGAAGCGTCCGTTCCGGGACTCACGGGCCGCGTCGATCGCAGCCGGATCGCCGCGGTTGGGCACTCGTTCGGGGCTCAGACGACGGGGATGCTGCTTGGCGCCAGAATGAGGGGGCCCGATGGCCGATTGGGTGACGACCTGTCCGATCCTCGGATCAAGGTCGGCGTGTTGCTTTGCGCGGGTGGCCGAGGGGGCGACGCGCTGAGCCCGCTCGCGCGTGAGCATTTTCCGTACTTGAATCAGGTCTATGCCGAGATGACCACGCCGACCCTCGTCGTCGCGGGCGATCGGGACCAGTCTCCGTTGACTGTCCGCGGTCCGGAATGGTTCACGGACGCGTACACCTTGAGCCCGGGTCCCAAGTCGCTCCTGACGCTGTTTGGAGCCGAGCACCTGCTCGGTGGAATCTCCGGGTCTCTGGTGACGGAAACGACCGACGAGAACCCCGCGAGGGTCGCAGCCGTCCAGCGGCTCACGTGGGCGTACCTCCGCACGGCGTTCTACCCCGACGATCGCGCCTGGTCCGTGGCGTGCGCGGAGTTGATGGCGAGCCCGACTCCGCAGGGACGGGTTGAAAGCAAATGAGCGCCTGACGTCAGGAGGCGTGGT
The DNA here is from genome assembly GCF_003611695.1 of Corallococcus carmarthensis. Taxonomy (GTDB): domain Bacteria; phylum Myxococcota; class Myxococcia; order Myxococcales; family Myxococcaceae; genus Corallococcus; species Corallococcus carmarthensis. The sequence goes on along the minus strand of NZ_RAWE01000003.1, from coordinate 24,480 downwards.
GGCCTTCGAGTCGATCGGCACGTTGAAGCTTCGGAAGCGCGGCCTGGCGGGACGTAGAGGACTCCCTGTTCGACGCGTTGATGCGGCTCGCGGAGTAGCGGAACTCAGTACGAAGCGGGCGCCTCACTTCAGCCCGCCGTCGCGCCCCCCGCACGAAAGCGCGTATCGAAAGATCCGCCGATGCCATCCGAAGCCGCGCCCTTCCGAGGACGGCGCGGGCTGCCTACGGTCGGTCGCATGGACAATGTGGCGACGATGACGGAACGCTTGCTGGCGGATGCGGGACTTCGGGCGGGAATGCGGGTGCTCGATGTCGGCTGTGGAAGGGGCGACGTGACCTTCATGGCCGCGAGCCTGGTGGGAGCGCAGGGGCAGGTCGTAGGCGTGGACCGTGATTCCGGGGCGATTGAACAGGCCCGCGTGAGGGCTCGGGAACAGGGCCTGTCGAACGTCACGTTCGTGGAGGGAGACCTCCATGCGATTCCGAACGAGCAGGGCCTGTTCGACGCCGTCGTGGGAAGACGGGTGCTCATGTACCAGGCGAACGCCGTCGAGGCCGTGCGGGGGCTCGCAAGGGCGGTGAAGCCCGGAGGGCTGATGGTCTTCCAGGAGCACGACTCGACGGTGGGACCGGTGAGCCTCACGCCCTTGCCGCTTCACGCGAAGGTGCGTGAGTGGATCTGGCGCACGGTGGAGCGCGAGGGCGCGAACATCCACATGGGCTTCGATCTGGCGTCGGTCTTCACGGAGGCGGGACTCACGGTCGAACAGGTCCGGGCGGTGGCCGTCGTGCAGACGCCGGCGCAGGCGCATCCCACGGGAGCCATCGTCCGCGCGATGGTGCCCCGCATCGTGAGACACGGTGTCGCGACGGAGGCGGAGCTCGATGTGGACACGCTCGACCTGCGGCTCACGGAGGAGCGCGTGAACGCGGGTGCGACCTACATCGGGGAGCTGGCCTTCGGAGTCTGGGCGAGGGTGCTCACGTAGGCTTTCGCGGCGTGCGTTCCGAAGGAGGGGTGGACCTCGCCATGCCGACAGTATGCTGCTCCATGGATTTTCATGGGGCGCCGGCCCCAGAGGAGCGCGTGTCATGCATTGGCGGAAGTCCATTCTCACGCTCGCGATGGCGGGTGCCCTGGTCGCCTGCCAGGGCGAGAGCAGTGGAAGCGATGGAGGGACCCAGCCTCCGCCATCGGATGCGGGTGAGGACGCTGGCGTGGATGCGGGTGTGGACGCTGGCGTGGAGGATGGAGGGGTGGACGCGGGGACGGATGCGGGCGCTGTCTACACCGCGACTGTCAGCGCCGCCGCGGCACGGGCCGACAGCCGCCTGGCCTGCTTCAAGGGCAACGGCGAACCCGAGTGCAACCTTCGCCTGTACCAGGTCATGGTCGAGGCCTTCGTCGATGCCGACAGCACCGCGGATTACAACACCGGTTACGGCACCAGCCATCACAAGGGAGATTTGCAAGGCATCATCAACAGCCTCGACGCCATCAAGGCGACGGGCGTCAACGCCCTCTGGCTGACCCCCATCTTCACCAGCGTGCCCGTGAGTGGCCAGGACGACTGGGCCAGCCGCCTCGATGCCACGGGCTACTTCGCCTCGGACTACTTCAACGTCGATCCGAAGTTCGGCACCAACGCCAGGCTCAAGGAGCTGGTGGAGGGCGCCCATGCCCGGGGCCTGTATGTCTTCCTCGATGGCGTGTTCGGCCACTACAAGGTCAATGCCAGTGATTACACCTCGCCGCTGGGCCGCAAGCTCTCCACCACGGGGCAGCAGGGAGGCACCGGGCGGGCGGCGGTCTATCCGGCGGACCTCGACTTCTTCAAGGAGGTCGCCACGCACTGGGTCACCGAGTACAAGGTCGACGGATGGCGCCTGGATCAGGCCGCCCAGGTTCCGGTGCAGTACTGGGACGACCTGCGGACCGCTGTCGCCAGTGCCGCGGCGGACGTGAGCTACACGAACGCAGCCGGCCAGATCGTCCATCCGCTGGGGTACATGGTGGCGGAGATCTGGAGCGGGCCGAACGACATCGCCAGCAACGGCTATGGCACCACCGCGAGCCCCGCGCTGCTGTCCGCGTTCGACTTCCCAATGCGCACCAGCCTGGTGCAGACCCTGGCGGTCGAGGAGTCCGGCACGGGGAACCGCGCCGCTCGCAACCTCCAGGCCGGGTATCAGAACCAGCTGGCGTATCCGGCCCACGCCATGCCGAACTTGATGCTGACCAACCACGACCTGGTCCGCTTCGGCGATCTCCTCCAGCGCGGGGCCCTGGCGGAGCCCCAGGACAGCGCCTGGTGGGCGCGGCACAAGGCCGCCTTCAGCGTCATGGCCGAGTACAGCGGCCCCATCACCCTCTACTACGGTGATGAGGTCGGACAGGAGCTGCCGGGCTTCGCGGCCCGGGAGGACAACGCGACCTGCGCCGTCCGGGGCGTCTGCGACGACCATGTCTCCCGGACCTCCGCCCTCGTGGAAGGGATCCCGACCACGGTGGGGGCGCCCGCCACGGTGCTCTCGCCCGCGCAGGCGGACCTGAGGCACCACGTCGCTTCACTGATGGCGCTGCGCGATGCCCATCCGGCGCTGGCGAACGGCAGCCGGACGCACATCTACGCGGACGACAACGTCTTCATCGACCGCAAGGACAAGGGCGCTGACAACGTCTTGTATGTGTTGAACGCGAAGGCGACGCCCGCGGTCATCACCGTGGCAGGGACGGCCATTGGCAGCGGGGGAGCCCTCGTCGCGCTCTTGGGGGGCACCGATGTGGCTCTCTCGGAAGGGCACCATGCGATTGCGCTGAAGCCCTTCGAGGGCAGGTTCTTCGACATCGCTTCGCCGACGGCCGAGGGCCCGCAGACAGGCCCGGGAGGCGGGCTCTCCGGTCAGGGACCGCTGGCCCGTTGCGACGCTCCGACGGTCGACGGACTCGGCCCGCTCGGCAAGGAGCTCTTCATCCGAGGCAGCTACGTGGGTGGGGACAACTTCGGTGCGACGCCCGCCAACCGCCGGTTCGCCTACAAGGGCGACAACATCTACCAGGTGGTGGTCAACGAGCCGGCGGTCACTGCCTATACGTTCAAGTTCGCCAGCGCGGACTGGTCGACGGAGCTGGCGGTGTCGGGCTCGGCCCCGGTGGTGATTGCCTCGGAGCAGCCCATGTCGCTCGCCGCGGGCCCCGGCAAGGAGTCCTCGCTCGCCATTCCGGAGGCCGGCAACTACGTGTTCAGTTTCCGCATCAATGCCACCAACAATGGCGGCGAGCTGATGGTGAGCAAGTGCCCCTGACGCGCTGACGTGTCGAGGCTCCCGGAGCATGTCCGGGGGCCTCCGCAGTGCCCGTATCCTTTTTCGCCTGTCGCGTGTCTCTCCGTCATGAGCACTGAGTCGCAAGGTCCGCTGGGAGAAGCCGTCAAGGCGTCCTGGCGCCGCTTCCTTGATACCTACGAGCCACTCCGCCCGGACCTCTACCGGTACTGCCGGCAGCTGACGCGCAGCCCCTGGGATGCCGAGGACATGGCCCAGGAGACGATGGCCCGGGCGTTCGCGAGCCTCGCCATCATGGCGGAGCCACCGCGCAGCCCGCGGGCGTGGCTCTTCCGGGTCGCGAGCAACCTGTGGCTCAACCGGATGCGGCAGGCGCGAGAGGCCCCGATCCCCGAAGGCGTCGAGGTCCCGGAGCCGGCGACGCGCGCCGAGCCTCGTGCGACGCGTGAGGCCGCGGGAACGCTGCTCTCCCAGCTCTCGCCACAAGAGCGAGCCGCGGTCGTGCTCAAGGATGCCTTCGGGCTGTCACTCGAGGAGACCGCCGAAGCGCTCTCCACCACCACCGGAGCCATCAAGGCCGCCCTGCACAGGGGGAGGGCGAAGCTGGTGACGCCGGAACCGGCCGAACCGGCTCCGGTGGCGCCCGCCGTCCTCAACGCCTTCTGTGACGCCTTCAACGCGCGGGACCTCGATCGTCTCACGGCGCTCCTCCTCGATACGGCGACCCTGGAGTATCCGGGCTTCAAGATCGAGTCCGGGGCCCAGGCGGTCCGGGACGGCTCGTTCAAGGGAACGCTCTTCGGCTGTCCCGAGGGCGGCTACGGGCTTGTGGATCCGCCTCGTTGCGAGCTCCGAGCGCACCGCGGTGAATCGCTCTTCCTCTGGTGGTCGGGAGACGCAGTGCACGCCGTCGTGCGGGTCGAACTGGACGGCGACCACATCGCGCGGCTGCGGAACTACTACCACGCGCCCGAGCTGCTGACCGAGGTCTGCCGCGAGCTCGACGTCCCCTTCCGCACGCACGGCTACCCGCCTGCTGCCTTGCCCTGAAGGAGTTGCCATGAAGATCAACACCGTGAAGTCCGCCGATGGGACGTCCATCGCGTTCGAAACCACCGGCAAGGGTCCACCGCTCATCCTGGTCGGCGGAGCGTTCTGTGACCGCACGGCGCCGGCCTCGGGAACTCCGCTGGCGGCCCTGCTGGCCCAGCGATTCACCGTGTTCAGCTACGACCGGCGCGGCCGTGGGGACAGCGAGGACACACCGCCCCATGCGCTCGAAAGGGAAGTGGAGGACCTCGCTGCGCTCATCACCGCCGCTGGCGGATCCGCCGCCGTGTTCGGCAATTCGTCCGGTGGCCTGCTGGCCCTTGATGCCGCGGCCCGAGGCCTTTCGATCCCGAAGCTGGTCGTCTATGAGCCTCCCGTCATCCTCGATGAGGGCAGGGCCCGGGCGTTTGAAGACCTCGCGAAGCAGCTCGACGACGCAGCCGCGGGGAATCGGCGTTCGGAGGCCGTCGAGCTGTACTTCACGAAGGTGATGCAGATGCCCGCGTCGGCCGTCGCGCAGATGCGCAAGGCGCCGATGTGGGCGGGCCTCGAGCACCTCGCTCACACGCTGAGCTACGACCTGCTCATCACGGCCCGCGGTCCCTTGCGTCTCGAGCAGGTGTCGGCCGTCCGCGCGGCGACGCTCGTCATGGAAGGAGGTGCGAGCCCGGGCTGGATGCGCGAGGCGATCCAGACCCTGGCACGGGCCATTCCCAACGCACGCCACCGGACGCTGGAGGGACAGACGCATGCCGTCGACCCCAAGGCGCTCGCCCAAGCGCTGGAAGCGTTCCTGGGCGGGTGAGGTATCGCCGCGTCAAGGGGCGCGGCCCGGCGGGGTGGCCCCCGGGGTGAGCTTCCACAGGCGGCCGTTCGAATCGTCCGTGAGCAGGTAGAGCGCACCGTCGGGTCCCTGGACCACCTCGCGGATCCGCGCGTTGCGCTCCGTGAGCAGGCGCTCCTCGCCGACCACGCGGTCGTCCTTCAGGACGAGCCGCACCAGCGCCTGGCTGGACAGGCCGCCGATGAAGAAGTTCCCCTTCCACTCCGGGAAGAGCGCCCCCGAGTAGATGGTGAGCCCCGAGGGCGAGATGACCGGATCCCAATAATAGACAGGCTGCTCCATGCCCGCGGCCTGCGTCGTCTTGTGGATGGGTTCACCCGAGTATTCCTCGCCATAGCCAATCGTGGGCCAGCCGTAGTCCTTGCCGGGCTCGGGGCGGTTGAGCTCATCGCCTCCTCGCGGTCCCATCTCCACGACCCAGAGCCGCTGCTGGGCGTCCAGGGCCGCGGCGAGGACGTTGCGGTGTCCGGAGGACCAGATCTCCGGCCGGGCGTCCTTCCTGCCCACGAAGGGATTGTCCTGGGGGATGGAGCCATCCGGGAGGATGCGGACGATCTTCCCGAAGTCGCTCTTGAGGTCCTGCGCCTGGACACGGCCCTGGAGGATGGAGCGCTCGCCGAGCGTGACGAAGAGCTTGCCGTCAGGCGTGAAGACCAGCCGTCCGCCCGCGTGCAGCGTGGACTTGAGCGTGGGCTGCATGCGGAAGATGATCTGGAGGCCCTCGATGCGCGGCTTCGGGCCGTCCACCAGCCGTGCGCGCGCCACCGCGAGCCCGTTGCCGCCCTCCCGCGGCTCGTAATAGGTCCAGTAGATGAGCCCGCTCTTCGCGTAGTCGGGCCCGACCTCCACGTCGAGCAGCCCGCCCTGTCCCCGGCCGTCGACCTTGGGGAGGCCCGTCACCGGGGGCGACTTCTTGCCCGCGGCGGTGACGATGAAGAGCGAGCCCGTGGGCTTCTCCGTGACGAGGAAGCGGCCATCCGGCAGGAAGGCGATGGCCCACGGCTTGTTGAAGCCCGAGGCGACCTCCGTCACGACGATGGGCGTGCGCGTCTTCACCGCTGGCGCGCGCGTCTGCTGCGGGAACGCGGGCTTGAACTCCGGAACGTTGGGGGGCGCGGTCTCCACGGGCGCGCCCGAGGGGATGTCGCCCTGGCGCGGCACGGACTGCTGACTGTCACCGCCGCGTCCCGGGGCGAGGTTGCCTTCCTGGCGCGTGGGCGGCCGGGACGTCTGGGCCTGCGCTTCGGGGGTGGCGCTCAGCAGGAAGGCGGCGAGGAACGGGGTCACGAGTCCATGGCGCATGGGGTGACTCTCCGTCGAGACGGGCTGGACGTCATCCGCCGACGGGCGCGCACCGCTGCCTCAGTTCCCTGGGTGAACAGTCGCGGCGCCGCCCACGGTGAAGTCAATCACCCGTTCCCACATCGCCTGGAATTGCGGCTCCTGGAAGTCGGAGCCCGACTTCAGCCAGCTGATGTACTCAGGAGGCTGGTCGAAGTGGCCCATGACGTCCATGTGGTCCGCGACCGCGACGTGGAGGACCCGTCCCCAGACCTGGGAGCGGCTCGGGACGATGCCGTCGCTCCGGGGCTCGAACTTCCTGCCAAAGACATCCTGGAGGGACTGGGACTGGGCCGCCGTGCGCGCGGGAATCTGGAGCTCCGGGGACAGGGGCGCGCTCTTCGCGTGCAGGAAGGAGAAGATTCCGTGGAGGAGCGTGTCCGGGGTGAGCAGAAGAGGGATGGCCCGTTTGGGCGGCGGCGCGCCCGTGACGACGCTGCCGTAGCGCACGCCCTCCCGGTCCGCCGTGGTCGCGTTGAAGGCCCGCATGCTGGCCGGCATGAGGTCCTGGATCAGTGTCTGGTTCTCGCCCACCTGGCTGAAGAACCGGATGAGGTCTTCGCGTTCGCCCTCGGAGAGGTCCGCCGTCAGCCGGACGATCTGATTGAAGAGGTTGGGCGGGAGCTTCGCCTGTTCGCTCTTCAGGACGAGCCAGTAGCACGCCTGGAGCGCGGCGGTCCGGAAGGGCATGGCCTTGCGGTGCAGGGTGAGGAAGGTGAAGAGCCACAGGTAGCGCAGCAGCGTCTTCCCCACGTCGCCCTCGTGGAAGAAGCTGGCCAGCGGGGTGCCGTGATGCGGGGTGGCGATGGTCACGACCGAGCGCACGCGCTTCACGAAGGCCGGGGCCTCCTGGGCCATGCGCGGTGAGACGACGCTCCGTGCATCCAGCCCGCCCGTGGAGTGCCCGACGAGGTGGAGCTGCGCGTCGTCCTCGTTCGCGGTCCGTGCCATCTCCTGGAACACGTCGCGGGCACGCGCCTCCAGCCCGGAGGTGGGGGAGGAGGCCACGGCATGAACCTGCGCATCGATGCCGCGCTCCTTGAACCGCTGTTGGAGCAAACGGGGGACGTTCTGGAAGTAGGCGATGCGCTCCGTTTCCTTGTCACCCATCTGGGTAAAGCCAAAGAAGCCGGGGACCAGATAGACGCGGTGCCGGTTTGCCATGGGGGCAAGCCTAGACGTGAGGATGGCGCGCGGCGCTGGGCCGCGGACCCAACGTGAAGTCCCGAACCGTTGTCTTGGACGGCAGGGAGCCTTACCCGAACCGCAGGTCCTTCTCGGTGAAGGGTTGCCGTGGGGCTTCAGCACGCCCACCATCAACGTCCTGGCGCCTCGCGCCAAGACCTGGCTCTGCTTCATGGGACCCGGCTGGAACCACAGCAACAACACGAATCCCCACCGTGAAGCCCACGATCCTCGCCAGCGGTGAGGACGACTACGAGATCGCCTTCTTGCGTCCGGTCTCCGCCGTGGGCCTGGAGTTGCTCACGAACAACCTGGCCCGGCACAAGGTGCCCTTGACCTTCACGGACGCTACCCAGGAGGTCCTCGACGACGCGGTGCTCGATACGAATCCCAATGCCTTCGAGTTCGTGGGCGTCCAGTCCACCAAGCGCATCCGGTCCATCTTCATCGACACAGCGGGCGGTGCCACGGTGAACGAGAGCATCGCCGCCATCTGGACCGCGCAGTGAAGGACCGCGGCATGTCGCCGTGGGACCATGCCACCGGAGCGGGAGGAGGGGGCCCGCTCCGGATTGGCTCGTGCTCATGCCGGAACGGTTCACGGTAAGGAGCCGCTGAAGGAAAAGACGCCGCGAGGGGGCGCGCGATTTTGGAGCACCTGGGCCTGCCCATGGCAGGTGCGCGCCTGCCCCCGGCGCGCGAGCCCCCGCGGGCTGCAGGGTGCCATCCTATGCTCTCCGAGCTTGTTAAAGCCATGCGTCACCCCATCGACGCCGTGTGACGTGCTGGTAGGATGGGATCCCATCCAGCCAATCGCCGTGGAGGGGGAATGTTTCAGATAAAGGTTGAGCGAAGCTCGGACCCGATTTTGCCGTCACTCGTCTCCAACCCGGGCGAGGTCTTCGGGCGGCCCTTCGGCGGCTACCTCCTCTTCCTGTTCGGGGAGGCCGATGCGGAGATCGCCACTTGGTTCGCGCGCCACTTGGTCTCTATCGACTCTCTGACCGGCGAGGACATCGCCTGCGCCATCCTGGCACGCCGGATTCGGGTGCGGTCGCATGGCGAATACGCCGAGTCGCCCAGGCCTCGGTTTTCGATCCGGAAAACACAGAACGATGACGTCTACTTGAAGAATATCAGCCGCGAGCCTGGAATGGCTTTCGGGCGTGCTCGGCGGTTGGTGGAGGAGGGGGAATCCCTGTGGTCTGGAAGCACACGGGAGATCACGGCCGTGACGCCGGCAGCCGATGAGGTCGCTCGATCACTGGGGGTATTGGACCACCTCCCCTGCATGGTGGTGATCGACGGCATCCCCCAGCGGGAACAGTGCATCGTCCCACTGGCCCCTGAGCACCTCCATGAGTTGGTGCCGATCCTACGGCGAGTTGTGCAACGTCTGCGTTGCCAGCCGACATTCAGTCGCTACCTGGAAAACATCCAGACCGCCAACAGCTTGGCGGAGCAATTGCAGCAGCAGGATTGGTCGCTGGCGCGCGGTAGGCAGAGTCTGGTCGACTGTGAGACGCAGTATCAGTTGGAGCAGGAGGTCATCCGGTCTGCATTTCTGGAGGTAAGGAGGAGAGTAGAAGAAGGCAGCCCCAGGCTGCTTGCTGCTGCGCTTCGCAGAATCCCCAACCTGGATGCCGCGCGAGCAGATCAAGTCCTCGGCGAGGTCCGTCGGGTGCAACGGGATCTACAAAGGCTAAGCCGGACCATCGGCACGTTGCAGTACCATGGCGCTAGCCGCGAGGCAGTAGATCGAGAGCAGGCCAAGCTCAAGCGACTGTACCAAAGCCATGTCCAGCCGTTGCTCTCCGAAAGCCTGCCTCCTCCGGACTTGGTCATCCAGGAGACTTGCAATGGCTGGGTACGCGAGATGGAAAAGCTCCAGGCAGATATGATTGGGCGTCTCCTGGCGCTCTTGCCCACGGAGGAGGAACTCATTGAGCAACTGAGGCAGCGGGTGGGCCCGGAGTTGGAACGAGCCCGGGAGGCGCTGACAACCGGCAGGCAGCGGCTGGAGGCGACGCGAAGCAGGATCTCATCGCTGACTGCGGCCTGCATCGCGCCGGATCATCCATCGCTGACAGCCGTTTTCCAAGAGGTGGGGCCACGTGCTGGGCTGGACATGTTCCGCTCGGCCGGGATAGGAGGCCAGCGGCTGGTTGACTCGCATCCCCTGGTCAAGCATGCCGACGTGGAGTACCGCCTTCAGGGCAGGTGCACGCCATGCGCACCAACGGCCAAGTCGAGCGGCTTTGATGTCTTCCTCTGCCACAACAGTGCGGACAAGACAGCGGTGAGGAGCATTGCCCACCAGATGCGGGCAGTCGGCTTGCGGCCCTGGTTCGATGAGTGGGAGCTTCGTCCAGGTCTGCCATGGCAAACCGCACTGGAGGAGCAGGTCCGGCAGGCCCAGGCGGCAGCCGTCTTCTTGGGAGGAAGCGGGCCAGGGCCCTGGCAGCAGTTGGAGGTGGACGCGCTCCTGCGTGGTTTTGTGCGTTCGCACCGGCCGGTGATCCCGGTGCTGCTGCCAAGTCTGGTCGGTGAACCCACGTTACCGCTGTTTCTCGAGGGGATGATGTGGGTGGACTACCGCAGAACCGCTCCTGATCCTCTTAGCCAATTGCTGTGGGGCATCACCGGGAGCCGGTAGCGGGGCGCCCAAATGGTCCAGCATGTGGGTTTCCTTCCGCGCCGTCGCTTGCCCTTCCCTGGGAGACCCCATCAGGAGCAAGCTCTTGATCTGAAGCCCGGTCGGCTGACACCCTTTGAGGCGAGTGAATCTGATGAGCCGCTTCCGTATCCTGAGTCTAGATGGTGGGGGAATCCGGGGAGCTTTCTCCGCTTCGGTACTGGCGACGTTGGAGAAGGAGACGGGCCGCGCCTGCGTCGACCACTTCGATCTTATTACAGGGACGTCGACCGGTGGGATCATCGCCCTTGGTCTCGCGTTGGGCCTCCCAGCGTCGACCATTCGTGACTTCTACCGGGACAAGGGGCTCGACATCTTTCCAGGAACGGGGCTCGTGCAGCGCACGAGTCTCACGCTCCGGCAGTTGTTCGCGCCGAAGCGCTCGCACGAAGCGCTGAAGGCCGCGCTGCGCTCGGTGTTTAACGACATGCGCCTGGGCGAGGCGCGCTGCCGACTCGTCATTCCCACGTACGACGCTGTCGGGGGACGCATTTTCCTGCTCAAGACCGCGCACCATGCTCGCTTCACCGGGGAGTACAAGGCGAGCGCGGTGGACTGCGCCCTCGCAACTTCGGCGGCTCCCACCTACTTTGCCGCCGCCGCCTTCGCCGACCATCCAGGAGCCAGCTACGTCGATGGCGGTGTGTGGGCCAACTGCCCCATCATGGTTGGAGTAGCCGAGGCAGTTCACTTCCTCGAGATTCCACTGGATCAAATAGATGTACTTAGCATTGGGACGCTTGGAGAGCCATTCAGCGTCTCCCCGAGCCGCCGGCGCGCAGGCATCCTTGGGTGGAACAAGGCGCTCATCGATATCCTGATGAGAGGTCAGGCAGAAGCGGCGCAGGCCCATGCGCAGTTGCTGACGGGGCGCAACGTGCATCGAATCGACCAGGTGGTCAGCCCCGGGCGTTTCTCCCTCGATGATGCTCGCGCTATCGACGATCTCATTGCGCTCGGACATGGCGAGGGGATGAAGGAGGCGCATCTAGCCTCCGTTCGCCAGCGCTTTCTCAACGGAGTCCATGCCGAGTCGTTCGTTCCCAATCACCGACTCTAGAGCCGGCCTCGAAGAACCGTGGAGTCTGACATTGGTGCGATGGGAGTTCCACGACCTGCGCAGGTTCGGGTCCTGAACGGTGGCAAAGAAGTGGAGTGCAGGCACCGCTGAGGAGTGGGAAGCTCGGCTGCGGCATCCCACTCTCCCGCCGAGGTGCACGTGTCCACTCCGTTGCTCGTCCACTTCGTGTTCCATCCCGCGTCCAACGAGGCCCGGGCCCTGGCCGTCGAACTTCACCGCGCGCTCAATGACGACCCTGCACTCCCGGGGCTGCGCGTGCCCACCGTCCTCGTCGCCGAGGACGGCACGGGGCATCCCCCTCTTCAGCACGCCCTGGATGAAGCCCAGAACAGCATCGTGGTGGTTCTCGCGGATGACGACCTGAACAGCGAGCCCGACACGCTTCCACTAGGCCGTCAGCTCTGGTCCACCTTCATCGGCGACCTGTGGGAGCGCTGCTGTGACGGGCGGCATCGCTTCCTGCCGGTGCAGTTGACGAAGCATGCCTGGCCACTGGACCCCCGCTTGGAGGAGACCAGCTTCCACAAGGCGTTCCTCCAGCCCCAGGCGGAGCGCACGGCCTGGACCACCCGCATCGTCGTCGTCGAGCTGGTTCGCTTCCTGATGGGGCAGGAGCGGGGCACCAAGGTTCCGGTGCGGGTGTTCCTGAGCCACGCCAAGCAGGACATCCACTCGGCTCCCCAGGTCTTCAGCGAAATCGTCAAGCACTTGGATGCCACCCAGCCCGTCGAGACTTGGGTGGACAGCGCGAAGATTGAAGGAGGCTCCGAGTTTTCCACGGCCATCGCGGAAGGGGTTCACGACTCGGTCCTGTTGGCCCTCGTGACGAAGAGCTACAGCGGGCGTCCCTGGTGCCGCCGGGAGGTGTTGCTCGCCAAGGAAAAGAACCGCCCGCTCGTGGTTGTCGACGCGCTCGATGACCTCGACCTCCGCAGGTTCCCGTACATCGGCAACACCCCCGTGATGCGCTGGACTGATGGCAGCGCCGCGCGCGCTGTCGACCTCATGCTGAAGGAGACCCTGCGGCACTTTCACACTCGATGCGTGCTCAAGGCCCAGATGCGGAAGGGGGATGTCGTGCTCACCGTCCCCCCGGAGCTGGCAACCCTCGTCCGGCTCCCCAAGGGAGCGGGGGTCCTGTACCCCGACCCACCGCTCGGCGACGAGGAGCTCGAACTCTTCGAGCCGCTGGGCCATCACATCGAGACTCCGCTCCAGCGCGCCAGCGCCGGGCAACCGCTGGCGGGGCTCACCCTCGCGCTGTCCATCTCCGAGAGTGATGACCCGCACCGCTACGGAGTCCTGCCAGAGCACCTGGACGCGGCGCTCGTCGAGGTCTCCCGCTACCTGCTCGTACGCGGAGCCAGCCTGGCCTACGGAGGGCACCTTGGAAAGCAGGGCTACACCGCCACTCTGTTCAACCTGGTCAAGGCCCATCAGTCGATGAGCGGTATTCCTCCCGTCGAGCGGATCCGCAACTACGTGGGGTGGCCGCTGTCCATCTCCAAGGAGCAGCGCTCGGAGTACCGGAAGCTCGCGACGTTCGTCCGCGTCTCCCGTCCTGAGGGGATTGAGGACTTGGAGGCCGGCACCTTCACCGAGGAGCCGCCGTGGTTCCCTGCGGACAATGAGAAGCGCCGCTACGCCTGGGCCCGTGGGATGACCGTAATGCGGGAGCGCCAGGTGAAGGAGGTCCAGGCGCGCATCCTGATGGGCGGCAAGGCCGGCCCCACGCTTACGGCGACGCCGGACGGTGGCAAGAAGGAGCAGTGGTACTCCGGACGCATCCCCGGGGTCATCGAGGAGGCGCTGCTGACGCTCGCGGCGAATGGCGCCTTGTATGTCGTGGGCGCCTTCGGAGGTGCCTCCGCGGTTCTCGTCGACCTCCTTGAGGACCGCCCCCGGCGCGAGTTCACCTGGGACTACCAGAGGCAGGCGCCCCACGCCGAGGGCATGCGCCGCCTCTATGACGAGCGCGGCGTCAGGTGGTGGGACTACTCCGAGATGACCGAGTTCCTGAGGACGACGGGCGTTGAGGGACTTTCCCGTGGCAATGAGCTCAGCGGCCCCGAGAACCGCGAGCTGTTCTGGACGCGCGATGTCAACCGCATCATTGAGCTGATCCTCACCGGCCTGTCCCGGCTGCGCGCGAAGAAGTGAGGACGCGCTGCTCCTGCGGTCTTGTGGCGTGCGTCCGACGCCCCGCGCACGGATTGAGTCGACCTGGGTTGTGTCGCTTCGGAAGGTGGGTTTAATGCCGGCGCAGGATGCGCTTCCATTGCGCGTCCGCCGCGCATGGCGACGATCTTTCTTTCATACGCACGTGAAGATGAGCGCAAGGTCGCGCGGCTTGAGGAGGCGCTCCGCCGAGCCAACCACACGGTCTGGTGGGATCGAACCGGGCTCCGGGCAGGAGAGCCCTTCCCCTCCCGGATCGGACAGGAGATCGCCAGAGCCGAGTTCGTGGTGGTTTGCCTCTCGCGTGGCGCGTGCGAGAGCCGCTGGGTCGAGCGCGAGGTTGACCTCGCGCTACAGCGCCAACTGGCGGGCCGCGATTGCCGGGTCATTCCGGTTCGTTTGGAGAACGTAGCTCTCCTCCCGGCCCTAAGGGCATGTCACGCGGTAGACGTCTTTCCGGAAGGGCACTGGGAGCGTGGAGTCCAAGAACTCCTTCGCGCGGTGGCGGAGCCCGGGACGCAGGTGCCTCCGACTCCGCTGCCTGTGACGTCGCTTGCCGCCCCTACAGACCCGGTCCAGGCACTGGTTCGGGGCATCACCGAGCTCCCGGAAGACCTGGCGCATCGGATCGAGAGCTTCCTCCGCCACTACGTGGGCGCGCCGAGCCGCCGAGCCGCGCCATTCGGCGGTCGGGCAGGGGAGTTGAGCGCGCTCGACACCTGGCTCGCATCGGGCACAGAGGCTCCCTACCGCCTGCTTCTGGCACCAGGAGGCCAGGGCAAGTCCGCGCTGCTCGCGCAGTGGGTATCCCGGTTGGCGGCACGCTCGGACGTGGCTGTTGCGTACATGCCCGTGAGCGTGCGCTTCCAGACCAACCTCGCGGGGGCAATTCTCAGTGCCCTGGGCGCGCGCCTCGCGTTTCTTCACGGCGAGGCTGTTCCCTCGCGCCGGGACATGACGCTGGAGACCTGGCGCCGGCTCATTTCGGATGCGCTGACGCGGCCGCTGAAGGACGGGCGCCCTCTGCTGGTCCTCCTCGATGGAATCGATGAGGCGGCCGACCTGGACCTCGGCCCAGCCCTGTTCCCACAAGCCCCTCTGCCAGGACTGCGCGTGCTGTTGTCCGCACGGCAGATGGTGGCGCGCGATGCGGTCTGGTGGCGGCAGGAGCTGGGCTGGGAGCGTGCTCGGCTCGCCTCGGTGAGCGGGCTCGAGCACCTGGACCGTGATGGAGTCGAGGAGGCCATCGAGCAGTTGGGACCGCCCCTGGGGGACTTCGCCCGGGACTCAGCGCGGGTGGATGAACTGTACCGGCTCACCGAGGGAGCCCCCCTGGTGCTGAGCCTGTACCTCGCCGAATGGGAGGAGCAAGGGAGGCCCGTTCACGAACCCGCTGGAATGGGGACTCTCCATCCAGGACTCACGGGCTACTTCGAGCGATGGTGGAGTGAGCAACTGAAACTCTGGGGTGCCCAGGCTGCCCAACATGAGCGGGCTGTTTGGAACCTCCTGGGCCTTCTGGCTTGCGCCCTGGGGCCAATGCGCCGGGACGAGGTCCTCAAGCTCTTGAGGGCCGATACGGACCTTGAACTTGTGGAGATGCTGCGGCCATTGGCCCGCTTCATCATCGGGAATGGTCGCGATCAGGGCTACACGTTCACGCATCCAGGCCTGGGCACCTACTTTGCCGGCCAGCTGAGCACAGGGGATCGGCGCAGGTGGAAGGAGCGATTCCTCGAATGGGGTGAGGAATCGCTGCGCGGGCTCGCGACCGGTGACGTTACGCCAGCGGAAGTCCCCCCATATCTGTTTCAGTATCTGGGGGCGCACCTGGAGGAAGCCAGGAGCGGAGCCTCGACGATGTTGCGGCTCGTGAGTGACGAATGGCGGCGTGCGGTGGAAGCGCGTGACTCGACCCTCGCCAGTTTCCTGACTGATCTTGAACGGGCGTCGCGCGCAGTCCAGCGGGAGGCGGAGCTTGCCGCACGTCGCGGCGCCACAAGCGCAGTGGCGGATGAAATCCGCTGCGCCATGGCAAGAGCCAGTGTCCACACGCTGGCGCAAGACATCCCTCCCTTGCTCCTGAGACGACTCGTGCAGCATGGGGAGTGGACACTGTCGCAGTGCCGGGCCTACGCGAGGCAGATTCCGGATGTGGTGGGGCGGGTGACGGCGCTCATTGCTCTTGGGAAGGCCTGTCCCGGTGAAGAGGAGGAGTGTCTGCGTGAGGCGATAGAGCATACCTTCCGGGCGCCGGAGGACACGCTGGAGTACGCACTGCGCGAATTGGCTCCCCACCTGTCACCGAAGCTCGCCGCCCAGGTCATCGATACCGCACGTCAACTCCGGCCTGCGTCCTTCCGGGCACGTGTGTTGGCGTTCCTGGCCAACCATCAGCCCGAGGCGAACAAGGATGAATTGGTGAAGGAGGTTGTCTCATTTGCCGCGGCAGCGCGACAGAACACAAAGCAGCTGATTCTGGGGGAGCTGTCCCCGGACCTGCGCCTGCATCATGGAATAACAGAAATCGAATCCCACGGAAGTCATGTCCCCCTGGACTTGGGGCTCGCACTAAATCAATTGCTCGGCGACGAGGATGCGATGCGAGAGGGCCAGCGGGCGCTGCATGAGGCTTGGAAACGGCATGCGGTCGAGCCGGCGAAACTGCCGGGTGCTCCGGCCAGGAGCGACCTGCCGCGGCTGACAAAGGCAGCGTTCGCCATTCCCAACGAGTTCGCCCGGGGAACTGCCATCGAGTCGTTGGCGCCCTTTCTCGAGCAGGACTCAATCGATGAAGCCGTGCGCGCCGTGGACAGGCTCCCGACCCCACATGTCCAAGCCCGGGTCCTGGCGAGTCTGGCAGAGCGAACGCCCGCTCCAGGACGCCAGGAACGGCTCCATCAAGCCCTGGCCCTTGCCCGAAAAGTCCAGGACTCGTGGGCACTGGTTGATGCGTGCATTGGAATCGCAGCCCGGCTTCCGTTTCCGACACGGAAGCCGGTGCTCGTGGAACTGGGCACCCGACTCAGAAGCGAACAGCCCCACTGGCATCGGCTCATGGCACGACTTGCATCGGTGTGCGAGGAACCCATGCGAACCGGGTTTCTTGATGAAGCGCTCGCCGCAGCGAATGTCCGGGGACTCATCTTTGATTGGCGGGGCGTCTTTCGCGTGTTGGGTGAGGCTGCGGGCCACCCACGGGTGTGGGAGACCCTGGGCCACCTCGTCGCGGAACGGAGGAGGGACATTCTCAACGATACGTTGGACCTGCTCGTCCCCTTCATTCCTGAGGCGTTCTTTCAGGATGCCCTGGAAGCCATGTTCGTGCACACCCAGGGATGGCTTGCTCGCGGCGGGCTCCGCGAGTTGGCGCCACGGCTGCCACCCGAGTCACAGCGCTGGGTCCTCGACACTTCCAGCCATGCCAGCAGGCCAGGCGAGCTTGTCGAAACGCTGGTTGCCTTGCTTCCGTCTCTGGAGCGCCATCTCCTCCCGCAGGCGCGTGACCTGGTCGCGAGGTGCACAGGAAGCGGTCGCGCAGTGGTGCTGGGTGCCTTGCTCCCGCGGCTCTCCATCTCCGAGCGTGAGCCTGTGCTGTGGGAGGCCTTCGAGCTGCTACGGAGCGAATCGCCGACCGACATGGATATCGCGGAGTTCCTGCGACTGGTCACCCCACTCCTTCCAGACGTCCTGGCCGAGGAGGCGATCTCCGTTGCACAATCCATGAATACAGGGGACCTCCAGACCGAGGCACTGGCCTCGCTGGTTGTCCGGTTTCCAGGAAGACCTGACGTGCTGACAGGCGCGCTCAGCGGCTGCCTGCAATACAGTCTGGTCTGGACCGAGGAGCCGCTGCTCAAGATCGCACCGCACATTCCAGTCGACCTGTTACCGATGCTCTTCCAACTCGCCAGGGAACAGCCCGAGCCCGAAGCACGCGCGGTGGTGCTTGGAACCCTGGCGAAGATGGGAAATTCGGCGCGGCATATTGAGGCTCTTGAGGAAGCATTTCGAGAGGCCTGCCACGCCGCCTCGCGCCAATCCGCATTTCACCTGCTCGCTCCAGAGCTGCGACGACTCCCCCGAGAGCAACTGCGCCGCCTCTGGGCCGAGATGTTGCCCACGCTCTCCGCCAGGCCACGCAGGGAGCTGCTATCGGACCTCGAGGCGCTCGCTCCCGTCCTCCTCTTCCTCGGTGGCGAGCAGGAACTGGTCCGAACCATCCACACCATTCTTGATGTGGGCACCTGGTGGTCTTGATTCGCTATCAGGAGTTCCCCGAAGCTCGTCATTGGGGGCCGCGGACGAGGACCTTCTGGACCCCGTCCAGTGCGCTCCTGAATTCGTGCTCGACCACTCGTTCGATGATGCGCAGGGAAGGCTTGCGCCGCTGGCGTATCGGCTGAAGTGTACGGACGACCGCAAGTGGCCAGAGTCCGAGATGCTGGAACTCGGGGTGCTTGGCCAGATCCCATTCCCGAATGAGCCAGCGCGCCAGCCTGTCCGAGAGTTTCTCGAAGGGAATCTTGCCGCTGGGATTGCTCATGAGGGTCGCGACCATCTGGATGCCCACCGTGATGAACGCGTCGGCCTCCAGGTGCTCGCTCTCTGAAATCGCGAGGAGCAGCGCCATGACATAGGCCTGACAGGCCTCGAAGCGAGACTCGCCGCCGGCGGCCCAGAGGCGGCCTCCCATGGCCAGGCGGGCATTGATAGATGCCGCGTGCTGACCGCTCTCCGCAGCAAGGTGCGTGAGTCTCGAGTACAGCCGCCTTGCCTCCGGCCAGCGGTTTGCCTGCAAGAGTATCTCCATCCGGGAATGAAGGAGCTCCAGCTTCAGTCCTGTTTCCGTCGCCAGGGGCTGGACGTCCCGGAGGAGTGCTTCGCTCTTGTCAGGGCACCCCTGCGCGTTCTCGTAAGCCGCTTGGAGGCGTGCGACATGGATGCGCTGCTCGGAAGTTCCGTGGGTCTCGACCACGGCCCGTGCCCGCCGGAGCAGTGTGCGAGCACGGGCGTGTTTCCCGTCTGTGAGTCTCGCCGCTTCCAGGAGACACCGGCAGGCAGGCTCGAAGAGCTTCAACCGGAGCGCCCGGGCCGCCGTCTTCTCAAAGAGATTCAGGGCCTCCGCCTTCTTCCCATGCTCTTCGTGAAGCAGCGCCAGGTCGTGGGCGACGTCAAGGGCGCCCCGTCGGTCTCCGCCGTGTTCCTTGAGCTGCATGAGCTCCAGGAACAGGGGTTCCGCCGCCTTCCACTGCCGCGACTCACGCAGGACCACCGCCTCGCCCTGGACGGCTCCGATGAGTGCATCGTTCCGCTCCGCATGCTGCTCCGGCAGGCTGCTCGCGCGCTGTCGCGCCTTCCGATAGGTCGAGAGGGCCGCCGAGACGCGTCCAGCCTTGAACCGGGATTCACCCAATTGCACGAGCGCAGCCGCCTCTTCAGGCACTCTTCCCGTACTCCGGGCTCGCTGGGCGGCCTTCGCGAAGTGTGGAATGGCCTCGCGCCATTGGCCAGCCCCCGCGGCCAGGAGCCCCTGAGTGAAGTCTCCAGCGAAAAGGCCGGCCTCATCGTGGATGACCTCCTTGAGCGCGATGCTCTCCCGCAGCATCCGTTCGGCCCGCTCCGGACGGCCCATTCCCGTCATCGCGAGATTCCCCAGAGCCCTGGCCCGCAGGGTGCGGTCCGAGGTCTTCCGGCCGAATTCGGCGGCCATTTCGTAGAATGCCCTGGCATGGAGCAGGTGCCCGAGTCGGGCCTCCGCGACACCCGCGTTGATCAGCGCCTGCCCCTGTGCCCAGGCATCGCCCGAGGCTCTGCTCCAGCTCTGCAGATGCTGAAAGTACTTGAGCGCCTCCTGCAGCATTCCCTGCCGGCAGAGGCAGATGCCCAGCGAGTTGAGGGCGCGCCTGCGTTGGTGGCTTCCAATCACATGGAAGCGCTCGTGAGTGAGGATGCCCACAAGGGCATCGGTATAGGCGCTCAACAACGCGGGGAACTCCACGGAATGCCCTGCGGAGATCAGCGCCTCGCACCCGGACTGGAGGTCGCCCAGGTCGAAGCTGACCTTTGCGTACATCAAGGCGATGTCGGGATGATGCCGGAGCTTCGTGAGTCCTTCCTTCCAACGAGACTGATGCTTCTTCGCCTCATCGGCGTCCTGCAGGAGCGATCGGCTCAGCTCGGGTTTGAGCCGAAGGAGCCCATCCTCGGACATCACGAGCCCGGAGCTTCGCACGTCTCGGAGAACCTTCGTCCAGGGGATGTCGGGGAAGGCCGGATGCAGCAGCTCCAAAGGAACCCAATCGAAAACGGCAAGCAGCCCCAGGGCACGGCGATGGCTGGCCGAGAACAGCCGCGACAGTTCGCGCACCGGTGGCCCGGGCGGCGCTCCAGGCTCGATTGGCCTCTTCTCCTCCAGCCTGGCAAGCAGTGACTCGGCGATGCTCCGGAGGGTCCTCTTGCGCGCGTCGGGCTTGATGACGTTGCTTCCCAGTCCCAGGAACGTCGTGTCATCGCACTGGATTGGGAGGAGGACACGATTGCCTCGCTGCCGCTCCGCCGACCTCGCGGCCTCGAACTCCAGGCGCGTCCAGTCGCTGGTCTCGTAGTCCTTGGAGATGAATGTCACGACGTAGCGCGCGCTGGAGGCGTAGATTTCGCGAAGGTCGTGCTCATTCTTCCAGTCGAGTTCCGACGGGCGTTCCTCATCGAGAAAGAGCTTCACATTCGGGTACAGGCGGCGCAGTTCCAACGCGAGACGCCGGGCTCTGCGCCTCTGACTGCCCGCCATCGAGAAAGCGAAATCGTAGCGGAAGGTACCGGTGCGTGATTTCCGAACGGATGGAGTGGAGCGCTGACCCATGGTGTCTCCGACGGTATTCCGTGTTCCCCAATGCGGTGCCTGGCGTCATCGCTCGTGTATCGGAGGCGCGTTGGCCTGCGCGGTTTCGTGATGCGCTTCCGGGAGTGCCGTGTAGTGAAATGAGCCATCCCATCCCGAGGTGGACGTTACAAGACCGCCACAATCCGGGCCTCGGGCCGGGATGGGGACCGCGCTCAGGGGCCGGAGAGCAGGGAGCGCCCAGCAGCGCCCGCGGCCGGCGGTGGGCAGTCGGGCGGCAGCACCTCGAGGCCGCCGATGCTCTCGCTTCTAGCGCAGCGCCGCGAGGGCCGCGCCGACCTTCGCCACCGTCACCGACACGGGCGTCGTCACCTCCGGAGCGAAGATGGCCACGCGGAGCTCCTCGAAGGCCCACCGCAGCTCCTGCGCCGCCTCCTGATCACGCACGGTGGCGCTCCTGGCGAGGAAGGACTCCCACAGGGGCGTGAAGGGCGTGGCCTTCGCTGCGTCCTTGGGGGGGTTCGCCACCGCACGCGACAGCCGGGCCTGGGCCGCGCGGAGGTAGCGCGGGTAGTTCAGCAGGCGCACGAGGGGAATCCACTCGATGAGCTTCGCGGGGAACAGGTGCCCGAGCTGCGAGCGGATGTCCCGCACGGCCGCCGCGCCGCTCGGCCCCTTGGAGGCTGCCTTGAGTGCGGCGAGCGTCTCAGCGAGCTCCGCGGAGGTGGCAACGACGACGTTCGCCCAGTCCTTGGCCTCCTGCTCGATGCGCTGTGAGCCCTCTTGGACCCGCGCCTCGAAGGCCGCCTTCGTGCGGGGCAGCGGCGCACCCGGTGCGAGCTTGAACGCATCGTCGACGCTGCGCGCCAGGACGAGCGCCCGGAAGGCGTCGGCCTGGCCCCGCGCGGGCGGCGCGCCGTCCAGGGACGGGAAGGGCAGGGGCATGCGCGCGGCGCTGACGGCCACGTGTCCGCGCGCGGCGAGCATCAGGAGCCGGCGGATTCCCGTGCGCGTGGCCGCGTCGGCGGCGGCGGAGGTCTCGAGCAGCACCAGGTCCACGGCCGCGCCCCGGTCGACGAGCGCGGGGTAGCTGCGGACGTCGAGCCCGCCGACCCGCCGGGTAATAAAAGAAGGCAGCTCGCCGAAGGTCCAGGCGGTCAGCCCCTTGCGCTCCCAGTCCGAAGCCGGTGCCACGCTGCGCAGCACCGCTCGTGCACGTCCCCCGTGCTGCTCGATCAGCGCGTCGGCGTCGCGGCTGCGCGCGAGCTCCTTTCCCCGCTCGTCGAGCACCTGGAGCGTGATGCGCAGGTACGGTGGCACGGCATCCGCCCGGAAGGACTCCTCGGGCACGTCCACGCCGCACAGCCGGGACACCGCACGCGCGAGCGCTGGAATCAGCGGCCCGCGGAAGGGCACCAGTTCCTTCTGGAGACGGTCGACCAGGTCCGGCACCGGCCCCAGCTGCTTGCGCTGGGCGCGGGGGATCTGCTCGAGCAGGGCGGTGAGCTTCTCCCGCAGCCACCCGGGGATGGTCCAGTCGAGCTCACCCGGGACCAGCTGGGCGAGCAGCAGCAGCGGCACGCTCAGGGTGATTCCGTCGTCGTCGGCCGAGGGGTCGAAGGTGTACGTCACCGGCACGGACGCGCCGTGCAGGGTGATGGCATCCGGGTATTGCGCAGGGGACAGGCCCGGGTCGTGAGAGAGGGCATCCTCCATCGTGAGGATGAGCACGTCGGGGTCGGCCGCCTCGGCCTTGCGGCGCCAGGCCTCGAAGCCCGCTCCGTCCGTCACGTCCGCCGGGACGCGCTGGTCGAAGAACGTCAGCAGCGCCTCGCTGTCGAGCAGCTCGCTGCGCCGGGCCTTGTCCCGCAGGCGCGCCACGCGATCGAGCACCTGCTGGTTCTCCTCCTGGAACGCCCCCCGGGTGCGGTACTCGCCGCGCACCAGGGCATGCTCGAGGAACATCAGCCGTGCCCGGGCAGGGTCCATGCTGGACAGGGCCACGGGGCGCTCCTTGAAGACCTGAAGCCCGAAGAGGGTCGCGTTCTCCTTCACGACGGCGCGCGCGGACTTCTCCGACCAGTGCGGTTCGGAGTAGCTGCGCTTGAGCAGGTGGGGAGCCGCCGCCGCGAGCCACTCCGGGTCGAGCTTCGCCACGGTGCGCGCGAACAGCTGGGACGTCTCCACGAGCTCGAACGCCATCACCCAGGCAGGGGGCTTCTTCGCGAGCGCCGACGAGGGGTGAACCGTGAAGCGCGTCTGCTTGCCGCCCGTGTATTGGCGCTGCTCCGGATTCCACTGGCCGATGCGGGACAGCAGCCCGGTAAGGAGCGCCTGGTGCAGCACGTCCCCGCGCGCCGGGGCGCCCTGGCCCTTGCGCGGCAGGCGCAGCTCGCGGACGGTCTCCTCGAGCTGGCGCTGGACGTCCCGCCACTCGCGCACCCGCAGGAAGGACAGGAAGTTGTCCCGGCACACGCGCCGCAGGTGGGACGTCCCCCGGCCCTCGGCCTCGCGCACGAACGCCCACAGCTTGAGGAGCCCCGTGAAGTCCGAGTGCTCGTCACGGAAGCGCCGGTGCGACTCGTCCGCCTTCTGCGCGAGCTCCCGTGGCCGCTCGCGCGGGTCCTGCAGGTTGAGCGCCGCGGCGACGATGAGCACCTCCTCCAGGCACCCGTACTCGGCGCCGGCGAGGATCATCCGCGCGATGCGCGGGTCCACCGGGAAGCGCGCGAGCTGGTGCCCGAGCGGCGTCAAGGTGCGCTCCTTGCCCTCGATGGCCCCGAGCTCCTCGAGCACCCGCCAGCCCTCGGCGATGGCCTTCGGCTGGGGCGGGTCGAGGAAGGGGAAGTCCTCGACGTCACCGAGGCCGAGGGACTTCATCCGCAGGATGACCCCCGCGAGCCCGGTGCGCTTGATCTCCGGGTCGGTGAAGGCGGGCCGCGTGGTGAAGTTCACCTCGTCGTAGAGGCGCACGCAGATTCCGTCGCGCACGCGGCCGCAGCGCCCCTTGCGCTGGTCGGCGCTGGCCTGGGAGACCGGCTCGATGTGCAGGCGCGTGGTGCCCGAGCGTGGGTCGTAGCGCGACAGGCGCGCCACCCCCGTGTCCACGACGTAGACGATCCCCGGGATGGTGATCGACGTCTCCGCGACGTTGGTGGCGAGGATGACGCGGCGCTGGGGGATGGTGGCGAAGACGCGCGACTGCTCGGCGGCCGACAGGCGCGAATACAGGGGCTGCACCACCGTGCCGCGGAGCTCGCGCGCGTTCAGGGCATTCTCCGCCTCGCGGATCTCCCGCTCCCCGGGGAGGAACACGAGGACGTCCCCGTTCGGATCGAGCGAGATCACGTTCGCCACCGAATCGGCGACGGCGTCGGCGAGCTCGTCGTCCTCGGGGGGCGGCTCGTAGAGCACGTCCACCGGAAAGGTACGGCCCTCCACCTGGATGACCGGAGCCCCCCCGAAGAACTGGGAGAAGCGCTCGGTCTCGATGGTGGCCGAGCTCACCACCACCTTGAGGTCGGGGCGCCTGGGGAGGATGCGCTTGAGCCACCCGAGCAGGAAGTCGATGGTGAGGCTGCGCTCGTGGGCCTCGTCGAGCACGATGGTGTCGTAGCGTTTCAGGAGCGGGTCGCTGTGGATCTGCGCGAGCAGCACGCCGTCGGTCATGAACTTCACGGCCGTCCGCTTGGACGAGCGGTCCTCGAAGCGAATCTGGTAGCCGACGTCCGTGCCCAGCTCCGTGCCCAGCTCACGAGCCACGCGCGCCGCCACGCTCGTCGCGGCGATGCGCCGGGGCTGGGTGACGCCAATCTGGCGCGGGCGGCCGCGCCCCATGGCGAGCAGGACCTTCGGCAGCTGCGTCGTCTTCCCCGAGCCGGTGGCCCCCGCGACGATGACCACCTGATGGGCGGTGATGGCCGCGGTGATGTCCTCCACCCGGCTCGAGATGGGGAGCTCGGGGGGGAAGTGCAGGGTG
>NZ_RAWE01000039.1 GCF_003611695.1 Corallococcus carmarthensis | reverse complement strand
CGTGACGGCGGGCTTCTCCACCGCGTTCATCGCCACCGGCGTGGGCCGGGGCGTGGGCCTCGGCGTGGGCGAGGGGGTGGGGGCGGCCGAGGACGGAGTCACCGGGCTGCCGGGCGTCGAGCCCGGTCGCCGGATGACTTCGACTGCGGGGAGCACCCGCCGTGTCTTCCTGTCGTTCACGGTTGTACGTTACCTGATGCGCGGGGTCCGGGCATGCCCGGGCTCACGGCTGGGGGGATGCTGAAAAGTCCACCTTCCACCCGGACGGCTCCCTCACCATCCGGACCTCGCCCGACCTTCCCGCCGAGCGCACCACCAAGGTCGCCACGTCGCCCTCCTGCCGGAGCAGCGAAACCTCCTGAACATCGGGTGGCACGGGAACATTCGCGAAGAAGAGCGCGAGCGGCTCCGGCTTCACCATGCCCCCTGAAGCGTCGCTCACCTGCTGGGCCCGTGTCTTCAGGACCTGCTGGGTCGGTTGCGACAACACCGCGTATGCCTTGGGCAGCTCTCCGCGCTGCACGTGCCGGTGGAACGTCTGGTAGGCCCCCACGGGGGAGTCCGGCTGGAGCCGGTTGCAGCCGCCCAGGGCGAAGAGGGCGAACAGCAGCCAGGTCGTCGTCGCGAGCGGGCGCATGGAGCCTCCGGTTTAGGTCAAACCGCCGCCGTGGGGAAGCGCGAGGTGCGTCACGCCGCGTGCTGGTGGACGCGGTTGCGGCCCGTCCCCTTGGCTGAATACAGGCTCGCGTCCGCCGCGCGCAGCAGCGCCTCCGTGCCCTGCAGGTCGTCCGCGGGCACCGTCGCCACGCCCAGCGACGCGGTCAGCCTCACCTCCTGCGTCATTCCGTCCGGGGCCTTCCACGTCAGCTCCAGCCGCTCAATCGCCTCGCGCACACGCTCGCACGCCCGGAGCGCATCCTGGGGCGCCGCCTCTGGCAGGAGGGCGATGAACTCCTCGCCGCCGTAGCGGGCCAGCAGGTCCACCTCCCGCAGGGTCGCGCGCGCCGTGTGCGCCACCGCGCGCAGCACCTCGTCCCCGAAGGGGTGGCCGAACGTGTCGTTGATGCGCTTGAAGTGGTCGATGTCCAGCATCACCAGCGACAGGGGGGAGCGGTAGCGCCGTGAGCGCATGAACTCCTCGCTCAGCCGCTCCTCGAAGTAGCGCCGGTTGAACAGGCCCGTGAGCGCGTCCGTGCGGCTGAGCGCGAGCAGCTCCTGGCGGCGGCGGTCCAGCTCCCGGTTGGCCCACTCCAGCTCGCGGTTCTTCTCCAGGAGCGCGTCCTGCAGCGCCTTGAGCCGCAGCATGGACTTCACGCGCGCGCCCAGCTCCAGCATGTCGAAGGGCTTCACCAGGTAGTCGTCCGCGCCCAGCTCCAGCCCCTCCACCTTGCCCGCCGCCTGCCGCGCCGTCATCAGGATGACCGGGATGAAGCCGAAGCCGCCCTCGCCCGCGTTCGCCTTGACGATGCGGCACACCTCCACGCCGCCCAGGCCCGGCATCTCCACGTCCATCACGATGAGGTCCGGCCGCCCCGCGCGGATGGCGGACAGCGCCTGCGCTCCGTCCAGCGCTTCCTTGAACACGTAGCCGTGCGGGGCCAGGCCCTCGCGCACGTGCTTCACCTGCGCCGGATCATCGTCCACGATGAGCACGGTGCGCCCGGAGAAGTCGTTCGCGGGTCCGCTCCTGCGCGCGCCCTCCGGCATCCGCTTCCTTTCGGCTTCCGACATGAAGCGCCTACCCCCCCAACAGGATGCGGTCGTGGCCTACGTCGTGAGTGTCCCCCGGGGCGGGAACCCCGTGGGTGGATTCTCCTCCGGGTGGAGGGCGCTGCCAAGGGCCCTTCCGGGCACCCTGCGGGCGCGGGGGCCCCGGGCGTCCAGGGCCTGACAGGCTACGGCGCGGTTTTCACCAGCCGGGCGCGGTAGACGGGTTCTCCGGACGCCAGGTAGCGCCGCTCGCGGGTGGAGGGCACCTCCTCCGGGTCGTACGGGTGGAACACGCCCGCGCCCAGCGGGTTGTGGAAGCCCGCGCCCTCCAGGATTTCCAGCATGGCCACCGCGCGGTCCTGCACGTCGGTGCGCATGTCGAAGCGGCCGGTGGGCTTGAGCAGCCCCAGCATCAGCTTCGCGAAGTCGGGCTGCACGACCGCCCGCTTGGCGTGCGAGCGCTTCCACCACGGGTCGGGGAACTGCAGGTGGATGACGTCCAGCGACCCGGGGGCGAAGATGCGCGGCACCACGAAGCGCGCGTCGGATTCGACGACGCGCAGGTTCTTCAGGCCCGCCTTCTCCCCGCGCATCTGCGTGTCGCGCGCGTACTTCTTGCGCCACTCGAAGGCCACGAAGCGCACGCCGGGGTTGCGGCGGCAGTACTCCAGCGCGTGCCCTCCCGCGCCAGAGCCGATCTCCAGCTCCAGCGGCCCCGTGAACCCGAACTCCGCGTCCCAGTCCGGGGGCGCTTCCAGGGGGACGAACTTGAGGCCGACCGGATCAGGGAGCAGGGCAGGGCGCATGGCGGGAGCGGGGGCCTCTAACCATGGAGCCGCGTGGGTTGGCCAGGGCAAAAGCGCGCGGGGTGGTATAGGGAAGGGCCATGAAGGTCTTCCAGTCCGTGTCCGAGGCGGGCCGCCAGCTTCAGGGGCAGGCCCTCGCGCTGGGCAACTTCGACGGCGTGCACGTGGGCCACCAGGCCCTCTTCGCCGAAGCGCTGCGCCACGCCCCCGCGAACGCGCTCACCTTCCAGCCCCACCCGGGCAAGGTGCTCCAGCCGGACCTGGCGCCCAAGCTCATCACCCTGCTGCCGCGCAAGCTGGAACTGCTCGCCACCTGCGGCCTGGCCCACGTGGTGGTGCAGCCCTTCACCCGCGACTACGCGCGCAATACGCCCCAGGACTTCGAGGCCGCCCTCTTCGACAGCCTGGGCGTGGGCCATGTCGTCGTGGGCAGCGACTTCACCTACGGCGCCCAGCGCGCCGGCACCGTCACCACGCTGCGCGAGGCCGCAAGCAGGCGGGGCGCCCAGGTGCACGTCGTGCAGCCGGTGCACGTGGATGGCGTCGTCGCGTCCTCGTCGCGGATCCGCGAGTACATCCTGGAGGGCAGGGTGGGCGCGGCCAGGCGCCTGCTCGGCCGCCCGTTCGACCTGGACGGCACGGTGGTGTCCGGCGCGGGCCGGGGGCGCACCATCGGCTTTCCCACCGCCAACGTGGACACGCAGAACGAACTGAGGCCCGCGCCCGGCGTGTACGCCATCCGCGTGCGCCTGCCCTCGGAGGCCGGAGGCCCCTGGCGGCCGGGGGCGGCGAACATCGGCGTGAAGCCCACCTTTGGCGGCACGGAGGTCACCATCGAGGCGCACCTCCTGGACTTCACCGGCGACCTCTACGGGAAGGAACTGCGGGTCCAGTTCCTGGAGCGGCTGCGTCCCGAGCAGCGCTTTGGCTCCGCCGCGGAGCTGGTGGGTCAAATCAAACGCGACGTGGAGGCCGCCCGCACCGTGGTGGCCCGCGGCGACGGGTAGGCCCCAGGGCACCGGAGGAGCCTTTGCGCAAGAGGGGCGCCGGACAGCGAGGGAGCACGCCAGGGCGCCTTGACAGGCCGCGCATCGGTTTCCTCTAATCCAGGAGGATCCGTGCCAGGGCTTCAGGCCCCTGTCGCACCCCCTCACTCCCCCCGCGGGTCCCGCTGACAGCCGGGACTCTGGCTGTTCCCTCCTCACGCTCAAAGAGGCATCCCAGAAATGTCCGGTCGACTCGGTGAATTGCTGGTGCGCGAGAACCTCATCTCCGTCCAGCAACTCCGCAAGGCGCAGGAGGAGCAGCAGAAGAGTGGCGCGCGCATCGGCACGGCGCTCATCAAGACGGGCGCCATCGAGGAGTCGAAGCTCACCGACTTCCTGTCGAAGCAGTACGGCGTGCCGGCCATCAACCTGAAGGACTTCGACATTGATCCGGACATCATCAAGCTCGTGCCCAAGGAAGTGGCCGAGAAGCACCTGGTGATCCCGGTCAACCGCGCGGGCCCGTCCCTCATCGTGGCCATGTGCGACCCGTCCAACATCTTCGCGGTGGACGACCTGAAGTTCCTCACCGGCTACAACATCGAAGCCGTCGTCGCGTCCGAAATCTCCATCCGCGAATCCATCGAGCGCTACTACGCGGAGAAGGGCCCCTCGCTGGAGGACATCGTCGGCGACGTGGGCGACGACATCGAGGTCGCCAAGGAGGAGCAGGAGAACGTGGATGAGATGGCCAAGGCCGCGGATGACGCGCCCGTGGTCAAGCTGGTGAACCTCATCCTCATGGACGCCATCAAGAAGCGCGCGTCCGACATCCACATCGAACCGTACGAGAAGGACTTCCGGGTCCGCTTCCGCATCGACGGCGTGATGTACGAGGTGATGCGCCCGCCCATGAAGCTGCGCAACGCCATCACCAGCCGTCTGAAGATCATGGCGTCGCTGGACATCTCCGAACGGCGCCTGCCGCAGGACGGCCGCATCAAGATCAAGATCGGCGGCGGCAAGGAGATGGACTTCCGCGTGAGCGTGTGCCCCACGCTCTTCGGCGAGAAGGTCGTGATGCGCTTGCTCGACAAGAGCAACCTGCAGCTGGACATGACCAAGCTGGGCTTCGACGCGACGCCCCTGGCCTGGTTCAAGGAGGCCATCGACCGGCCCTACGGCATGGTGCTGGTGACGGGCCCCACGGGCTCCGGCAAGACGACGACGCTGTACTCGGCGCTCTCCAGCCTCAACGACGTGGGCACCAACATCTGCACCGCGGAGGACCCGGTCGAATTCAACTTCGCCGGCATCAACCAGGTGCAGATGCATGAAGACATCGGCCTGAACTTCGCGGCCGGCCTGCGCTCCTTCCTCCGCCAGGACCCCGACATCATCATGATCGGTGAGATCCGCGACTTCGAGACGGCGGAAATCGGCGTGAAGGCGGCGCTCACGGGCCACCTGGTGCTCTCCACGCTGCACACCAACGACGCCCCGGGCACGGTCAGCCGTCTGCTCAACATGGGCATCGAGCCGTTCCTGGTGACGGCGTCGCTCAACCTCATCCTCGCCCAGCGTCTGGCGCGCCGGCTGTGCCCCGCGTGCAAGCGCCCCGCGGAGAAGGTGGACGAGCAGGCCCTCATCGACGCGGGCATCCCGCCGGACAAGATGGGCACCTTCACCATGTACGAGAAGGTCGGCTGCCGCGAGTGCAACGACCGCGGCTACCGCGGCCGCGTGGCCATCTACGAGGTCATGCCCTTCTGGGACGGCCTCAAGGAGCTGGTCATCAACGGCGCCTCCGCCGCGGAGCTCAAGCAGGAGGCCATCCGCCTGGGCATGAGCAGCCTTCGCATGAGCGCGCTCAAGAAGCTCATGGACGGCATGACGACGCTCGAAGAGGTCGTGGGCAACACCGCGCCGGACCGCTTCTAGTCACCCCACCTCCTCCCCACACTTCTTCCTCCGACAGGACACGCATCCGTGGCCAACCTGCACCAGCTCCTCAAGGCGATGGTCGAGAAGGGCTCTTCCGACCTCCACATCACCACCGGCTCGCCGCCGCAGCTCCGCGTGGACGGCGAACTCGTCCCGCTCAAGACGGCGCCGCTCACGCCCGTGGAGACCAAGCAGCTCTGCTACTCCATCCTCACGGACGCCCAGAAGCACAAGTTCGAGGAGGAGAACGAGCTGGACCTGTCGTTCGGCGTGAAGGGCCTGTCGCGCTTCCGCGCGAACATCTTCATGCAGCGCGGCGCCGTCGCCGGTGCGTTCCGCACGATTCCCTTCAAGATCCTGACGTTCCAGGAGCTGGGCCTGCCGCCGGTGGTGGCGGAGCTGGTGAAGAAGCCGCGCGGCCTCATCCTGGTGACGGGCCCCACGGGCTCCGGCAAGTCCACCACGCTGGCCTCGATGATCGACAAGATCAACACCGAGCGTCATGAGCACATCATGACCATCGAGGACCCCATCGAGTACCTGCACCCGCACAAGAACTGCCTGGTGAACCAGCGCGAGGTGGGTGCGGACACGCGCAACTTCAAGACGGCCCTCAAGTACATCCTCCGCCAGGACCCGGACATCGTGCTGGTCGGTGAGCTCCGCGACCTGGAGACCATCGAAGCGGCGCTCACCATCGCGGAGACGGGCCACATCTGCTACGCGACGCTGCACACGAACAGCGCGGTGCAGACCATCAACCGCGTGCTGGACGTGTTCCCGCCGTACCAGCAGCCCCAGGTGCGCGCCCAGCTGTCCTTCGTGCTGGAGGGCGTGATGAGCCAGGCGCTCGTCGCCAAGCAGGGCGCTCCGGGCCGCGTGCTGGCCCTGGAGGTCATGGTGCCCAACCCCGCAATCCGGAACCTCATCCGCGAGGACAAGGTCCACCAGATCTACTCCTCCATGCAGGTGGGCCAGGCGAAGTACGGCATGCAGACGTTCAACCAGGCGCTGGCCGCGCTTCTGGCGCGCCGGCTCATCTCCCAGGACGAGGCCTTCGGCCGTTCGTCCGACCCGGAAGAGCTGCGCAACATCCTCGCCACGGGCGGTGCGCCGGGTGGAGCCCAGCGGCCGGCCGGGGGAGCGGGTGCCCGTTAGTTTTGGGGCATGAAAATCACAGGTTAGACTCCTCGCCCTCCCCGGAGGTCCAGTTATGGCAGCACCGGCAGTGCAGCAAAAAGCGACAGCGTCCAAGAAGAACACGGCCCAGTTCCTCTGGGAGGCGAAGACCAAGAGCGGGGAGAACAAAAAGGGCGAGATGGAGGCGATGGACATCGAGGCCGTCAACGCGCGCCTCAAGTCCCTGGGCCTCAACCCCACGAAGGTCCGCAAGAAGAGCAGCCTGGACCTGGAGCTCTCCCTGCCCGGCGTGGGGGGCGTGACGGGCAAGGACATCCTCATCTTCACCCGTCAGTTCGCGACGATGATCGACGCGGGCCTGCCGCTGGTGCAGTGTCTGGACATCCTCGCCAGCCAGATGGACAACCCCGCCTTCAAGAAGGTGGTGTTCGCCATCAAGGGCAAGGTGGAGCAGGGCAGCACCTTCGCGGACGCGCTGAAGGAGCACCCCAAGGTCTTCGACGAGCTCTACGTGCAGCTGTGCGCCGCGGGCGAGGTGGGCGGTATCCTCGACACCATCCTCAACCGGCTCGCCGCCTACCGCGAGAAGAACGAGAAGCTCAAGGCGAAGGTCAAGGGCGCCATGACCTACCCCACCATCGTCATCCTGGTGGCCATCGGCGTGACGGCGCTCCTGCTGCTCAAGGTGACGCCCGTCTTCGAGAAGATGTTCTCGGACTTCGGCTCGAAGCTGCCAGGCCCCACCCAGGTGGTGGTGGACATGTCGAAGCTCGCGCAGGAGTACTTCATCCATGCCATCGTCGGCATCGCCGCGCTGGTCTTCTCCTTCACCTGGACCTACCGCCAGCCCAAGGGCCGCAAGTTCTGGGACAAGACGTTCCTCAAGCTGCCCCTGTTCGGCGACGTCTTGCGCAAGGTCGCGGTGGCGCGCTTCACGCGCACGCTGGGCACGATGATCTCCTCCGGCGTGCCCATCCTGGACGCGCTGGACGTGACGGCGAAGACGGCCGGCAACCGCACGGTGGAAGAGGCCATCTACTACGTGCGCGGGAAGATCGCCGAGGGCAAGAACATCGCGGGTCCGCTCCTGGAGACCAAGGTGTTCCCGTCCATGGTGGTGCAGATGATTGGCGTCGGTGAGGCGACGGGCGCCATGGACACCATGCTCAACAAGATCGCCGACTTCTACGACGACGAAGTGGACACGGCCATCGGCGCGCTGACGTCGATGATCGAACCGCTGCTGATGGTGTTCCTCGGCGGCGTGGTGGGCGGCTTCCTCATCGCCATGTACCTGCCCATCTTCAGCCTTGCCGGCGCGATCAAGTAGCGCGCGCCTGAGCGGTTCCGCGTCAGGCGCGGCCCCGGGACTGGGGCCCCGCCTGGTGTGGCTGGTGTTGTTCCGCACCGTCGCGGCCAGCCTGTCGCTCGTGGTGACGGTGGCGCGGCTCCTGACGCAGCCCGCGCAGGAGCCCACCCGGGCGGACTCGCTGTCGTTCGCGGTCATCGCGGGCGCCTACGTCCTCACGGTGGTGATGGGCCTGCGGCTGCGCCGTGGCACCGCGGGGCGGCTGGACGCCATGGTGACGGTGGTGGGCGACGTGCTCATCGCCACCGGGCTCGTCTACCTGAGCGGCGGCGCGGACTCGCCGCTGACGTTCCTCTACAGCCTGGCCGTGATTGGCGCGGCGGTGGTGCTGGACTGGCGCGGCGCTCTGGTGGCCGCGGCCGTGTCCACGTTCGCGTTCACCGCGCTGCTGCTCATCATCCGCCTCACCACGCCCGTGGACGCGGCGGTGGTGCCGGCCGGGCGCGTGCTCTTCGTCCTGGGCAGCAACGCGCTGGCGCTGGCGCTCATCGCGGTGCTGTCCGGCTACCTGTCACGCCAGCTGTCCGCCGCGGGCGGCGCGCTGTCCCAGAGCGAGGCGGACCTGCGCCGGCTGGGGCGGCTGCAGCAGCTCATCCTGTCCTCCATGCCGTCGGGGCTCGTCACCTGCGACGTCGAGCGGCGCGTCACCTTCCTCAACACGGCGGCCAGCGGCATCCTCCAGGTGGAGGACAACGCGTCCGTGGTGGGACTGCCCCTGGAGGCGCTGCTGCCGGGCGTGTCCACGCTGGCGCCGCGCGCCATCCGGGGTGAACTGCGGGTGCGCACGCCCGGAGGCAACCGGGTGCTGGGCCTGTCGGTGTCGTCCCTGGAGGGCGAGGCGGGCGCGCTGCTCATCGTCTTCCAGGACCTCACGGAGCTGCGCCGCATGGAGGAGGACCTGAAGCGCACGGACCGGCTGGCCAGCCTGGGCGCGCTGTCCGCGCAGCTGGCGCATGAAATCCGCAACCCGCTCGCCGCCATGCGCGGCTCCGCGCAGCTGCTGGCCCAGGATCAGTCCGGCGACGTGGTGGTGACGAAGCTCACCGGCATCCTCACGCGGGAAGCGGACCGGCTGGCGCGGCTGGTGGAGGACTTCCTGCGCTTCGCCCGTCCGCCGGAGCCCCAGCGCCGGCCGGTGGCGCTGGACGCGCTCCTGTCGGAGACGGTGGACATGCTGCGCGTGGACCCGCTGGCGCGCGAGGTCCAGATGGAGGTGCGCGTACCGGAGGCGCTGACGGCGCCGGTGGATCCGGACCAGCTGCGCCAGGTGCTCATCAACCTGTTGCGCAACGGCTTCCAGGCGGCGGGCCCGCAGGGAACCGTGCGGGTGGCCCTGGCGCGGGCGGAGCAGGAAGCGCAGATTCGCGTGTGGGACTCGGCTGGCAGCATCACGGAGGAGATGATGGGACACCTGTTCGAGCCTTTCTTCACCACGCGCAGCGGAGGCACCGGGCTGGGACTGTCCACCGCTCACTCCATCATCCGCGCGCACGGCGGCAGCATCCGCGTGACGTCCAGTCCGGCGGAAGGCACCGAGTTCCTCGTAGGGCTGCCGCTGTGACGGCGCTCCCCCATGAGGGAGGCCCGCGCGGCCACGTGCTGGTGGTGGACGACGAGCTGTCCATGCGCGAGTACCTGGAGATATTGCTCGTGCGTGAAGGCTACGCGGTGACGAGCGTGCCCGGCGTGGAGCCCGCCCGCTCCGTGCTGGAGAAGGACCAGGTGGACCTGGTCATCTCCGACATGAAGCTGGGCACGGCGGGCAGCGGCCTGGACGTGCTCCGCGCGGCGCGCTCGCGCAAGGAGCCGCCGGAGGTGGTGCTCATCACCGCCTTCGGCACGCCGTCCTCCGCGGTGGAGGCCATGCGCGAGGGCGCGTACGACTACATCTGCAAGCCCTTCGACAACGAGGAGCTGCGGCTGCTGGTGCACAAGGCGCTGGAGAAGCGCGCGCTGCGCCAGGAGAACAGCACGCTGAAGGCGCGGCTGCTCCCCGGGCTGGGCGGGCTGCTCGTGGGCACCAGTCCCCGAATGCGGGCGCTGTGGCAGCTGGTGGAGAAGGTGGCGCCGGGCAGGAGCACGGTGCTGGTGACGGGGGAGAGCGGCACCGGCAAGGAGCTGGTGGCGCGCGCCGTCCACCTGCGGGGCCACCGCGCCGCGCAGCCCTTCATGCCCTTCAACTGCGCGGCCCTCAACGAGGGCGTGCTGGAGAGCGAGCTCTTCGGCCACATGCGCGGGGCCTTCACCGGCGCCACGCACGAGCGGCCGGGCCTGCTCGTGTCCGCGGGCGAGGGCACGGTGATGCTGGACGAGGTGGGGGAGATGCCCCTCTCCACGCAGGTGAAGCTCTTGCGCGTGCTGCAGGAGCGCAAGGTGAAGCCGGTGGGCAGCGCGGCGGAGATTCCCTTCCATGCGCGCGTCATCGCGGCCACCAACCGCCGCCTGGAGGCGGAGGTGAAGGCGGGCCGCTTCCGCGAGGACCTCTTCTACCGGCTCAACGTCATCACGCTGGAGCTGCCTCCCTTGCGCGAGCGGCCGGAGGACATCCCGCACCTGGCGTCGCACTTCCTGTCGCGGCTGTCGGAGGAGCTGGGGCGGCCGGGGCTGCGCTTCGCGCCGGAGACGCTGGTGTTGATGGAGCGCTACGCCTTTCCGGGCAACGTGCGCCAGCTGCAGAACATGGTGGAGCGCGCGGCCACGTTGTCGGACTCGGACGTGCTGGGGCCCACGACGCTGCCGCCCTCCGTGCGCGGCGAGTCGGAGCCGCAGTCCCGGCCGGGCGACGCCGGCGAGCCGGTGCTGGGGCAGGGCTTCAACCTGGAGCGGCACCTGGACGACAACGAGCGCCGGCACCTGCTGGCCGCGCTCAAGCAGGCGCAGGGCGTGAAGACGCGCGCGGCGGAGCTGTTGGGCCTGTCCTTCCGCTCCTTCCGCTACCGGCTGGCGAAGCACGGCCTCACGGACGAACTGGACGAGCCCGGCGGGACGCGTGTCGGCTGAGGAACGCTGGGGCCTCGGCCCTCACCACCCCAGCGCCGCGCGTGCCTGGTCCGCGGCCTCCAGGCCCATGCGCCAGTTGGCGTCCTGGCTGTTGTAGGCGAACTGCCCGCCCCGGCCGATGTTGCCCAGCCGCTCGAAGCCCCCCAGGTACTCGCGCAGCGGCCGCAGCACGTCCTGGTAGCCAGGGCGGTAGACGGGGAAGCAGCGCGGCAGCCGCATCACGTGGCCGCGTCCCACGGGCGCGCCCCGGTCCAGGCCGGTGGCCGCCAGCTCCCGCTTCGCCAGGGCCACCAGCTCCGCGTCGGGCCAGGACCAGAGGGGTTCCTCGTGTGAGCACCAGTACTCCAGGCAGAGGATGGAGGAGGCTTCCTCTCCGTGGAGCTGGGGGACCCAGTTGCGGAAGTTGGTGATGCGCCCCACGCGCACGGACCGGGTGTGCATCTCCAGCCATGAATACGGAAACAGCTCCGTGGACTGGACCTCCAGGTACACCAGCACGTTGCTGCGGAAGGTGAGCACGTCCCTGGCTCGGCGCAGGTGCTCACGCACGTTCCCGGGGAGCTCCGGCAACTGCGCCACCAAGGGTGCCAGCGGGGCGCTGGACACGACGTAGTCATAGGGCAGGGTGCCCAGCGGGGTGCGCAGTCCCGTCACGCGCTGGCCCTGGACCTCCAGGGCCTCCACGCGGCTGTCCAGGTGCACCCTGCCGCCGCGTGCGCGCACGCCCTCCGCCATCCGCTCGTACACCATGCCCGTGCCGTGCGCGGGGTAGGCGAAGTCCTGTGTCACCTCTTTCACCGCGCCCGCGCGGGCGTTGTCCCACTGCGTGCGCACCGCGTTGAGTACGGTCGTCACCAGCGAGGCGTCCTTGCTGGCCGGTCCCGCCAGGGCCGCATCCAGCTCCCTCAGCGGGACGCCGAAGAACTTCTCGTTGTAGTCGCGGAAGAAGCGCGCGTACACGCGCGGACCGAAGTGCCTGACCAACCAATCCTCGAAGGTGCGGACCTCCGGCCGGGGCCGTGCCTGCTCTCGCACGAAGCTGAGGACGCAGCGGCCCGACTCGAGGAGCCCCTCCTTGCGCACGACGTCCGTCAGGCGCAGCGGGTAGTCCAGGATGTGTTCCTCTCGGAAGATTCCCGGATGTGCCCGGACCTGTCCCCAATCATCGCCCAGCACTTCGCTCCACAGGGCCTGGATGCGCGCGTCCTGGGAGTGGAAGCGGTGCGGGCCCAGGTCCACGCGCTGGTTCCACAGCTCGAGCGTTCGCGACAGGCCGCCCACCGCCGGGCCCGCTTCGTGGACCTCCACGTGCGCGCCCGTCCGTGCCAGTTCGTAGGCGGCGGTGAGCCCCGCGGGCCCGGCCCCTACCACCGCGATGCGCGGAGGCGTGCTCATGGCGAGCCCGTGGCCTGGGGTTTCGCGCGGAAGTAGCGCGCGAACGCCGGGTCCGTGTACCGCGCCTGGACGGCTTCGGGCCGGTGGACGCGCAGGGTGTACTCGTAGAGGGGGCCGCCCGCGTCCAGTTCCCAGAAGCGGCTCAGGTGCCCCACCACGAAGTCCAGCAGCGCGCCAGGCGGCTGGTAGTGCAGGTTCTCCTGCGTGAACGCGGGGTCGTGGTAGCTGGTGAGGAAGTTCACCGCGAAGCCCCGGGTGCACAGCGCGTACATGGCACCCAGCATGCCGTGCACGAAGCCCTCCCAGGCTTCGGGTGACGCCGACAGCCGCACGTTGAAGGTGCCCGACAGCGTGAGGTAGTCGTACCGCTCCGCCGGCAGTGCCGCGACGATGTCGCGCGTGTGGAAGTGCCCGGCTGGGAACTTGGCCTGGCACGCGTCCACGAAGCCTGGCTGGACGTCGCTGCCGGAGTAGGCCGCGCGCGGGTGGTGGTGCTGGAGGTATTCGCCGAAGTGGCCCATGCCGCAGCCCACCTCGTGCACGGTGAAGGCCTCCGGCTCATGCGCGAACAGCCGGGAGAGCCGGTGGAAGCGCTCGTACTGCGTGGCCTGGTCCCGGTGCGACAGGGCCCGGGGGTCGTCTCCGTACCGCTCCAGCAGCGCCCCATAGAAGGCGCGCTGCTCTTCAGCGATGCCCATGCGTCGACTCGCTCGCCACGGCCTCGGACAGGCGCGGCCCTTGCGCCTCCCGCTCGTCCGTGACGGCTCGCACCACGGACTGGGGCTTCTGGTTGATCTGCAGGAAGATGCGCGTGACGTACTCGGACAGGATGCCCACGCCCAGCAGCGTCACGCCCGACGAGAAGAGCACCGCGATGGCGAGCGACGCCCAGCCAGGCACGGTGATGATGCCCGTGAACTTGGAGACGAGCACCCCCACGCCCGCGAGGCCTGACAGGACGGACAGCACCACGCCTCCCACCGACGCAAGGCGCAGCGGGAAGGTGGCGTAGTTGAAGAGCAGGTTGAAGAAGACCTGCACCAGCTTGCGCAGCGTGTAGGAGCTGCGCAGGCCTTCCGGGTGCTCGTGGCGCACGGGCGTCGCGGTGATGCGGTCCGTCACCCACGACAGGTAGATGTCCAGGATGATGTCGTGGCGCTCGCTGCGCGCGACCTCCGCCGCCACGGGGCCGGAGATGAGCCGGAACGCGGAGATGTCGAAGTCCACCTGCATCACCCGGCGGGGAATCACCATGATGAGCCGCGAGGCCCACGTGCGCCACCCCGGCCCCTGGCGGGCCTGGGGGATGCCGTAGACGACGTCCGCGCCCGTCTCCTCCGCTCGGGCCCGCAGCGCGGCGATCTCCTCCGGGGGATTCTGGAGGTCCTCGTCCAGCGTCACCACCCAGCGGCCCCGTGCATGGCGGAAGCCCCGCACGGTGGCGTTGTGCTGGCCGTAATTGCGCATCAGCTGCACGCCCCGGATGCGCCCGTCGCGCGAGCACAGCCCCTGGATGCACGCCCAGAGCGCCGGCCGTGCGCTGTCGTCCACCAGGATGATCTCGAACGTATCGCCTCGCGCTTCCAGGACGCGCACCAGCCGGTCGCACAGCGTCGGCAGCGAGGACTCCCCCCGGAAGCAGGGAACGACTACCGAGACGTCGACGGAAGGGGGGCGCATGCGGGGACGGATGGGGGCGACTCTAGCGCCTCCCCACCCGGGATGGGGGCCCGCGAACGAGGCGGTCTCCGGCGCAGGGGCGGCCCTCCAGCGGGCGGGTTCAGCGGGCGAGGGGCGTGGTGGCCGCCGGGTGCCACCCCCGGGCCACGAGGTGCGCTAGCCTCCCGGCGCGCGCCCCGGATGCGAGAGGGGGCCCGTGGACTCCATGACCATTCCCTTCAACCGTCTGGCGATGCTTGGCAACGAGTCGCGGTTCATCGACGAGGCGCTCGCGAAGAGCCACCTCATGGGGGATGGAGGCTTCACGAAGAAGTGCCACGCCCTCCTGGAGGAGGCGCTTCCGGGGGGCAAGGCCCTGCTCACCACGTCCTGCACGCATGCCCTGGAGATGGCGGGCCTGCTGCTGGACCTGAAGCCCGGGGACGAGGTCATCGTCCCGTCCTTCACCTTCGTCTCCACCGCGAACGCCTTCGCGCTCCGGGGCGCGCGCATCGTCTTCGCGGACGTGCGGCCGGACACGCTCAACCTGGATGAGACGAAGCTGGAGGCGCTCATCACCCCCCGCACGCGGCTCATCGTGCCGGTGCACTACGCGGGGGTCGGCTGTGAGATGGACGCCATCCTGGACATCG
Source organism: Corallococcus carmarthensis (assembly GCF_003611695.1). Lineage (GTDB taxonomy): Bacteria > Myxococcota > Myxococcia > Myxococcales > Myxococcaceae > Corallococcus > Corallococcus carmarthensis. The sequence continues at coordinate 45,557 of NZ_RAWE01000039.1, read as the reverse complement.
CCCGGCGCCACGGCGTGCCGGTGGTGGAGGACAACGCGCACGGTCTCTTCGGCACCTACCGGGGGCGTCCGCTGGGCACGCTGGGAAGCTTCTCCACCCTCAGCTTCCACGAGACGAAGAACATCAGCTGCGGCGAGGGCGGGGCCCTGATGATCAACGACTCCCGTTACGCCGAGCGCGCGGAGATCATCCGGGAGAAGGGCACCAACCGCGGGCGCTTCTTCCGGGGGCAGGTGGACAAGTACACGTGGGTGGACATCGGCTCCAGCTACGTCATGTCGGACCTGCTGGCGGCGTTCCTCTACGGGCAGCTCGAAGCGCGCGAGCGCATCCAGGCCCGCCGCCGGGCCCTCTGGGAGACGTACCATCGGGAGCTGGCATCCTGGGCCGCCGCGCAAGGCGTCACGGTGCCGCACGTGCCCTCCCACTGCGAGCAGTCCTTCCACATGTACTACCTGCTGATGCCCTCGCTGGAGGCACGCACGCGCTTCATCCAGCGGCTGCGCACCCAGGACATCAACGCCGTCTTCCACTACCTGCCGCTGCACATCTCCGCGATGGGCCAGCACTACGGGGGCAAGCCCGGGGACTGTCCGGTGACGGAGGAGGTGAGCGACCGGCTGGTGCGGCTGCCCTTCTTCACCACCATGACGGAGGAGGAGCAGGCCCGGGTCCTCAACGCGGTCAGGGACTTCCGGTGCTGAAGCCGCCGCGGCACACGGTGGCCATCCTCCAGTCCAACTACCTGCCGTGGAAGGGCTACTTCGACATCATCCACGACGTCGACACGTTCATCTTCTACGACGATGTGCAGTACACGCACCGCGACTGGCGCAACCGCAACCGCGTGAAGACGGCGCAGGGGCCGCTGTGGCTGACGGTGCCCGTGGGGGCGCGCACGGACCGGCGCATCTGTGATGTGCGCATCGAGGACGCGGCCTGGGCCCGGCGCCACTGGGAGACCCTGCGCCACGTGTACGGCCAGGCGCCGCACTTCGCGCGCCTCGCGCCGCTGCTCCAGGAGGCCTATCTGGAGCGGCGCTGGACGCACCTGTCGGAGCTCAACCAGTTCCTCGTCCAGCGCCTCGCCCGCGACTTCCTGGGACTCACCACGCGCTTTCGCGACTCGCGTGAGTGGACGGTCCAGGGCGCGAAGGAGGGGCGCATCCTGGACCTGCTGCGCCAGGCAGGCGCCACGCACTACGTCTCCGGTCCCTCCGCGCGCGACTACCTGCGCCAGGAGTCCTTCGACGCGGCTGGCATCGTCCTCACCTACAAGGACTACGCGGGCTACCCGGAGTACCCGCAGGCACATCCGCCCTTCGAGCATGCGGTGACGGTGCTGGACGTGCTCGTCCAACTGGGCTCCGACGCGCCACGCGCCATCTGGGGCTGGCGAGGGGGCTGACGGCCCGCGCGTGGTTTTGCGGGGCACGCGGGGACTGTGCTACCCCCACGGACGATGACCCCGGCTCAAGGCAGTGCGTGGCGCACGTCCGCGGTGAGGGGGGGCCTGGGCGTGTTGCTGGTGGCGGCCTTCTTCGGCCTGTCCCAGACGTCCCCCGGCCTCCGCGTCACCTTCCAGACGCCCTTCACGTACAGCTCTCCAGGAGAGCTGTACCTGTGGCTGGGCCATACGTTGCTGCTCGTGCCGGCGGGGGCCCTGCTGGGGCTCGCGTTGATGCCAGCGGTGTCCGCTCCGTTGGCGGGGTTGTGGCGGCGCGTGGAGGCCATGGATGCGCGCGAGCGCCGGGCCGCCCTGCTGCTCCTGGGAGGCGCGGCGTTCGTCGTCGCGCGCCTGGGCCGCTTCTTCTTCCTGCGGGACTTTCCCGTCACCGACGATGAGGTCTCGGCGCGCTTTGGCGGCCAGGTCCTCGCCTCCGGGCACGTGCTGACGCCCTTGCTCAACCCGCCCCTGGCCCAGCCGGGCCTCTTCCTGTACGCGCGGGACGGGCTCGTCTCCAGCTTCGAATGGCTGGGCCTTCAGGCGACGTGGGCCTTGAGTGAGTGGACCGGGACGGGTTCGCTGGTCTTCTCGCTGGTGGCCGCGGTGCCGGTGATGACCGTGGCCTGGGTGGCGACCCGCCGGCTGGGGCCCGCGTGGGGTGGGGTGGCCGCGGCCCTGGTCCTGGTGTCCCCCATGGCCGCCATGCTCTCCATGACCACGCATGGGCACCTGTTGTCCCGCGCGGCGCTGGCCGTGGCGGTGGTGGCCTTCCTTCGCGCCGAGGAGCGGGGCGTGCGCGGGTGGGCGGTGCTGGGCCTGGTGAGCGGGGTGGCCTTCCTGTGCCGGCCCTTCGAATCGCTCTTCTTCCTCGCGCCCTTCTACCTGGACCTGCTGTGGCGCATGGCCCGCCGCCAGCTGGCTGCGGGCCCGTGCGTGGGGGGACTGGCGCTGGGGTGGCTGCTGCCCGTGGTGGCCTTCCTTGCCTTCAACCACGCCGTCACCGGAGACGCGCTGCTGCCCGCACGCGTGTCGATGTACACGTTCCCCGCCCAGCTCACGGAGCAGGACGGAACGCTGCTGCAGCGCTTCGGGGCGAACACCAGCTACAACGCCTTGATGCTGGCGGTGTGGTTCCTGGGGCCGCTCGGCGTGGCCCTGGTGGCGCTGGGCGCCGCGTGGGACCGGCTCACCGTGCTGCTGTCGCTGGCCGTGCTGTCGCTGCTGGGGCTGGGGCTCTTCCACGACAACCACGGCATCCACGCGGTGGGGCCCATCCATTATTCGGAGTGCGCGCCCGCGCTGGCGCTGGTGGCGGTGCACGGCTTGAAGCGGGCGGTGGACTTCGTGCGGCGTGCCTCCGTGTCGGCCCGGCCGCTGTTGCTGGCCACGGGGGGCGCGCTGGCCGTGGGGCTGGGCATCTTCGACACGCACCACGCGCTCGCGCTGCGCGAGCAGTCCGCCATCCATGAGGCGGTGGCCACCTATCTCCGCGACGCGGGGCTGGGCCGCGCGGTGGTGCTCGCGCCCCAGTACCAGGTGGTCTGGAAGCGCGTGCCGGAGTTCCGCCGCGTGGGCAGCTGGGTGCTTGAATGGCCGCCGCCGCCGCCGGACGCCTCGGACGACGTGCTCGTCCTGCATGACGGCCCCGGCCACTTCGAGAAGCTGCGCGAGCGGTTCCCGGACCGGCGCTTCTTCCGCCTGAAGCCAGGCCGGGCGCCAGAGCCCTGGCGCATCGTCCCGGCGGAGACCTCCGCGGCGGACGCCGCGCCCGTTCCTCCCGGGTATCCGGCGCCCGTGCCTTCCGCGAAGCAGGCCGCTCCATGAGCAGCGCCGGCGTGGAGGCCGAGGCGCTGCGCCGATGGGCTCCCGGTCTGGTGCCCCTGGAAGAGGGCATCTGGACGGTGGCGGAGCGGAGCGCCGCTGTCTCGTATCCGGAAGACGGGCACGTGCGCTGCCGTCAGGTCGAGGACGACTCGTTCTGGTTCCAGCACCGGAATCGCTGCATCACTCAGGTGGTCAGCGCGTGGCCGCCCAAGGGACCGCTTGTCGACATGGGGGGAGGCAACGGTTACGTCGCCGCGGGGCTGCGGGCCGCGGGCTTTCCTTCGGTGGTGGTCGAACCCGGACTGGGCGGGGCGCGGCAGGCGCGGGCGCGGGGACTGGCCCCGGTGGTCTGCGCCACGCTGGAGGAGGTGGGCTTCCGTCCCCGGTCGCTTCCCGCTCTGGGCTTCTTCGACGTCATCGAGCACGTCGAGGATGACGCACGGCTGCTGACCCGCGCTTGGGAGCTCCTGGAAGACGGTGGGCGGCTGTACCTCACGGTGCCGGCCTTCGGCTGGCTGTGGGCCGAGGACGACGTGGTCGCGGGACACTTCCGCCGCTACACCCAGGCAACCCTCTGCGAACTGCTCCAACGCACGGGCTTCGCGGTGGACTTCGCTTCCTACCTCTTCGCACCGCTGCCGCTGCCCCTGTGGCTGCTGCGTGCCCTCCCGAGCAGGCTGGGATGGCGGTCCCCGGATGCGGTGCGGGAGCGGCAGGACCTGGAGCATGGTGCGCGCGGAGGACTGGCCGCGGCCGCTCTTCGCGCGATGCTGTCCATGGAGCAGGCCTGGCTGCGAGGGGGGCGAAGGCTTCCCCTGGGAACCAGCCTGTTGGTGGCCGCCCATGTGGAGGGGCGCTGACATGGAACAGGTGCCATCCCGCCCGGATGTCCTCGAAGCCGGCCCTCCTCGCCCCGCCGTCCAGTACGCACTGGTGGCCCTGGCCGCGCTGCTCGTGTTCGCGGGCACGCTGGCGAATGGCTTCGTCTACGACGACGTGCAACTCGTGCTGGAGAATCCCTGGGTGGGCTCGGCGGAGGCCATGCGCGAGGTGTTCAGCCAGCCGCTGTTCGGCTTCCTGGAGTCCTCCACCTCGCAGGACCCGCGGCACCACTACTACCGGCCGCTGATGCACGTGTTGCTCTTCGCGCTGCGGCAGGGCTTCGGGCTCCAGGCCTGGGCGTACCACCTGGCCCTCATGCTGATGCACGCGGCGGTGTCCGCCCTGGTGCTCTGGCTGCTGCGTGTCTGCCTGGCCGCGGACCCCTCCGGTCCCCGGGGGCGCGCCAGCGGCTGGGCCGCGCTGGGCGGCGCGCTCCTGTTCGCGGTCCACCCCGTCCACACGGAGGCGGTGGCGTGGGTGAGCGGCGCCATGGACGTGGGCATGACGCTGGCGGTGCTCCTGGCGGCGCGGCTGTGGCTGCCGGTCCCCACCTCGCCCCTCCGGGCCCTGGGCGCGGGGGCGGTGTGGTTCATGGGCCTCCTCTTCAAGGAGACCCCGTTCGTGCTGCCCGTGCTGCTGTGGGCCCTGGAGCGCGCCACCGCGTCCTCGGAGGCGCGGGGGCCCCTGCTCGCGCAGGCCCGCCGCTACGCCCTCCTGGGCGTGGGTTTCGTCGCCTACCTGGGCTTGCGGCTCATGGCCCTGGGGAGCGCGTTGCCCTCGAGTCCCGCGCCCACGGACGCGGCGCACGTGGGGGGCGTGCTGGCCCTCCCGGCGGACCTGGGCGGCAAGCTCGTCTGGCCCTCGCCCCTGGCGGTGCTATCGCCCGGAGGGCCAGTGACGTCGTTCGCGGATGCGCGGGTCTGGGGGGGCGCGCTCTGCGGCGTGGCGCTGCTGGCGGGGGCGCTCTGGGCATGGCGCCGGGGCCACACGGTGGCCCAGGCGGCGGGGATGTGGCTGGGGGTGCCGCTGCTGCCCGCGCTCGCCCTCCAGGTGCGTGGCGTGGATGCCTACGCCGAGCGCTACCTCTACCTGCCCTCCGTGGGCTTCGTCCTGCTGGTGGCGCTGGCGCTGCGCGCGGTGCGCGTGCGCTGGCCCGACCGGGCCCTGGCCCTGGCGCTGGCGGGAGGCGGGGGTCTGGCGGCCTTCACGCTGCTGACGCTGGCGTACGTGCCGGCGTGGCACGACGACCTGACGCTCTGGACCTATACCCAGGAGACGGTGGGGGAGCGGCCGCTCATCCACTACAACCTGGGCAACCTGCACCTCAACGCCGGGCGCCTGGAGGAGGCTATTCCCCACCTGGAGGTCGCCGCACAGGCGCTTCCCGGCGAGTTCCGCGTCCACAACAACCTCGCGGTGGCGTACGCGAAGACGGGGCGGATGAAGGAGGCGCGGCGGGAGCTGGAGCGCACGGCCCGGCTCATGCCGGACAACCCCGTCGCGTGGCACAACCTGGGGCTCGTGTCGCGCAGGGAAGGGGACCTGGAGACGGCCATCGCGCGCTTCCACGACGCGCTCCGGCTCGCTCCGGAGCGGGTGGACTCGCTGCTGGAGCTGGGGCGCACGCTGCTGCGCGCGGGCCGCGCGGCGGAGGCCGTCGCCCCGCTGGAGGCGGCGCTCCGGCTGGAGCCCGGCCAGGAGGCGGCGCGCAAGACCCTGGCGGAGGCGCGGGCCGCGGCCTCCGCTCCCCCGCGCTGAAGGGCCGTCCGCTATGGTCGGGCGCGGCGGGCGGCACGGGCCAGGGAGCGCGATGAGCGACCAGGAGCACGGGACAGCGGTCGGGCGGTGGGGTGGGGTGGCACTGGCGGGACTGCTCTGCGCGGCCTTCTTCTTCCGGGCGCTCACCTCGTCCGACGTCTTCATGGCCGGGGACACGCTGCGGGATTTCTATCCCATGCGGCACTACTGGGCCTCGCGCGTGTCTGCGTTCGAGTTCCCCGACTGGCTCCCCTACGACGGGCTGGGCCAGTCCTTCCCGGGCATCTTCATCACCGGCATGTTCCACCCGATGATGTGGCTGCACCTGGTGCTGCCGTTGGGGACCGCGGCGAAGGTGACGCTGCTCACGTGCTTCCCCCTGGCGCTCGGGGGCACCTACGCCCTCATGCGAGCCTTCCAGGTGCCCCGCGCCGGCGCGCTGTTCGCGGGCGTCACCTTCGCGTTCTGCGGCTACCTGGTCTGCATCACCAACAACCCCAAGTACCTCCAGGCGGCGAGCACGCTCCCGGTGGCGCTCTGGCTCGCGCTGCGCTACCTGCGCGAGCCGGGCCTCGGCCGGCTGACGCTCGCGGGCATGCTGCTGGCCCTGGTGGCGTTCGCGGGCGACGCCCAGGCGTTCGTCATGGCCAATGCCTGCGTCGTGGGCCTGGCGGCGCTGGAGCCGCTGGCGGGGCCGTGGCGCCGGCGCGTGGGGGCGTGCGCCCTGCTCATCCTCGCCGGAGGGCTCCTGGCCGCGCCGCAGCTGCTGCCCGCCGCGGCGTTCACGGCGGCGTCGGAGCCCGGGGCGCGCTCGCTCGGTGAGGCGCAGCGCTTCTCGCTCCACCCGCTGCGGCTCTGGGAGCTGCTGCTGGGGCCGTTCCTGGCGGACCCGGTGGGCACGCAGGGCATTCCCAACATCGTGGTGACGCGCCTGGTGCCCTCCGGCGGCTTCGGCCGCGTGTGGGTGGACTCGGTGTACCTGGGGGCGCCCGCGTGCGTGCTGGCGCTGGCGGGCTTCGCGGCCTCGGTGCGCGGCTGGCGCGCGTGGGTGCTGGCGGGGGCCTGGATGTTGTTGCTGGCGCTGAGCCTGGGGGAGGCGCTGCCGGTGTACGGCTGGGTCTACCAGCTCGTCCCGTTCTGGCGGCCCTTCCGCTACCCGGAGAAGCTGGTGCCACTGGTGTCGCTGGGGCTCGCGGCCGCCGCGGGCCTGGGCTGGAAGCGGTGCCTGGGCCCCGGAGGCTCGCCCAGGGCCGTCATCTGGACCGGGGTGCTCGTGGCGCTGCCGTGCGCGGCGCTCGCGCTGGCCGAAGGGCTGGGGGGCGCCTGGAGTCAGCACTGGCTGCGCGCCCGCTGGCCGGACATCCCCGGGCCGGCGCTCCAGGGGCTGTCCGGCAACGTCGTCACCGCGGCCACGGTCGCGGCGGCGCTCGCGCTCGCGTGCGCGGCGCTGGTGCTGCTGCGCGAGCGGCCTTCGCTCCAGGGCGCGCTGTTCGTGGCCTTGCAGTGGGGGGCGCTCGCCTGGGCCAACGAGCCGCTCTACCAGCTGTCGCCGGTGGAGCTGCTCCAGACGCCGCCGTCGTTCGTCCAGCGGATCCGCGAACGGGTGTCGCCGGGCGAGTCCGTCCGGGTGGCCTCGTCGCTGCGGGAAGCCCGCCCGCCGCGCGTGCCCGGGCTGTCCTTCAACGACAGCCAGCGCCTGTACCTGCTCTCCTCCCTGGCCCCGGACGCGCTGGCCTTGTGGGGCCTGGAGAGCGCGAACGAGTACCTGCCGGGCGTGAGCCCCCGGGTCCGCCAGCTGCTCCACACGGACCGGACGCGGTGGTTCACGGCGCTCGCGCCCCGGCTGGGCACCCGCTTCCTCGTCCTCACTGCATTGGAGCGGCAGGCCTTCGGCGAGCGCCTGGCCGCGCGAAGCGCCGTCGAGGATCCGCTGCTCGGGCTCACGCTGGTGGAGTACGCGGACGCCGCGCCGCGCATCCACCTGGCCCGCCCCGAGTGCGTGGCGGACCGGGCGGAAGCCGCGCGGCGGATGCTCGCGCCCACCCTTCCTCCACCCGACGTCGCCATCGTGGAGTGCGCGGAGGCCCTGCCACGGCCGCCACCAGGACCGCTGGGACAGGTCCACGTGGCGCCCGGGCCACCCGAGCACGTCACGGTGGACGTGGAGGCGCTCGCGCCCGGGGTCCTCGTCGTCAATGACGCCTTCCAGCCCGGCTGGCGCGCGACGGTGGACGGGGTGGAGGCGCCCATCCTCCACGCCAACGTCGCCGTCCGGGCCGTCGCGGTGCCGGCGGGCCGGCACGTGGTGGCGTTGCACTACCACACGCCCGGGCTGACCGCGGGCCTCGTCGTGGGCGCGCTGGCGTGGCTGGGGCTCCTGGCCGCGTGCCTCGCCAGGCGACTCGCGGCCCGGCGCCCCCGGGCCGCCTAGCGGAAGTCGCGCCGCTCGAAGATGGTGATGGCCAGCGCGGTGAGCACCGCCGTCCACGCCAGGCTGTAGCCCACGCCGGAGAGGAACGTGGCCGCGTCCACCGGCAGCGCGTACGTCGCCTGCGGCCGGAAGTTCACGCGCTCCAGGTTGGGCAGCAGGTAGTAGACGGTCTTGCCCACCCCGCGCACCACGTCGCTCTCCGAGCGGCTGGTGAGGGTGTACAGCTCCCCCGTCAGGTGCCCGGTGAAGTACATGCCCGTCGTGGCGATGGCGGACACCGCCGGCCCCGCGAAGCTGGAGAACAGGATGCCCACGCTGCTGATGACCAGCAGCTCGAACCACAGGCCCGCCGCCGCCAGCAGCTGCGTGGAGGTGATGTCCGCGCCGAAGAGCAGCAGCTGGCCCAGGAACACGAGCGTCATGGCCACCAGCAGCACGCCCAGCGTCAGCATCGTGCCCGCCAGCCGCGCCAGCAGGAACTGACGGCGCGACACGGGCTTGCTCACCACCAGGAAGATGGTGCGCCGCTCAATCTCCCGGCTGAGCAGGCTGCTCGACAGGAAGATGGTGAGGAAGACCAGGATGATGCTCATCATCCCCAGGCCGAAGTCCGTCAGCACGCGGTCGAAGGTCGCGACCGTCACCTCCGTCACCAGCGTGGAGGACAGCAGCACCACGGCGGCGAACACGCCCACCACCACCGTCACCCGGTTGCGGCGCGCCTCGCGAAAGCCGTTCCACATCATCGCGTTGAAGGCGCTCACGTGTTGATCTCCCCGCCCACGCTGCTCGCGCGGCCTGATTCCTTCAGGGCGTTCATGAACAGCTGCTCCAGGGAGAAGCGCGCCGGCTGCATCCGGTTCACCCGGCCCCCGGCGCCCAGCACGCTGCCCAGCAGCCGCTGGCTGTCCACGTCCGCCACCTGCAACATCACGCGGCCATCCAGGACCTGCACCGACTCCAGGGGGACCCCCAGCCCACGCACGTCCTCCGGCTTCATGCCCTCCACGACGACCTCCACCGTGGGCACCTGCGCGGACACCAGCTCCTGCACGCTGCCCTCGCGCACCCGCCGTCCGCCCACCAGCACCGCCAGCCGGTCGCACAGCGACTCCACGTCCGGGATGATGTGGCTGCAGAACAGCACCGTGGTGCCCTTGTCGCGCTCCGCGAGGATGAGGTCGCGCATCTGCCGGCGGCCCAGGGGATCCAGACCGCTCGTGGGCTCGTCCAGGATGAGCAGCTTCGGCCGGCCCACCAGCGCCTGCGCCAGGGCCACGCGCTGCACCATGCCCTTGGAGTAGCGGCGGATCTGCAGCTTCTCCGCGCCCGCCATCTCCACCGCGCCCATGACCTCCGTGACCCGCCCGTCCAGCTCGTGGCCGGACAGCCCCGACAGCTGCCCGGCGAGCGTCACGAACTCCCGGCCCGTGAGGTACTCGTAGGGCGCCGGGTTCTCCGGCAGGAAGCCCACGAGCCGCCGGGTCTCGGAGTCATCCACCGGCTTGCCAAAGAGCTGCGCGGTGCCGCCGCTCTGGCGCACCAGGTTCATCAGGATCTTGATGGTGGTGGACTTGCCCGCGCCATTGGGCCCGAGCAGTCCGTAGATCTGCCCGGAGTCCACCTGGAGGTCCAGGGACTGCAGGGCACGCACGGTCCGGTTGAACCAGAAGCCGACCTTGTAGGTCTTCTCCAGCCCCCGGGCCAGGATGGGGGGAGCGTCAGGGTTGGGCGTCGTCATGTTGGGGCTCTCGGGGCTTGGGCACCAGGCGTTCACCTTCCTCGGACTTCTCATCGTGGATGAGTTCCATGCGGAAGCGGACGGCGTCGGAGTAGGCGCGGCCGTCCTCTCCCAGGAAGAGCTTGCCTCCCATGGGGTCCTGGGGGAGCTGGGGCAGGTCTCCCTTGGAGACCAGCTGCGCGAGCGAATCCGGCAGCCGCCCTTCGCGGGTGCGGTACTTCGCGATGGCCGCGTCCACGGCGCGCAGCGTGCGCTCCTGGAGGATCTCCCGCACGCGCTGCTCGTAGAACTGGCGCGTCTCCGGATCCTCGGAGCCGTCACGCAGCGCCATGCTGATGGACAGGCTGCTGTCGAAGTCTCCGGATTGCGCGTACAGGCGCGTCGCGAGCGCCAGATACCAGGGCGGCGCGTCGGGGCGCCGGGCAAGTTCCTGGATGATGTCCGCCGCTTCCTTGTAGCGCTGCTCGAAGAACATCAGGTTGTAGGCCAGCTGGAAGGCCAACCGCTCGTTGTCCGGCAGCGCCTTGAGCCCCTTGCGCAGCAGGGCCGAGGACTCCGCCACGTTGGCGTACTGGCCCTTGCCCAGGTGCACGGGGATGGTGATGCCGCCGTAGAGGTACGGCTGCCGGAAGCGGGGATCCAGGTCCGTGACCAGCTCGCCGTAGTCGTACACGTCCCGGTATTCGTCCGGGCGCACGGCGGTTCCGATGCGGTTGAGCATCAGGATCCAGAAATAGTCCGTGACCAGGCCTTGCTGGGACTTGAAGAGGGCCTGGAGCAGACCCGGGCGGGGCAGGAGGGGTCCGCCACCTTGTCTGCTCACCGGTCTGGGCGGGGCGGACAGGAGTGCCACCAGCAACAGGCCCGGGACGAATCGGAGCAGCAACACCTTGGACATGGCTCGGCCCAACGAAGATGGGGCGCCCGAAATGCCCGGGCGCCCCATGGATTCTACCTTTCCTGCTCAGCCTGCAAGAGGCTTCTGCCGGAAAGCGATGTGGCTGCGACGACTAGCAGGACACGTCGTTGTTGCTGTTGCCCGGCTCGCCCGCGGAGATCTTGTTGGTGTCCACGCCGCAGGTGGTGCCCAGCGTGGCGCCCGACGGAGCGGAGGTGATGCCCCACGCGTCCATCGCGGTGTCGTTGTCGACGTTGCCCACCGCGTTCGCGGAGAACGTGCAGTTCGGGCAGCCAGCGGACACGCCCACCGCGGGGGTGTTGATCGCGTCCAGGGCCGTGGGGGCCGTGTCGAACTTGGCCTGGTCCTGGCCGATGCAGCTCTTGCCGCGCGCGTTGGCGGCTTCCTTGGTCGCACAGCTGGCCTGGAGGCCGTAGCTGTAGCGGTTCGCGGGCTCCGGATCGAAGCCGATGACCGTGAAGTCGGTGGAGTACTTGTCCTTCTCACCGAAGTACGACTTCTGGGCCGTGAAGATGGCCTTCAGGTTCGTCTTGGCCTCGGACTGCTTCGACTTCGCCTGGAAGCGGATGAAGTTCGGGATGGCGATGGCGGCCAGGATGCCGATGATGGCGACCACGATCATCAGCTCGATGAGGGTGAAGCCACCCTTCTTCCGGAAGAGACGGTTCATCATGTTTGGGAACTCCGCGGCAGGCAGAGGGGGGTTGGACGACGTGGATACTCTTAGCATGAAGAGTGCCACGCCGAACAATTCACCCAACCCCCGGGATTCCCAGGGCAGGCGGGCGCGGCGGGGGGTGGATCAGCCGGGGGCCTGCCAATTTTTGTCACTGACGCTGACGGTTTTCGTCCTCCATCGCGCTGTCGCCAGCTCCGGAAGTGGCGGGTAGGATTCCGGGCTCCGTGACGTTCACCTACGCGCCGGGCTGGGCCGAGCCCCTCTTCATCCTCTTCCTGTTCGTCCTCGGCCTGTGCATCGGCTCCTTCCTCAATGTCGTCATCGCGCGGGTGCCCGAAGGACTGAGCATCGTGCGGCCCGGCTCCCGCTGCCCGAAGTGCGGGCACGTGCTGGCCTGGTACGAGAACATCCCCGTCCTGTCGTGGCTGGGGCTGCGCGGGAAGTGCCGGGGCTGCGGCATGCCCATCTCCCCGCGCTACGTCCTGGTGGAGCTGCTCACGGGCCTGTTGTTCCTCGCGTGCCTCAAGCGCTTTGACTGGACGTACGAACTGGTGCCCGCGCTGGTGCTCGTGTTCCTGCTGGTGCCGCTCACGTTCATCGACCTGGAACATTGGATCCTCCCGTTCTCGCTGACGCTGCCGGGCATCGCCGCGGGCGTGCTGCTGGCCATTCCCCAGGGCTCGGGCGCGGTGGCGCAGGCGGTGCTGGGCGCGGCGGTGGGTTTCCTCGGCTTCCGTCTCATGGAGTACGTGGGCTGGCGCGCGTTCAAGCGCGAGGCGCTGGGCGGCGGGGACAAGTTCCTCGTCGCGCTCCTGGGCGCGTTCCTGGGCTGGCACTCGCTCTTGGGCATCCTCTTCTTCTCGTCGTTGCAGGGCTCCATCGTGGGCGTGGCGCTCCTGGCCCTCACGGGAAGGGCGGGCCCGCGCGGCGCACCGGCGTCCGCCGGGGAACCTGGGGCCGCCGCCACCCCGAAGGAGGAGGCCGTGGCCGGCGACGCGGCGCCTCCGCATCCGCCCCAGGGCCCGGAGGCCGACGCGGCCCTCACCCCGGCTTCTGAGGGTGTGGCGGAGGAAGAGGAGCCCGAGCCCACGATGACCTGGGACTTCACGAAGCCCGGCCTGCCCATGTGGAAGCGGGCGGTGCTCGTCCCCTGGTGCCTGTTGTTCCAGCCCATCCCGGACGCGCCGCTGGACGCGTCGGGGGAGGAGGAGGAGTGGGTCCCCGGTCCCACCAACATCCCCTTCGGGCCCTGGCTGGCGCTGGCGGGGTTGGAGGTGATGCTCCTGGGGCCGTTGCTTGCGCGCGTGCTGCCCCTGGAGGTGGCGCTGATGCTCGGGGGGACGCGGTGAGGGGCCCCGGGCCGGTGCGGGGATGAAGTGGCGCCTCGTCAGCGTGGCGTTCCTGCTGGGCTCGCTGTCCACGGGCTTGTCGTGGCTGACGCTGCAGCCGGTGTTGATCCGCCTGCTGGACATGGCGCGCCGGCTGGCGCTGCCGGGGTCGCTGGACATGGAGGGCCTCGTGAGGATCCGCGCCTTCCTGCCGCTGGCGCTGGGGTTGGACCTGCTGATGCTGACGGTCCTGGCCTACGGGGTGCTGTACCTGGCGGTGGGCCGGCCGCTGAGCGCCATGGAGAAGTCCGTGGAGCAGCTGGGCCGGTTGCAGCTGGACGTGCCGCTCTCCGGGCAGGGGGGGCCGCTCCTGTCGAGCATCCAGCGCGAACTCAAACGCATGGCGGAGGCGCTGCGCCAGGAGCAGGGCCTCACGCGCGCGCAGCTGGAGGCGCTGCGGGAGGCGAACGCCCGGCTCGCGCGGGCGCAGACGGAGCTGGTCGCCTCCGAGCGGCTGGCCACGGTGGGCAAGCTGGCCGCGGGCGTGGCGCACGAGGTGGGCAACCCGCTGGCGGGCATCCTGGGCTACCTCTCCCTGGCGCGCTCCAGGGCGCAGGGGCCGGAGCTGAAGGACTTCCTGGAGCGCATCGACCATGAGGTGCTCCGCATCGACCGCATCGTGCGGGGGCTGCTGGACCTGGGCCGCCCGGCCAGCTCCCAGCCAGGCCCGGTGGACGTGGGGCAGGTGGTGGAGACGTGCGTGCGGCTGGTGCGCGCGGGGCCGGAGCTGGACCGGGTGGACGTGACCCTGGAGGCGGCGCCAGGCCTGCTGGCCCGCGCGGACTCGGGCCCCCTGTCGCAGATCCTCATCAACCTGCTGCTCAACGCCGCCCAGGCCATGGGAGGCGAGGGCCGCGTGCGCGTGTCCACCCGGCGCGAGGACGCGCTCGTCCTGGTGGAGGTGGAGGACCGCGGCCCGGGTCTGTCTCCGGAGGTGCGTGCGCGCCTCTTCGAGCCGTTCTTCACCACCAAGGGGCGGCAGGGCACGGGCCTGGGACTCGCGGTGTCGCTGAACCTGGCCCAGGGCATGGGCGGGCGGCTGGACGCGCGCGACGGCGCGGGCGGAGGCGCGTGCTTCCGGTTGTCCCTGCCAGCGGCCTGACGGCGCGGCCGGAAGGCATATGATGGGCCTCCCCCATGCCCCTCTTCCGCACCGTCCTCGTTGCCGACGACGAGCCGTCCATCCGGCACATCCTCACCCTGGTGCTCACCGACAAGGGCTACGACGTGCGCGCCGTCTCCGACGGCGACGAGGCGCTGCGCGAACTGTCCACGCGCGCCTATGACGTCCTGGTGACGGACGTGCGCATGCCCCGGCGCGACGGGCTGTCCGTGCTCAAGGCGGCGCTCGCGGAGCAGCCGGGCCTCACCGTGGTGGTGATGAGCGCGTATGGCTCCCAGGAGCAGGCGCTGGAGGCGGTGCAGGCGGGCGCCTACGACTACGTCCAGAAGCCCTTCAAGCCAGAGGAGCTCGTCCTCGTCCTGCGCAAGGCGGAGGAGCGCGAGCGGCTGGTCCGTGAGAACCGCCGGCTGCACGAGGCCCAGCTGCCCGGCGCGTCCGGCGGGCACATCCTGGGGCGGAGCGCGGCGCTCCATGCGGTGCTCAAGCAGGTGTCGCGCGTGGCGCCCGTGGACACCACGGTGCTCATCTCCGGGGAGAGCGGCACCGGCAAGGAGCTCATCGCGCGCGAGCTGCACGGCCAGAGCCGCCGCGCCGCCATGCCCTTCGTCGCCGTCAACTGCGGCGCCATCCCCCACGGCCTGCTGGAGAGCGAGCTGTTCGGCCACGCGAAGGGCGCCTTCACCGACGCGCGCACCGCCCGCCGGGGCCTGTTCGCGGAGGCCGACGGCGGCACGCTCTTCCTCGACGAAGTGGGCGAGCTGCCCCTGGGCGCGCAGGTGAAGCTCTTGCGCGTGCTGCAGGAGGGCGAAATCCGCCCGGTGGGCGAAAGCCGCGTGGAGCGCGTGGACGTGCGCGTGGTGGCCGCCACGCTGCGCGACCTGGGCAAGCTGGTGGAGAAGGGCGAGTTCCGCGAGGACCTCTACTACCGCCTCAACGTGGTGAACCTCACCCTGCCGCCCCTGCGTGAGCGCCGCGAGGACATCCCGCTGCTCGCCCGCGCCTTCCTCCACCGCTTCAACCGCGAGCTCAACCGTGATCCACCGGTGGAGGGCTTCGCCCCGGAGGCGGAGGCCCTGATGACGGCCTACGCCTGGCCGGGCAACGTGCGCGAATTGGAGAACGCCATGGAGCGCGCCGTGCTGCTCGCGGAAGGCACCCACATCGCGCCCGGCAGCCTGCCGGAGAAGCTGTGGGCGGCTTCCGCACCCGCTCCGGCCGGAACGGCCCCGCCGCTACAGGCCGGTGGCGACCTGTCGCTCAAGCGCGCCATCCGGGAGCTGGAGGAGTCATACATCCGGGCGGCGCTGCGGCGCACGAAGGGCAACCGCACCCGGGCGGCGGAGGTGCTGGACATCAGCCACCGGGCGCTCCTCTACAAGATCAAGGAGTACGGCATCGATCCGGACGCCGAAGGCACCCGGACCTGAGGGCAGGGGAGACGCCTGGCGGGCGACCCTTCAGGAATCCTCCAGCGCCATTTGACGGAACGCGCCCGGGGCCGGAAAATCGGGCCTCCGCGAAGGTGGGTCGGGGGCGCGGTCGTGGCTTGCTTTCACGGCGCCCTCCCGTCCGCAGGGCGACCGGGCGCCACGCACTTTTTAGGAGGGGCATAAAGCCGGTGCTACGCTGGCCGCCTCTCCGATGGAGTTACGCATGGCGAAGGGCAAACTGGCACTCGGGCTGGATATCGGGTCGACGTCGATCAAGATGATCATGCTCAAGGAGCAGCGCAAGCGCGGCGAAGTCGGCTACGCGCTCCAGAGCTTCGGAATGAAGCCACTGCCCCCGGAAGCCATCGTGGACGGCGCGCTGATGAACTCCACGGCCATCGTCCAGGCCGTCCAGGAGCTGATGTCCGAACTGAAGGTCAAGGGGAAGGACGTCGCCATCGGCGTGTCCGGCCACTCGGTCATCATCAAGAAGATCCAGATGCCTCGCATGAGCCAGGAAGAGCTCGAGGAGAGCATCCAGTGGGAGGCGGAGCAGTACATCCCCTTCGACGTGAAGGACGTGAACATCGACACGCAGATCCTCGACGGCGGCGGCAACGACGCCACCGGTCAGATGGACGTGCTGCTGGTGGCCGCCAAGAAGGACATGATCAACGACTACACCACCGTGGTCTCCGAGGCGGGCCTCGCGCCGGTGGTGGTGGACGTGGACGCGTTCGCCGTCCAGAACATGTTCTCCACGAACTACGAGCTGCCGGACAAGGAGACCGTCGTCCTCATCAACGCCGGCGCCTCCGTGGTGAACATCAACATCATCGCCAACGGCGTCACCGTCTTCACCCGTGACGTGACCATCGGCGGCAACCAGTTCACCGAAGAGATCCAGAAGCAGCTCAACGTCTCCTACGAGGAGGCGGAGGCGCTGAAGATCGGCGGCAACCGCGCGGACGCGGACGCCGTCGTTCCCCAGGACGTGGAGCGCGTGCTCTCCAGCGTCGCGGAGCAGGTGGCCGGTGAAATCCAGCGCTCGCTGGACTTCTACGCGGGCACCGCCGCGGACTCGAACTTCACCAAGGTGTACCTGTCCGGCGGCACCGCGAAGATTCCCGCCCTGTTCAAGACCATCGAGGCTCGGACCGGCGTGCCGGTGGAGATCCTCAACCCGTTCCGCAAGATTGAAGTGGACAACCGCAAGTTCGACCCCGCGTTCATCATGGACGTGGCGCCCATGGCCGCGGTGGCAGTGGGACTGGCGCTCCGGCGCCCGGGCGACAAGCTGGGCTGAACCGCTCTGGCCGCGAGGAGATGACGCACATGATGATTCGAATCAACCTGCTGCCCGTCCGGGCGGTGAAGAAGCGCGAGATGGGCCGGCAGGTGCTGGCCCTCTACGCCGCGGTCCTGATCGCCGCGTTGGCGGGCAACTACTTCTGGTACGCGGACCGCGACGGCGAGCTGCAGAAGGCCAACCAGGGCATCGCCCAGACGCGCGCGAAGATCGCGGAGCTGGAGAAGGTCATCGGCGAGGTGACCAACATCAACGCCCGCAAGAAGGAAGTGGAGAAGAAGCTCGCGGTGCTGGACACGCTGCGCAAGGGCCGCAACGGCCCGGTGCGCATGCTGGACGCGCTGTCCTCGGCCATGCCCAAGAAGGTCTGGCTCAAGGACTTCGTGGAGGCCTCCAACAACGTCACCATCAACGGCTCCGCCGTCAGCCACGACGAGGTCGCGGAACTGATGCGCGGCCTGGGCGGCATGGTGTGGACGCCCAAGGGCATGGGGCGCCTGGTGGATCAGGGCCGCAACGCCAAGACGGCGCGCGTGGAGCTCTTCAACGCGGAGACCGCGAGCGTGGAGGAGTTCTCCTCGGGCGAAATCACGCCCTTCTTCGGCAACATCGAACTGACCAACGCCGTGCAGACCAAGGCCAGCCAGGCCGGCGCCCCGTCCTTCGTCGACTTCAAGCTCACCCTCACCGCCAACTACGCCATCTGATTGGCGGCGAAGGACCCCTGTCATGGAAAAATACCTGGATCAACTCGCGAAGGCCCCTCCCGCCGCGAAGTTCGGCGGGCTCGCGGCCCTCGTCGTCCTCTTGACCGTGGGCAACTTCTTCTCCTTCATCCAGCCCACGGAAGAGGACATCGCGCGCCGCCAGTCCGAGCGCCGGACGCTGGACCTGGAGCTCGCGGAGAAGAGCGAGATCGCCCAGAACCTCAACGAGCGCCGCCGTGAGATGGACGTGCTCGAGCAGAAGCTGGCCGAGGCCCTCACGGAGCTGCCCGAGCGGCGCGACATGGAAGAGCTGCTCGCGCAGATCAACGACATCGGCAAGAAGTCCGGCCTGGAGATCGCCCGCGTGGAGCCCGACAGGGAGTACGTCGAGGGCAGCGAGTTCTTCGCGCGCATCCCCATCCGGATGACGGTGAGCGGCAACTACCACGAGATCGCCATGTTCCTTCAGGAGATGGCGAACATGCGCCGCATCGTGAACGTCAACAACATCAAGCTCGATGGGGCGACCCTGAAGAACGAGAAGGTGGTCCTCCAGAGCAGCTTCCTGGCGACGACGTTCCGGTTCATCGAGACGAAGAGCAACTAGAAACTTGATCCGCCCGGCGACTGGGGCGACAAGGGATGACGCGGATGAAGACGTTCAAGTCCACGATGACCGCTGCGGTGATGGCGCTGACCCTGTCCGCTTGTGAGGACAAGCCCCCAGCCCCGCCACCTGCTCCTCCCCAGGCCGCCGCCCCCGCGCCGGCCCCGGTGGAGGAGAAGACCGAGGCGTCGGCGGCGCCAACGTTCGTCTATACCTACAGTCCGGTGGGAAAGCGGGATCCGTTCCGCAGTCCGCTGGAGGAGCTCGGGCCGGTGGCGCGTGACGCACCGGAGCGGGCCTGCAACGAACCCCTGTGCGTGTTCGACCTCGACCAGCTCAAGCTGGTGGCGGTCGTCACGGGGGATGCCAGCCCGCTGGCGATGGTCGAGGACCCCCTGGGTCGCGGCCACATCGTCCGGCGCAACACCCGCGTGGGGCGCCAGGGCGGCAAGGTCACACAGATTCTAAGGGACTCGGTCACCGTCACCGAGGTCTTCACGGGTGCCAAGGGCGAGCTCATCAGCAACCCGGTGAGTCTCCAGCTCAAGGCGGATGGCGTGAAGGACCCCGCATACAACCTGATGACGGGCAAGAACTGGGAGTAGCGCCCCACGGCGCGCCCGCGGGCAGTCGTCGCCCGCTTCCAACTTGTTGAGGGGACGCATGCTCGAGCAGAGCGCTGTGACGAGGGGCAAGTGGATCATGGCGGCCGCATGGGCGGTCGTCCTGGCAAGCGCCAAGGTGTACGGCGCGGATCTCAATACGCTGAGGGACCTGCAGGTGTCCCGGACGGGAGCCGGTGCCCAGGTCGTGGTGACCGGGACCCGGCCGCCCACCTTCACCGTCTTCCGGCTCAGCGGGCCGGAGCGGCTGGTGGTGGACCTGTCGTCCGCGGACGCCACCGGCATCAAGGGGCATCACGACGGCACCGGACCGGTGTCCGGCGTGGTCGCCGCCCAGTTCTCCGACGCGCGCGCCAGTGTGGGCCGCGTGCTGGTGGCGCTCGACCAGGCCTCCCAGTACGACGTCCGCGCGGAAGGCAACCGCGTGGTCATCTCCGTGGATGGTTCGCCGGTGGCCCCCGCCGCCGCGACCGCCCAGGCTCCGCAGGCTCCGGTCGAAGCGAAGCCGGAGGCCCTCCCCGCGGCGAAGCCCGCCCCCGTGCAGGCGGTCGCCGCCGCGCCGGTGAAGGCCGCGCCGGCCCCGGTGGCCGCGCCCGCGCCGGTGGTGGAGGCCATGGTGGCGGTGGTGCCGGAGGAGGGGACGTCTTCCAAGTCCGCTCCGTCCCAGGCGCCGGGCCGTGAGAACGTGGTCGCCACGGAGGCGGATGAGCGCGAGGTGGCCCACCCGGCCCAGCGCATCACCCGGCTGTCCATGGACGGAGACGCGCTGCGCGTCGCCGCCGACGGCGACATCGCCCGCTACGAGGTCCTGGAGCTGGTGGATCCGCCCCGCCTCGCCGTGGACGTGTACGGCGTGGGCCTGAGCGCGAAGGCGCCCAAGGTGAAGGGCGACCTGCTCAAGGACGTGCGCGTGGGAGCGCACGAGGACAAGGTGCGCCTGGTCCTCGTGGCCAAGGGTGACATGCCCGCGTACCGTGTGGACCGCGCCGAGCGCGGCCTGGAGGTGGTGCTGGGTGGCGCGGTGGCGCGCAAGCCCAAGCCCTCCCAGCCTCGCGACGCGGTGGCGGAGACGGAGCCCCTGCGCCCGCAGCCCCTTCCCGTGCAGGAGTCGGCGAAGCCGCAGCCCGCCGCGCCGCAGCTGGCGGTGGTGGAGGTCAAGGACCTGTCCTTCGACGAAAGCCCCACGGGCGGCCGCGTGCAGCTGAAGCTGTCCGGCGCGACGGCGTGGAAGGTGGACCGGCCGGATCCCCGCAGCGCGGTGCTGACGCTGGAGAACGCGCGTCTGCCCAAGAAGCTGGAGCGCAGCCTGGACACCAGCGCGCTGGACACGCCGGTGAAGATGATCAGCGCCTTCAGCGTGCCGGGTGAGGGCCGCAAGGTGCGCCTGGTGGTCGCCGCGGACGGCGCCATCGAGGAGAACGTCACCCAGGGCGCCAACAGCCTGAGCTGGCGGCTGGACGTGCAGGGCGTGAAGACGGAGGAGGTGGCCGTCACCCAGCGCACCGCCGGGTTCACGGCGGAGGCCCCGGCGTACGCGGCGGAGGGCGCGCCCCAGCAGGCGCGCTACCGCGGCAAGCGCGTGTCCTTCGAGTTCAAGGACATCGACATCCAGAACCTGCTGCGCGTCATCGCGGAGATCTCCAAGCGCAACATCGTCGTGGCCGACGACGTGGCGGGCCGCGTGACCATCCGCCTGCGCAACGTGCCCTGGGACCAGGCGCTGGACCTCATCCTGCGCACCAAGCAGCTGGGCCAGGAGCAGGTGGGCAACATCATCCGCATCGCGCCGCTGAAGACCCTGGAAGAGGAGGCGCGGCTGCGCCAGGAGCGCAAGAAGTCGCTGCAGCAGCAGGAGGACCTGCTGGTCAGCCTGGTGCCGGTGAACTACGCGGTGGCCTCGGAGATGTCGTCGCGGGTGAAGGACGTGCTCAGCGACCGCGGCTCGGTGACGGTGGACACGCGCACCAACGTGCTCATCATCAAGGACATCCGCTCCAACACGGAGAAGGCGCGCGCCCTGGTGCGCAGCCTGGACACGCAGACGCCGCAGGTCCTCATCGAGAGCCGCATCGTGGAGGCGAGCACCACCTTCAGCCGCGCCCTGGGCGTGCAGTGGGGCGGGCAGACGCGTCTGTCCACCGCGTCCGGCAACCCGACGGGCCTCATCTTCCCCAGCACCGTCGGCGTCACGGGCGGCGCGGGTGGAACGGCGCCGGGTGTTCCGGCCCAGCCCAACTTCGCGGTGAACCTGCCGGCGGCGGTGGGTGAAGGCCTCGGTGGCGCCATGGGCTTCGCCTTCGGTTCCGCGGGCGGCGCCGTGCAGCTCAACCTGCGCCTGTCCGCGGCGGAGACGGAGGGCACGGTGAAGACCATCTCGTCGCCCAAGGTCACCACGCTGGACAACAACACCGCCCGCATCAGCCAGGGTCTGTCCATCCCGTTCAGCCAGACGTCGGCGGGCGGCGTGAACACGACCTTCGTGGAAGCGCGCCTGTCGCTGGAAGTCACGCCGCACATCACCCAGGACGGCAGCATCCTCATGTCCATCGCGGCGCAGAACAACCAGCCGGACCCGTCCAACACGGGCGCCAACGGCCAGCCGTCCATCCAGCGCAAGGAGGCCCAGACCCAGGTCCTCGTGAAGGACGGCGACACCACGGTCATTGGCGGCATCTACGTGCGCCGGGGCAGCACCTCGCGCGACTCGGTGCCCTTCCTGGCCAGGATCCCCGTGCTCGGCTTCTTCTTCAAGAGCACCACGGAGACGGATGAGCGGCAGGAACTGCTCATCTTCATCACGCCCCGCATCCTCAACCGGCAGACCATCGCGCAGAGCCTTTAGGCATCCGCGCCCTGATTGGGAGATCTCATTCCAATGAAGCCCTTCTTCGTCGCCGCGACCCTGGCGTTGGGTCTGTGCTCGTGCTCCGAAAGCACCCCTGTCGTTCAGATCCTCCAGACCATCCAGCCGGACGAGTCCTGCGCCTTCACCGCCACGGATCCCGGCCTGGCGAATGGTTCGCTCAACCTGAACTACCGGAACTCCTATCTGTTGGGGCTCGTCGTCAAGTCGAGCTACGCGACCACGCCGATTGACGTGAATGGCGTTCCGCTGGATCCGGAGTCCGAGATCGGCGGCTCCGCCACCGCCTTCGTGGACACGCTGAAGCTGTCGTACGCCTCCACGCCGAACATCTCCATTCCGGACGGGGAGGTTCCCTACACGGCGGCGATCAACCCCGCGTCGGATGCGAACAGGCTGGTGGTCAACCTGATGACCGCCGAAGCCGCGACGGCCCTGCGGGCGGCACTGTCGGGGACCGCGACCGCCCAGGTGCGGGTCACCATGCAGCTCACCGGCAAGTTCGCGTCGGGTGGCAAGAAGTTCGAGTCGAACGAGCTCGTCTTCGGCCTCGATGTCGCCAATGGGGGCGTCACGCTTCGCCCCTGCGCCGCGGAGGAGCAGCCCACGGCGGACGGTCCTTGCGGTTCGGGTGGGGGCCAGGACGGCGTCTACCCCTCGTGTCAACTGAGCCTCACGCCTCCCGACAGCGAGCGCTAGATGTCCTTCCGCACGCACCTTGAATCGGTGGTGAACCAGGTGGACGGGGCCCTCGCGTGCAGCGTGATGGGCTTCGACGGCATCTCCGTGGACACCTTCCAGAAGGACGAGGCCACGGAGCTGGACGTGTCCGGCACCTGGGTGGAGTACGCCAACCTGCTCACGCAGTTGAAGAACGCGGCCGAGTCGCTGAAGACGGGCACCGTCACCGAGGTGTCCGTCAACAGCGAGAAGGTCCTCACCGTGATGCGCCTGCTGACGCCGGAGTACTTCCTGGTGCTGGCCCTGCGCGCGGACGGGAATTTCGGCAAGGGGCGCTATGTCCTGCGCGTCACCGCGCCGCAGGTGAAGGCGGAGCTGTAGCCACGCACGTCCGCTCGGGCGGGGGCTTGTCGAGCCCGCCCGGCGACGCAGCGTGCCGCCGCTTTCCCCTTTGCAGGAAACAGGGCATGGGCTAGACACCCCCGGCTTTCGTCTTTACGTCAGTCTGGTCAGGCTGAAGGAGTCGGTCCCCATGGCCGGTTTTGTCGACACGTCCGAGTTCCGCAATGGTTTGAAGATCGAGATCGACGGCGAGCCGTTCGTGATCGAGTACTTCCAGCACGTCAAGCCGGGCAAGGGCTCTGCGTTCGTGCGGACCAAGATTCGCAGCCTGCTCAGCGGTCGCATGCTGGAGCCCACCATGAAGTCCGGTGACAAGGTGGGCATCCCCGACATCGAGCAGAAGGACATGGAGTACCTCTACTCGTCCGGTGACGAGTACTACTTCATGGAGAAGAAGACCTTCGAGCAGACCTTCATCACGGAGAAGGTGCTCGGCGAGGCGAAGAACTTCCTCAAGGAAAACACCCCGGTGGAGGTCCTCTACTGGAACGGCAAGGCCATCTCCGTCGGGCTGCCGAACTCCGTGGACCTCAAGGTCACCAAGTGCGACCCCGGCGTGCGCGGCGACACCGTGTCCGGCGCGATGAAGCCCGCGACGATGGAGACCGGCTTCACCGTCAACGTGCCCCTGTTCATCAACGAGGGCGACGTGCTGAAGATCGACACGCGTGAAGGTGGCAAGTACCTCACCCGCGTGGCGACCGCGGGCTAGGGCATCATCCCTTCACCTGGCGCCCCGGGAGGGGTCTGAATGGCAACGAAGCGCAAGGCAACCCGGCCGGCCGCGTCCTCGGGCGCGGCTTCCGGGCGGGATTCCGGCAGCACGTCCCTGGACGTGGAAGCCCTCCGGCAGATCGTCGAAATCCTGGAGGCCTCCGACGTCACCCGGCTGGTGTGGACGCGGGGTCCGGAGAAGCTCTACATCCGCCGCGGTCACGCGCCGGAGACGACCATCGTCCACCACACGGCGCCTTCCGGCCCCGGTGTGACGGTGTCGCCGCCGGTGGAGTACGCCGCTTCCGCCGCCCCCCGTGCGGCCCCCGCCGCCGCGCCCGCGGCCCCTGCCGCCGCGGCGCCGGAGAAGCCCGCGGAGAAGCCGGGTCACCTGGTGACCAGCCCCTTCGTGGGGACGTTCTACCGGACCCCCGCCCCGGATCAGCCTCCGTTCGTGGACGTGGGCACGGTGGTGCGCAAGGGCCAGGTGCTCTGCATCGTGGAAGCGATGAAGTTGATGAACGAAATCGAGTCCGAGGTCTCCGGCCGCATCGCCGAGGTCCTCGTGGAGAACGGTCGCCCGGTGGAGTTCGGCCAGGCGCTGTTCCGCATCGAGCCGGCCTGAGTCTGTCTCGTCAGGCGCGTCCTACCCATTCCCGGGCAGGACGCGCCCCAGGCCCTCGCGAAGGAGCACGGTCGTGTTCAAGAAGGTTCTGGTCGCCAACCGCGGGGAGATTGCCCTGCGGGTCATCCGCGCATGCCGTGAGCTGGGCATCGCCACCGTGGCGGTGCATTCCACCGCCGACGCCAACGCGCTGCACGTGCGCTTCGCGGACGAGGCCGTCTGCATCGGGCCGCCTCCGTCCAAGGAGAGCTACCTCAACGTGCCGCAGCTGCTCTCCGCGGCGGAGATCACCCGCGCGGACGCCATCCACCCGGGCTACGGCTTCCTGTCGGAGAACGCCGAGTTCGCGGAGGTCTGCGAGAACTGCAAGATCCGCTTCATTGGCCCGCGTCCGGAGATGCTGCGGCTGATGGGCAACAAGGTGCGCGCGCGCGCCGCGGCCCGCGAGGCCGGCCTGCCGTTGCTCCCGGGAAGCCCCGGCGTGGTGAAGGATCCGCGCGAGGCGGAGGCCTTCGCGAAGGAGATTGGCTTCCCGGTCATCCTGAAGGCGGCGGCGGGCGGTGGCGGCAAGGGCATGAAGATCGTCCGCGAGCCGGGTGTGCTCGCGCAGGCGTTCTCCACCGCGCAGGCGGAGGCCCTGGCCAGCTTCAACAACGGCGACCTCTACATCGAGCGGTACGTGGAGAAGCCGCGCCACATCGAGATTCAAATCGTCGCGGACGAGCACGGGAACATCATCCACCTCAACGAGCGTGAGTGCTCCGTGCAGCGGCGGCACCAGAAGCTCATCGAGGAGTGCCCGTCCCCCGCGCTCACGCCGGAGCTGCGCCAGCGCATGGGCGAGGTGTCCGTCGCCGCGATGCGGAAGATCCGCTACAACAACGTGGGCACCATCGAGTACCTGCTCGACGAGCGCGGCGAGTTCTACTTCATGGAGATGAACACGCGCATCCAGGTGGAGCACCCCGTGACGGAGCTGGTCATGGGCGTGGACCTGGTGCGTGAGCAGATCCGCATGGCCTACGGGCACCCCCTGCGCTTCAAGCAGGAGGACGTGCAGATCCGCGGGCACGCCATCGAATGCCGCGTGAACGCGGAGGACCCCGTCACGTTCGCGCCGTGGCCCGGGAAGATCACCGGCTACAGCGTGCCGGGCGGCTACGGCGTGCGCGTGGACTCCGCCGCGTACGAGAACTACACGGTGCTGCCGCACTACGACAGCCTGCTGTCAAAGCTCATCGTGCACGCGGAGGACCGTGAGACGGCCATCCGCCGCATGCAGCGCGCGCTCTCCGAGTATGTCGTGGAGGGCATCCGCACGAACATCCCGTTCCACCGGGCCGCACTGTCGGAGGAGTCCTTCCAGGAGGGCAACTACGACACCCGCTTCGTGGAGCGGCTGCTGGCGAGCGAGACGGGTTCGCGCCGACTCAAGAAGGCCGTGGAAGAGACGCCGTAGCGCTTGCCGTGAGGACGTGGAAAACCCGCCGGGCGGACAAGCGTCCAGGCGGGTGATCCGCCCCAGGGGAGGGCAGGCTGTTTCTTGACCCGCATCGGATGATTCCGTTAGCCTCCGAAGCTCCCCCCCAGAGAAGGACTGAAACCCGCGAAGTTCCTCGGGGTTTCTGCCTGCCGGAAGCGCACGCTCGATGGACAAGAACAAGATCATCGAAGCCGCCGCGAAGCTGGTCGCGAAGGGCGCGTACGACAAAGCCATCAAGGAGTACCAGAAGGTCCTGGAGGTCGACCCGAAGGACATCCGGGTCCTCCAGAAGATGGGGGAGCTGTACCAGAAGAAGAACGACAACACGCAGGCGGCGCACTTCTTCACCAAGGTCGCGGAGAGCTACTCCTCGGACGGCTTCTTCCTCAAGGCCGTCGCCCTCTACAAGCAGGTCCTCAAGCTCAACCCGAACCTGCTGGAGGTGAACCTCAAGCTGGCGGAGCTGCACCAGCAGCTGGGGTTGATGTCGGAGGCGATGGCGTACTTCCAGATCGTCGCCAACCACTACGACAAGGCGGGCGACACCAAGTCGAGCCTCGACACCCTCAAGAAGATGGTGGATCTCGACCCGGAGAACGTGGCGTCGAAGATCAAGCTCGCGGAGCTGTACGCGCGCGAGAGCATGACGAAGGAAGCGGCGCAGGAGTTCAAGCGCGCCGCCGAGTACCTCAAGCGCAACAGCCGCGCGGATGACTGGCTGCGCGTCGCCGAGCGCCTCTCCGCGCTGGAGCCGGACAACCTCCCGCTCGCGAAGGAGCTGGCCGCGTCGTACCTGCAGCGCGGCGACCAGAAGCGCGCGCTCGCCAAGCTCCAGGTCTGCTTCAAGGCGGATGGCCGCGACGTGGAGACGCTGACGCTGCTGGCCCAGGCGTTCCAGGGGCTGGGCCAGGTCTCCAAGACGGTGTCCGTCTACAAGGAGCTCGCGAAGATCCACCAGGAGCGCGGCCGCACCGCTGAGTCCGACGGCGTGTGGACGCAGATTGAGCTGCTGGATCCGCAGGATCCGGATCTGCTCGCGCGCCGGGGGCCCGTCGCCGAACCCGAGCCGGAGCCCGAGCCGGCCGCCGTGCACCACGCCGAGGCGCCCGCGCCCGCGTGGAGCGCGCCCGCCCCCGCGGCGGCTCCGTCCCGTCCCGCGCCCGCCGCGCCGCCCGCGGCCGTGGTGCCGCCCGCGCCCGCGGGGATGAGCCGCGAGCAGCTGGCCAAGCTGCTGACGGAGACGGACGTCTACGTGAAGTACGGGCTCCACGACAAAGCGCTGGAGCACCTGCGCAAGGTCTTCTCCGTGGATCCGGAGAACCTGGACGCGCACGAAAAGGCGTACCACATCTACGTGGCGGCCAATAACGGCGCGCAGGCGTCGGAGCAGCTGCTCAACGTGCTGCGCCTGTGCACGCGCCGCGCGGACGTGCAGCGCGCGCAGCCGTACCTGGCGACCATCCTCCAGGAGAACCCCGCGCATCCCGAGGTGCCCGCCTTCCTGTCCGTGCTCCGGTCGGAAGGGGGCATCGTGGCGCCGGTGGCGACGCCGGGCGTGGAGTCGCTGGAGGAGGACGCCATCCTGGTGGACTCCAACGAGGACGAGATCCTCGTCGCGGATCCGCCGGAGGACGCGCTCGCGCAGCCGGAAGGCGATGAGCTGGCGCTCGCGGCGCTGAGCCACGGCTCGGACTCGGATGAAATCGTCGACGACGAGGTCGCGGAGACCACGTTGAGCGGCGAGGAAGCGGTGATGGGCGAGCCCATCAGCTCCGCCGAGAACACCGTCTACGACCTGCCGCCGCAGGACGACCTGGTGATGGGGTCCGACGAGGACTCGCTGGTGCTCGCGGACGAGCCGGGCCTGAGCGGCTCCGACGCCTCCGACGACGAGCCGCTGCTCTCCCAGGACGACGGGCTGTCGTACGCGGCGGACGCGGGCGGCGACGAGCCCATGGTGCTCGCGGACGACGCGGGCGGCATGTCGCTGGGCGACGAGGAGGAGGCTCCGCCCACGCGCATCTTGTCCCCGTCGCGCGCGCTGCTGGAAGAGGCCGCGCCGGACACGCGCCAGCTGCCGACGCTGGACGACGGCGACGACGAGGCCCTGGTCGAGCCCGGCATGTCGCTGGGCGAGGACGACGACGCGCCCACGCGGGTGGGGATCGCGCCCCTGGACGTGTCCGCGCTGGACGACGCCGGTCTGGACGAAAGCTTCGCCGCGCCGGCGGAAGAGCCCGCCTACGACGGTGGCATGTCGCTGGGCGACGAGGACGACGACGAGCCCACCGCCGCGCACATGGTGCTTCCGTCGATGGAGGGGCTGTCCTACGACGAGCCCGCGCCCGACGCGTTCGCGGACACGCCGGAGCCCGAACCGGAGCCCGAGGCCCTGGCGGATGCGCCCGAGCCGGAGCCCGAACCGGAAGCCGAGCCCGAGGAGGAGCCTGCCTCCGAGGAGTGCGACGAGGCGTCGTTCTTCCTCGACCAGGGGCTGCTGGAAGAGGCTCGCGAGATCCTGGAGACGGTGGCCATCGCGTTCCCGGGCCACGTGCGCGCCGGGGAGCTGATGGCGCGGTTGGAGGAGCTGGAGGCCGGCGGTGGCGCGGCCCCCGAGGAGGACGCTCCCGCCGAGCCCTTGCACGTGCCTTCCGTGCAGCCGGTGACCGAGGCGTCGCTCGACGACGGCGCCGGTGGCGGTGACGCGTTCGACCTGGCGGCGCAGCTGGCCGGCGAGCTGGACGACCTGGGCGGTGAGTCGCTGGCGGCGGTGCCTCCGGCGGACGAGGACTTCCAGTACTCGGTGGATGAGGTCTTCGCCGAGTTCAAGAAGGGCCTGGCCAAGGTGGTGAAGCCCGAGGACGTGGACACGCACTACGACCTGGGCATCGCCTACAAGGAAATGGGCCTGCTGGACGACGCCGTCCACGAGTTCGACGTGGCCCGCCAGGGCTGCGTGGGCACCCAGCGCGAGCTGGACTGCCTGACGATGATTGGCATGCTGCACACGCTGCGCGGCAAGCCGGAAGAGTCCGTGCAGGTGTTCAAGGAAGGCCTTTCCAACGTGCTCGCGGTGGGTGAAGTGGCCAAGGCGCTGGGCTTCGAACTGGCGAGCGCCTACGACGCGCTCAACGAGTCGGGCAAGGCGCTCTTCCACTTCCAGCGCGTGGCCGCGATGGACGCGAAGTACCGCGACGTGGGGTCGCAGGTGACGCGGCTGTCGGCGGTGACCGCGCCGGAGGAGGACCCGCTGCCTCGCGCCGGAAAGGGCCCCGCGACGCCGGTTCCCGCCGCGGGCGCGCCGAAGGCTCGTAAAGTAGGGTACGTGTAGCGTCCCCACGAGGCCCGGCGAGCGATGACGACCTACCTCGATTTCTTCGAACTCACCCAGGAGCCGTTCTCCAACGCTCCGGTGAGCCGCTTCTATTACAACTCCGCGCAGCACTCGCAGGCCCTCACCCGGCTGATGCACGCCGTGGGCTACATGAAGGGCCTGTCCATCCTCATTGGCGACATTGGCGCGGGCAAGACGACGCTCGCCCGGCGCATGCTCGACTCGCTACCGGAGTCCGAGTACGAGGCCGCGCTGCTCGTCATCATCCACTCGGGCATCACCGCCCAGTGGCTGCTGCGCCGCATCGCGCTCCAACTGGGCGTGGAGAACCCCGCGCAGGAGAAGCTGGCGCTCCTGTCGCAGCTCTACCAGCGCCTGCTGCAAATCTATGAGTCCGGCAAGAAGGCCGTCGTCCTCATCGACGAGGCGCAGATGCTGGAGACGCGCGAGCTCATGGAGGAGTTCCGGGGGCTGCTGAACCTGGAAGTGCCGGAGCGCAAGCTCATCTCCTTCGTCTTCTTCGGCCTGCCGGAGATTGAGAAGAACCTGAAGCTGGACCCGCCGCTCGCCCAGCGCGTGGCGCTCCGCTACAAGCTGGAGCCCTTCACGGCGGAGTCCACCGAGGCGTACGTGAAGCACCGGCTGCGGCTCGCCGGCTGCCCGCGCATGCCCTTCACGCCGGAGGCGTTGCTCGCCGTGCACGAGCACTCTGGCGGCACGCCGCGCGTCATCAACACCCTGTGCGACAACGCCCTCTTCGAGGCGTTCCTCGCGCGGTCGGAGACCATCAGCGCGGAGCTGGTGCACCGCATCGGGACGAACCTGGGCCTCCAGGGCGGCTCGGCTGCTGCCCAGGCAAGCGAGCGGGCGAGCGCTCCCGCCTCGTCGCTGCCCCGGACGGCGAACACCAAAATCGACCTGGCGGAGATCGACCGCTACCTCGAGGGACTCGGTAAGCTCTAGCGGCTTGTCCCTGCCCAGCCGCAACAGCGCAGCGCGCAAGGCGCTCTTGTGGGTGCTCCTCGTGGTGTCGGGGAGCATCCTGCTGTTGCGCCAGCCGTTCACCTGGGACGCCGCCTGCACCGTGGCGCGCAGGCACCTGCCGGACCTGCTGGGCGTGGAGGTGGGCATCGGCCGGTGCGAGCTGGATCCACTGGGCTCGCGCGTGGTGCTGCACGGCGTGTCGGTATTCGCGCCCGGCCAGGACACCCCGCTGTTCACCGCGGACGAGGCGGAGGTGGCGCTGGGCTTCCTGTCGCCCCTGTCCCGCCGCCTCATGCTGGGCCACGTGCGCGTGCGCCATCCGCGCGTGGCGCTGGACTTGTCGCGGCCCTCCGCGAGCCCGCCTTCCTCCGACGGCACGTGTCCGCTCACGCCGCTCACGCGCGTGGGCGTGGGGCGCCTGGACATCACCGGCGCGGAGGTGCGCCTCGCGCTGCCGGACGGGCGGGGCGTGGAGGTGGAGAACCTGGACGTGGGGTGGGTGGAGCACTGGGGCGTGATGGAGCTGGAGGTGGGCGCGCGGCGGGGCCTGGTGCGCCTGGGCGCGGGCGGCGGCGAGCTGACGCTGGGCCACCTGGGCTTCACCGGCGCGTTGGATCCGGACGAGGGACTGCTGGACGTGGAGCGCGCGGAGGTGACGCTCGACGACATCACCGCCACGGTGTCCGGCCGCGTGGAGACGCTGTGCCATCCGGTGCTCGCGCTGGACGCGCAGGTGTTCCTGCCGCTGCGCACGCTGTCGCAGGCCAAGCTGTTGCCGCGTCCGGCCACCGGGCACCTGTGGACGCGCCTGTCCGTCACCGGGAAGCCTTCCGCGCTCGCGGTGGGCGCGGACCTGTCCGCGAGCAACCTGGCCTATGAGCAGTACGGCCCGGTGAGCCTCAACGCGCGCCTGTCGTACGCGGGGGACCGCGTGCGCGTGGAGTCGCTGGAGGCCCCGCTGGGCTCCGGCAAGGTGAAGCTGTCGGGCTCGCTGCAGCTCACGCCGGAGCTGCCGGTGGACGTGACGCTCCAGACGGAGGACGCGTCGTTCGGGCGCATCCTGGAGCGCGCGGGCGTGGCGGGGTCCTGGGTGGACTTCCCCGCGACGGCGAACGCGCACCTCACCGGAACATTGCTGCCCCGGCCCTCGCTGTCCGGGCCGTTGGACTTGCGCAGCGGCCGCTTCGTGCTGGCCACGCGCGCGTTCGACGCGCCTCCGAGCGCAGGCAAGACGCTGCTCACCTTCGAGCGGGGCCGCGCGCAGACGGCCGTGAAGCTGTCGGGCGACCGCGTGTCCTTCAGCCGCCTCACGGTGGAGTCCGGCCGCTCGCGCGTGCACGGCGACGTGACGCTCTACTTCGACACCGCGCGCGGTCTGGACATCCAGGGCAACGGCGAATTGGAGCTGTCGGACTTCGGCCACATCGCGGAGCTGCCGTGGTCCGGGAAGGGCTCCGCGAACTACTCCATCGTGGGGCCGTACTCGGACGTGAAGGTGGACGCGAGCCTGTCCCTGCGCGACTTCACCTTCTGGGGCTTCGGCCTGGGCGTGACGCAGGCGAAGCTGTCGTACTCGGATGGGTTGCTGTCGTTCCCGTCACTCACCGGCCAGAAGGGGCGCACGCAGTACTTCGGCAAGGCGGCGCTCACCTTCGCGCGCCTGTTGCACCTGCGCCTGGATGTGACGGTGCCGCAGGGCCGCACCGAGGACCTGGTGGACCTGGTGGCGGGCCTGAGTCCGTCCATCGCCGTGATTCAGGGTCAGTTCGCCGGCGCGGCTTCCGGACGCGTCGAAATCGACAGCCCCCTGGAGAAGCTGGAGGGGCTGGTGGCCTTCGACCTGCGCGACACCACGTACCTGGGGCGCCGGTTGGGCGCGGGCTCCGCGCGGCTGCGCTTCGTGGACGGCAAGGAGATGGTGCTGGAGCGCACCGTGCTGGACGGCCGGCTGGGGCGCACCTGGGTGGAGGGGTCCTTCGGCTTCGCGGCGGGCGCGCTGGACTACCGCTTCGGCGGCGAGAACCTCTCGCTGTCGGAGGCCGTGGGGCCGGAGACCGCGGAGGAGATGGGCATCCAGGGGACGCTCGCGCTCGCGGGCACGGTGGCGGGCTCGGCGGACAAGCCCGACATCCAGGCCACGCTGAAGGGGCCGCGCATCACCTTCGCGTCGCGCGACCTGGGCGCCATGGACCTCGCGCTGCACCAGGAGGGCAAACAGCTGCGCATCACCGGGCGCCCCTTCCGCGACGCGCAGGGCTACCTGAACATGACGGTGAAGGAGCCCTACCTCTTCGACTCCACCGTCGACCTGCTGTTGCCGGAAATCAAACCGCTGCTTCCCCAGGTGCCGGCGCTCGCGGGCGTCACCGGCATGCTCGCGGGCCGCGTGACACTGCAGGGCCCGCTGTTGCAGCCGGAGGACTACCTGGTGGCGGCCACGGTGCGGGAGCTGTCGCTCGCGCGGGGCGACCTGCGCGGCCGCAACCAGGGGCCGCTGGTGCTGACGTACATCAACGGCCGGCTGGACGTGCAGCCGTTCCGCTTCAGCGGCGCGTCGGTGGACGTCACGCTGGGCGGGTGGATGAGCAAGCGCGCCATGAACATGAGCCTGCGTGAAGGGCGCATGGACGTGCGGCTCCTGGAACCGCTCTTGCCCGGCATGGAGCGCGTGGGCGGCCAGCTGCGCGTGGACGCGGAGGCGACGGGTTCGCTGGACGCGCCGTCGGTGGTGGGCACCGCGGAGCTGTCCGACGTGCGGCTGTCCATGCGCGACCTGCCGCTCACCGTGCGAGGCATGTCCGGGCGCCTGGAGATGACGGGCCAGCGCGTGCTGTTGGAGCACCTGCAGGCCCAGGTAAACGAGGGCCAGGTGTCCGCGCGCGGCGACATCCGGCTGGAGCGCTTCGTACCCAAGCGGCTGGCGCTGACGCTGCAACTGGATGCGGTGCCGTACCGGATGACGGAGGACCTGCCGCTCACGGTGTCCGGCCTGTTGCAGGTGGTGGGGCCGCCCACCGGGCCCACCGTCACGGGCGGGTTGGACATCACCAAGCTGCGCTACCAGAAGCCGCTCGACATCGAAGCGCTGCTCAAGACGATGCAGAAGAAGCCGCAGCTCACCGTGGGCGGAGGGGGCGAGCGCGCGAGGGACCCCTTCTTCACCTGGGACGTCAACGTGCACTTCGGCGACGTGCGCGTGGACAACAACCTGGCGAAGGCGCGGCTTCTGGGCGACGTGCGGCTCACCGGCACGGACGTGAAGCCGGGGCTCTTGGGCCGCGTGGAGGCGGCCGAGGGCAGCCAGGCGTTCTTCCGCAACAACCTCTTCACCATCGAGCAGGGGCAGCTGGAGTTCCGCGACGCGTCCGGCATCGACCCGGTGTTCGAGGTGCAGGCGCAGACGTCGGTGCGCGAGTTCGTGGTGAAGCTGCACGCGTTCGGCCGGCCGGCCAACCCGCTGGTCGTGCTGTCGTCGGAGCCGGTGCTCACGGAAGGTGACATCCTGTCGCTGCTGACACTGGGCGTGACGAGCGCGGACAAGGACACGGCCGCGTCGGCGAGCTACGGTCTGGCGGCGGAGGCCCTCTTCAACGTGTCAGGACTGGACCGGCAGGTGCGCCGGTTCCTGCCCAGCAACCCCGTCCTCAGGGACTTGTCCCTTCAAATCTCCACCACCTACAACGACGCCACCCGGCAGGCGGAGCCCACCGCACAACTGGAGTCGAAGTTCCTGTCCGAGCAGCTTAAAATCGGGATGACCCAGCCAGTGAGTGGGCGAGGCACCCGGGCACGCGCTGAGTACCGCTTCGACGACCGTCTTTCCGCACAGGCCCAGTGGGACAACGAGAACAGCCAGGCGTCGTTCGGAAACCTCGGGCTCGAGCTGAAGCTGGGCTGGGAGGTCGAGTAGCCGCGTTGACCGCGGTGCTGCTCCTCGTGTGCGCGTGGCCCGCCTTCGCGGCGCCCGCTGGCCACGACGACGACGCGCCCGAAGTCGTGGCCGTGGAGCTGCACCTGCCGGAGGGCATGGCCGCGGACGGGCTGTCGGGGCTCGTCACGCTGCGCAAGGGCCAGGCGCTGACGCCCGGCGCGGTGCGCAAGTCCGTGGAGCAGCTGTTCGCCACGGGGCGCTTCGCGGACGTGGTGGCGCTCACGCAGGACGTGCCGGGTGGGGTGCGGCTGGTGTTCCAGCTCATGCCGCTGCCGCTGCTGTCGCACGTGGCGGTGCGGGGCAACCACGTCCTCACGTCCGGGGAACTGCTGGACGCGAGCGGGCTGCTCCAGGGTGGGCCGTTGGATCCGGAGGAGCTGGACAGCGCGGCGGAGGCCGTGCGCGAGGCCTACCAGCGCAAGGGCTACGACGCCGTTGGCATCCAGGTGGAGGAGCGGCCGGTGCCCGCGGGTGGCGTGGCGGTGACGCTGGTGGTGGAGGAGGGCAAGCCCACCCGCGTGCGGCAGGTGACCTTCTCCGGCAGTCCCGCGCTGCCCCTGCCGCGCCTGGTGGAGGCGCTGGGGATGAAGCCCGGAGAGGTGTTCGACCGGGCGAAGCTGGACGGTGGCCTGGAGCGGCTGCGGGCGCTGCTGCGCGAGGGCCAGCACTGGCGGGCCTTCGTGGGCACGCCCACCGTCGTCGTGGATGACAGCGAGGCGTCCGTGGCGGTGCCGGTGTCGGCGGGCCCCGCGTTCCACCTGCGCTTCACGGGCAACCGCCGCTTCCCCAGCACGCTGCTGGCGCGCGTGGTGGCCTACGACGGCGAGGAGGCGATGGACGAGACCGTGGCGGCGCGGCTCGCCCGGAGGCTGGAGGCGTTCTACCGGCGGCGCGGCTTCCATGACGCGCGCGTGCGGTCGCTGGAGGTCCTCCGGCCGGACGGGGACGCGGCGGTGCTGGGCTTCCAGGTGGACGAGGGCGCCCCGCTGCGCGTGACGGACGTGCGCTTCCACGGCAACGAAGCGCTGTCGTCACCCGTGCTGCGCTCCATGCTCACCAACCAGGTGGCGGTGCTGGAGACCTGGCCGGAGCTGGACCTGGCCATGCGCGAGGACCCGCTGGAGATGGAAGGGCGCGAGCGGCGCCAGGACTCGGGCGGGGTGTCCCCGCCGGATCCGTCCACGGTCTACATGGAGGACGCCTGGCTGGAGGCCGCGGACGCGATGACGACGGCCTACCGCGAGCAGGGCTTCGCGTCCGCGCAGGTGACCTTCCGCGGCATCACGGTGGACGCGGTCCACCACACGGCGGAGGCGGACTTCGACGTGGAGGAGGGGCCCCAGGCGCTGATCCGCGCGCCCATCTTCCTGGGCATCCCGCTGGAGGTGGATCCCGTCTGGGTGACGCTGCTCTTGCCCACGGGGACGCCGCTGAGCTTCGAGAAGGTGGACCAGGCGCAGGCCGCGCTGGAGCGGGGACTGGGCCGCGAGGGCTACCTCTTCGCGCACGTGAGCAACTCGGTGTCGGTGGAGGAGAACGGCACCTCCGCGCAGGTGACCTACCGCACGGATCCGGGGCCTCGCGTGCGGGTGGGGCAGGTGCTGCTCCAGGGGCTGACGCGCTCGGATCCGGACGTGGTGCTGGCGCAGTTGGACTTGAAGCCCGGCTCGCCGCTGTCGGTGGAGGCGCTGGCGGAGGCGCAGCGGCGGCTGTCCCGGCTGGGGCTGTTCCGCCAGGCGGAGGTGTCGCTGGCGGACCCCAACCGCCGTGAAGCCTCCAAGGACGTGCTGGTGACGGTGCAGGAGCGCCCGCGCATCGACGGCGAGGTGTCCGGCGGCTACTTCCTGGTGGACGGTCCGCGCATCACGCTGGACACGGCGTGGCGCAACCTGGACGGCCGCGGGCTGAACCTGCTGGCGCGCGGCAAGGTGAACTACGCGGGCGCGAGCGCGGAGGCGCTGTCGTCGTCGCGGCGTCCGGCCGGGTGCTCCACCGGAGAGCTGTCCGGCGAGGCGTGCCAGTCCGACCTGGACGGCTTCAGCGGCCTGGGCGGGCGCGGCAACCTGGCGCTGTCCCAGCCCCGGCTGTCCTTCCTGGCGCCGCAGGAGATTGGCGCGCGGCTGGACCTGATTGGCGAGCGCGTGCACCGGCCGTCATACCTGTCCACCCGGTTCGCGGCGGTGGTGGGTGCGGACTGGGCGCTGGCGTCGTGGGTGAACGTGTCGCTCCAGTACGAACTGGAGAACAACCGGCTGCGCTCGCGCGCGGGCGTGCTGGAGCTGGTCAACCGCGCGGACCAGGAGCGCCTGCGCTACCCGTACGGCGACTTCGCGTTGCACTCGCTGCGCCCGTCCATGACGTTGGACTTCCGCGACGACCCGGCGAACCCGCGGCGCGGCATGGTGCTCAGCAGCAGCGCGGAGTTCATGCGCGGCATCAGCGTCCACCCCACGGACGTCGCGGGCAACCGCGTGCCGGAGTTCCCCATCGACGGCGTGAAGCTGTCTGGCAGCGTGAGCGCGTACGCCCCGCTGGGCCGCCGGGCGAGCGTGGCGGTGAGCGCGCGCGCGGGCACCATCGTGCCGCTGACGCAGGGGTCGCAGAACATCGGGTCCAAGCTGTTCTACCTGGGCGGCTCATCCAGCCTCCGGGGCTTCCGCGAGGACGGCGTGCTGCCGCAAGACGTGCGCGAGGGGCTGCACCAGCGGCTGGCCGCGTGCCGCGCGGTCATCTCGCCCGCGGGCTGCCCGGACGACCTGAAGGCGGTGCTCGCCGGTCAGGTGCCCGCGAGCCAGGGCGGAGAGCTCTTCACGCTGGCCAAGGCGGAGCTGCGCGTGCCCGCCATCGCAGCGGTGGACCTGGGGCTGTTCTTCGAGGCGGGCAACCTGTGGCAGGACCGAACGCTGTTCGACCCGGGCGTGCTGCGCTACGCGGCGGGCGTGGGCCTGCGCTACGTGACGCCCGTGGGCCCGCTGGCCTTCGACGTGGGCTTCAACCTGGACCGCGACGAAGCGCTCAACGAGGCGCCCACGCAGTTCCACTTCAGCATCGGCACGTTCTGACCGGAGGCCTTCGCATGCGACCCGACCGTGCGCGCCGTGGAGTGGCTTGGGGCCAGGCCCTGCTGGGCTTGTTCGCGCTCGCGTGTCAGCACGGGCCGGATGAGACCGCGAAGGCGCCGCGGCCCTCGTGGATGCCTCCGGAGGGGAGCTGTCCTCGCGGCGCGCAGCTGCAGATGGAGCGGCTGGGGCTGAAGGTGGGGGACCGCATCCCGGTCATCGTGGACAGCATCCAGGACCACCCGGGGCCGGCCCGGTACAATTACAGCTTCGTCATCGCGCTGCCGCAGGCGGAAGGGGAGGCGAGGCTGCCGGGGGCGCGCATCGGCGGGCGCCTCTACGTGACGAAGCATCGCGTGTTCGGCCGGTATGACCGCATCTTCACCCCGGAGAGCGGCGCCACGTCAGTGCCCTTCTGCGGCGTGCTGCTGGACACGCGCTGGGACCGGGACGGCGAGGGGCTCATCGCGTACCCCAGCCCCATGAAGGGCTTCTCCGTGGTGCAGGACAACACCGGCGTCATCCAGGTGGTGGACCGCTACCCGTGAGGCCCGGCGTCAGTCGACGTGCAACGTGTAGAACCGCTCGTCGGAGAACAGCAGGTCCGCGGCGTTGATCTGGAACGTGAAGTCGCCCGGGCTGGTGGGCTTGCCGGAGAGGGTGCCTTCTTTCGTGTCCAGGAGGATGCCCGGCGGCAGCGCTCCGGCCTTCACGCTCCAGACGGTGCCGCCGGCGGTCCGCACGGTGTAGCTGTAGTCGGAGCCCACGCGTCCGGTAGGCACGGCCCGCGACATCAGCGTGACGGTGCCGGGCGCGGCCACGAGGGTGATGGAGAGTCTGGCGGAGACGGACTGGGGCGGCGTGTCGCTGTCCGTCACGACCACCGTGAACTCCTTCTTGCCCGCCTGCGTCGTGGTGCCGGTGATGAGGCCGTCCGAGGCGAGCGTCAGCCCTGCCGGCAGCGACTGCTCTGGCGCGAGGGCGAAGCTGTATGGGGCCTTGCCTCCGGTGGCGGAGACGCGCTCGGCATAGGCGCGATTGTTGGGCGCGTCCGCGAGCGGCTCCGGCCCCGCGACCCGCAGCAGCGGGCGGACGTGCAGGGTCAGGTTGCCGCTGGCGCGCTTCGGCTGGGTGCTCTGGTCGGTCACCTCCACCGGGAGGGCCAGATCCCCCGCGCGCGTGGGCGCGCCGGTGACGCGGCCGTCTGTGTCGAGCGCGATGCCCGCGGGCAGCTGGGCGGTGGCGTTGAACGTGTACGGCGGAGTGCCTCCCCGGGCCTGGATTTGCGCCGAATAGGCAACGGTCTCGACGGCCTCCGGCAGGCTGGACTCCAGCGAGAGCGCGGAAGGGCCCGCGTCGTTGCTGCCCGCGTCGTTGCTGCCCGCGTCCGTCACGCCGGCATCCTCGGTGCCTGCATCCACGTCCGTGCCCGCATCCACCTCCGTGCCCGCGTCCGTGTCATCCACGGGGTCAGGCCTGTCGCAGGGCCCGCCTTCACCACAGGCCGGCAGACAGCGATTCTCCGGCGTGAGGCACCAGGTGCCAGAGGGGCAGCCCCCGGCCGCATCGCACGCGGCGAAGCGCGACAGGTCCGGCGCGAACGTGCACGACCCCACCGTGAGGACGACGGCGCCCAGCAGCATGGCGAACAGCTTCTTCATGACCGCGCCCCCACGAAGGTCACCGCGTGGCCCGGTCCGTGCCGGGTGAGTCGCTTCAACGATGGGCCGGCGCGGGTCCCCGGATGCCTGCTCACGGCAGCTCCCAGATGAAGGACACCGCACCCCCGAGTCCGAGCAACGCGCCCACGCCCAGCAGCACGTTGGACGTGCGCGCCTGACGGCGGCCCGCATCGAGCCTCGACGCGAAGCAGTCCGCGAAGGCCTCGCCGGCCGCAGCGCACTCGCCGCCGTTCCTCGACACCTTCGACTCCGTGCTCCGCGCCGCCAGCCCGAAGCTCACGCCCGCGATGAGCGCCACGCCGCCCGCGCCAATCAACACCTTGGGCAGCACGCGCGACCCCTGGGGCTCCCGCACCGCCTGCGTCGTCACCAGGGGCGACCAGACCTGCTGGAGCGCTTGCCGTGCTCGCGCGTCCGCTTCGCCCGGCGTCGTGGCCGCGGAGGCCTCGAACTGCGCTCGCGTCTCCGTGCCCTTCGCGTCCGTCACCGTGAGCGCCACGCTGCGCTTGCCTCCCACGCCCAGCGCCACGCCCCGCACCAGCCTGCGCGCGCCCAGCGCCGAGGCCTGCGCGCTCCGGCACTCCGCGTCGCCGCACGCCGCCAGCGACGCGCCCGACCCCCGCAGCCGCGCCACCGTGTCCTCGCGCGACTCCAGACACGCATCCGGCAACGCGGCCACCGCGCGCCGCGTGGCGTCCTCCAGCTCGCGCGCGTCCTCGGAGGGCAGGGCCAGCCTTTCGAAGGGCACGAGCACCACGCGCGTCTGCGCATCGCAGGGCGCCGACACTCGCAGCAGCATGAGCAGCAGGGACGCGGAAGGGCTCATGGCACCAGGACCGCGTCGGCTTCGTCCGACGACGGCGTGATGCCGAGGCTCGCCATGTAGCCCCGGTAGAAGCGCGGCCCGAAGGGCACGGAGAAGAGCTTGTCTCGCAGCGCGTCCTGCACCGCGCCCCGCGCCGCCACGGTGGCCTCATTCCAGCGCAGGCCCCCCGCGTCCACGACCTCCGACGCACGGGTGATGGCGAACGACGCCTCCCGGCCGCGGGTCCGGAGGTAGTAGCCCCGGCCCACGGGCAGCGACACCACCAGTGGACGCTCGCGCTCCTTGTGCAGCTCCACCACGCGGATGCCGCGCGCGTCCTCCACCCACAGCCGGCCCTCCAGGCCCGTGGGCACCAGCAGGTAGCCCAGCGACGCGGCGTCACCCAGGTTCGTCAGCGCGAATGCCCGGTCCAACGCGGGCGGCTGGATGAACACGCGCGACTGGCCCCGCACGTCGTCCATGCCCTGGCTCGCGGCGGCCACGAAGGCCCGCAGCTCCGCGTAGTCCACCTTGCCGTCCCCGTTCACGTCCCCCGCGCCCGACAGCGCCGAGCGCACCATGTGGCTGAAGACGCCGGAGCGGATGGCGCTCCACTCGTGGCTCTCCTGCTCCGACGACGTGGACAGCACCACGCCCACCTGCGGG
Source organism: Corallococcus carmarthensis (assembly GCF_003611695.1). Taxonomy (GTDB): domain Bacteria; phylum Myxococcota; class Myxococcia; order Myxococcales; family Myxococcaceae; genus Corallococcus; species Corallococcus carmarthensis. The sequence continues at coordinate 5,460 of NZ_RAWE01000039.1, read as the reverse complement.
AAGCGCTCCAGCTCGCGGTTGCCCAACAGCCCCTTCACCGCGTCCGCGTACGCCGGGCCCACCGGCAGCGCGCCGCGCGAGTGCACGAAGAAGTACGAATCGCACGCGTCCACGATGAGCTGGAGGAAGGACGCCTTGCTCGGCGCGAGCACCCGCGCGTACAGCTCCGTCCGCGTCAGGGGCCCGTCCAGCAGGCTCACCGAACCTTCACCCGCGGCGCCGCGCTTGCCGTGGCCCACGAAGACGAACGACAGCACCGGCACCGCGCCCTTCGCCCGGTCCGCCGCCATGCGGCCGTTCAGGCGTGAGAGCGCATCCCACAGCGCGGCGTGCGTGGGGGCCCGCGTCTTCGCGGCCAGCCCCGGGTGCAGGGCCTGCGTGTCCGCGTCCAGCACGCTCAGCAGGACCACCTCGCGCGAGCGGGGCGCGAACAGCTCGTAGTACCGGGCGCCGTCGTCGTCCGCGTAGCGCAGGGGGGCCTGGGAGGACTCGGTGCCCGTGTTGCTGGCCACGATGAGGGCGTAGTGCACCTGCTCCGGCGCGGCGCTCGCAGCGGTTCCGGCCAGGAGGAGTACACCCAGGGCCAGGGTCCTGTGAGAGGGCGTTCGCATCAGGGATTGCGCGGTGCGCAGTGCGAAAGAATGCCATGAGGCACGTCCGACAATCCACCGGAGGCCGCTCGCGACAACATGCGGATGACGGGACCGCGACGGTCGCGGTAAGCCCTTGAGGGATGGAGTGGGATGACGACACGTTGCGCCGTTTTCGCGAAGGCACCCCGGAGGTGTTGGCGGAGGTGTATCGCGCGCACGCGGAACCGCTCGCTCGCCTGCTCAAGGCGGCCGCATGGCGGGGAGCCTTTGTCCGCCTGAGGAACGCGATGGAGCTGGAGAACACGCTGCTGGAGACCTTCGCCCGCGCCTTCGAGCCGCGCACGCGCGCGGCCTACAACGGCACGCGTCCCTATGCCCACTTCCTGATGGGCATCGCGCGCAACGTGCTGCTGGAACAGTCGCGCGAGCGCGAGCTGGTGGGCCGGGACGAGGCCTTCGAAGGACTCACCGAGTCCTCCCCCGAGGACGGCGGGCTGGCGGAGCTGTTGGAGGACCGCGAGGTGGAGGCGCTGCTCGCGGCGTTCAAGGGCGGCCTGTCGCGTGAAGAACACCGGCTGTTCGAGCTGCGCTTCGGCGAGGGCGTGGCCCAGGAAGAGGCGGCCACGGCGCTGGGCCTCACGCGCATCCAGGTGCGGCGGCGCGAGTTCGGGTTGAAGTCCAGGCTGCTGGGGTTCCTCCAGTCGAAGGGGTACCTCGAGGACCTGGAGACGCAGGGCTGGAGCTTCTTCAAACGGCGGGGTGCGCGATGAGTGGATGTGACGACCGCCGGGCGAAGCAGGCGATGGCCGCGCTCTTCGAGAAGGGCCGGGACGGGCTGGACGCGGACGGCTTCGAGCGCCTGCGCGCGCACCTGGCCACGTGCCCCGAGTGTCAGGAGACGTACACACGGCTGTCGCGCGTGGAGTCCGTGCTGGAGCAGCGGGCGTTGCCCCAGGCCCGGAGCGCGCTCCTGGAGCAGGCCTTGTTCGCGAGGCTGCAACCTGCCCCCGCGCGTCCGGTGGTGGTGGCGGAGCGCAAACGGTGGTTTTCGTTCCCGCTCCTCATGCCCCTGTCGCTGGGCGCCGCCGCGGCGGCCGTGGCGCTGTTGGTCGTGGCTCCGTCGCTGGAGCGCCGGGAGCAGGGCGTGCCGGAGTGGCAGGCGCGGTCGTCCGCTCCGGGCGAGGGGGCCTGGGGCGTGCGCGCCTTCTGCATCGCGCCCACGGGCACGGTGCTGGCGGAGGCCCGGCCCGGTGGGACGCTGGCGTGCGCGGAGGGCAACGCGGTGCAGTTCAGCTACACCGCGCCGGAGCGTGTGCGCCTGTCGCTGGAGGGGCTGCCCCAGGCCGGAGGTGAAGCGCTGCGCTTCTTCCCGAGCGAGGGCACGGCCCCCGAAGTCGCCGCGGGCGTGGACGTCCCGCTGCCCTTCAGCACTCCGGTGCAGAGCGGGTGGCTGACGGGCCCCGTGCCGGTGCGCGCGCGCTTCTCGGACGCGCAGGGCCGCACCGTCGCGGACACGCAGGTGACGCTCACGCCTCGCTGAGCGGTTCCCCGTCGCTCCTCTCCACAACGAACAACCCCCCTCCCGTGCGAACACAGGAGAGGGGCGGGGACTGCCGTGCCTTGTGGGGTCCGTGAGTGACTACGGACGCGGGACGCGGCGGTCCACTTCCGCGGTGCCGGTGTACTGCGTGGACACGTTCAGGAAGCCCTTGAGCTGAACGCGCCAGGTGCCGGCGGGAGGGTTCGTGATGGTGACGGCCTCACCGGTGGAGGTGCCCTCGGCGCTGGTCGCGACGAGCTCCCCGTTGGGGCCAAAGACATACAGGTCCAGGTCGTAGGCCGGGTTGCCCCAGTCCGTCTTGATGCGCAGGGCGTTGGCGCCCGCGGGCACGGTGAGCGAGTGCTCGTGCTGCGCGGCCCGCAGGGACAGGTCCACCACGGGGAGGTTGATGGCCGTCTTCACCGTGCCCGTCCAGCCGGGCAGGGCGGTGGTCTGCGTGGTGTAGCGCGTGCCCACGGCGTCATTCACCCGCTTCGTCGCCGCGTAGACGTCCGCGTAGCCCGCGCCCACCTCCCACGTCTCCAACTGGCGCGTGTTGCCCGCCGCGTCCGTCGTGTACATGGGCCGCGCCGTGGCCTGCACCGCCGCGAGCACGCCGTCCATGTTGAGCGCGGGGTTCACTTCCAGGAGCAGCGCGGCGACGCCGGACATGTGCGGCGCGGCCATGGAGGTGCCGGAGATGGCCGTGTAGAACGGCTCCGGGTGCAGCAGGTCCAGGCCCAGGTACGGCTGCACGATGGTGCCGGTGAGCGCACGCGCCGCCACGATGTTCACGCCCGGCAGCGTGATGTCCGGGTGGTGGAGCGCGTCGCCCGGGATGCCGCGGCTGGAGAAGCCCGCCAGCTCACCCGGCTTGTCCTGGCTGAGCAGCGGGTTGGTGGCCGCCGTGGTGTCGCGCGACGTGCCGGCCGCGACGGAGATGGCGCACGGCGAGGCGCTGTACGGGTTGAGCGTGTCCGGGTCGGAGCCCTCGTTGCCCGCCGCGAACACCACCACCATGCCCAGGTCGTAGGCGCGCTTCGTCGCGATGGAGATGGGGTCGAACGGCGCGAAGTGGCTGCCGCTGGTGCCCCACGAGTTGGAGATGACGCGCACGTTGTGCGTCTCGCGCACGTCGGGGTCCATCAGGAAGTCGAAGCCCTCCAGCGCGAACAGGATGCTCAGCGCGTCGCCGGTGCCCACGCCCAGCAGCTTCGCCCCGGGGGCCACGCCCTTGTGCGCTCCGCCCGAGCGCGCGCCCGAGCCGGCGATGATGCTGGCGCAGTGCGTGCCGTGGCCGCTCGTCAGGTCGCTGTTGGGCGTGTCCACGTACAGCGTGCCGCCCACGCCCAGGTCCAGCGGCGAGGCCACGACCTTCACGTTGCGCGCCACGTTGGGGAAGTCGCCGTGCGTGCCGTCCAGGCCGGAGTCGATGACGCCCACGCCGATGCCCGCGCCCGTCGTCTCATACGCGGTGCGCGCCGTGTCCGCGTGGATGTACGGCACGCTGGTGTCCAGGAAGTACTGGAGCGGCTTGTCCTCGTAGATGGAGAGCAGGCCCAGCGGCTGGAGCTCCTGGCGCAAGCTGGCGATGAGCTTCGGCGTCACCGGGACCTTCAGCGCCACCATGGGCAGCGACTTGAGCGCCAGCACGTTGCCCAGGCCCAGGCCCTGCGTCAGCCCGCCCAGCGTGCGCGTCAGGCCGCCCATGACCGCGTTCAGATTCAGCACCCCGCCCGTCGCGTTGGCGGTGTTGAAGGAGAGGATGAGCGTGCGGACCGAGCCGTCCGTGTGCAGCGCCGGATCCACCACCGCCTGGGTGAGCGCCGCCTGCGCCGCGCTGGACGCATAGAGCGCGTTGCAGGCACTGGGAGTCGCGGCCGTGGCCGTGACGATGGACCGCGAGGACGACGTGACGTCGGGCTGCGCCTCCGCCTTCGAGCCGTCTTCCTGCGAGGGGCTTCCACCACATCCCAGGACGGCGGCGGTGGCGGCGGCCCAACCCAGCGACATCAAACGCTTCATGTGGTGCTCTCCCCAGGTGTGCGGCGGCTTTCCAAGGTCCGCGCGCAAAAAAGCTGTGTCTCGGGAGGTTCCGCGTGGATCGCCGTCCCACCGGATTGTTCTGTACTGACTGAATCCGGAGGGCTGTCGGGGAAGAGGGTCTTTCCGGCCCCTGGCGGTGACAGTGTCCGGAGCGCGGAGGGGCCGGGGGTAGGGCGCCGGTATACAGTCCGCCCCGTGTTCTACGCGTGTGTGCGGGCGGTGGTGGCGCTGGCGCTGCGGCTCTTCTACCGGGTGAAGGTGAATGCCCCGGGTGAAGCGCCCTCCGGGCCGGTGCTCTTCGTGGGCAATCATCCGAACGGGCTCATCGACCCGGCGTTGGTGTTCATCCTCACGCGGCGCCAGGTGACGTTCATGGCCAAGGCGCCGCTGTTCAAGCTGCCCGTCATCGGCTGGCTGCTGAAGGGGCTGAACGCGCTGCCGGTGTATCGCAAGCAGGACGACCCGACGCAGATGGGGCGCAACGAGGGCACGCTGGATGCGGCGAAGGGGGCGCTCGTGCAGGGGCGCGCCATCACCATCTTTCCGGAGGGCAAGAGCCACTCGGAGCCGGCGCTCGCGGAGCTGAAGACGGGCGCGGCGCGCATCGCGCTCAACGCCGCGCGCGAGGGCGCTCCGGTGCGCATCGTCCCGGTGGGGCTCACCTACGCGGAGAAGAACGTCTTCCGCAGCGAGGTGCTCATCGACCAGGGAGCGCCCATCGACGTGCAGGCCTTCCTGCCGAAGGACGCGGCAGGGGAGCAGGACGCGGTGCGCGCGCTGACGGAGCGGGTGGCGGAGGGCCTGCGCGCGGTGACGCTGAACCTGGACCAGTGGGCGGACCTGCCGGTGGTGCAGGTGGCGGAACAGCTCTACGCCTTCCGTCAAGGCGGCGCGCTGGACGCGGAGCGGCTGCGGCTGTGGGCGCGCGGGGTGCGGCTGTTCCGCACGCAGGAGCCGGAGCGCTACGAACGCCTGCGGCAGCACCTGTCCTCGTTCGGCCACCGGATGTCGCTGGTGCAGGCCACGCGGCCGGAGGAGCTGTCCGTGGAGTACCGCCCGGGCAACGTGGTGCCGTTCGCGGTGAAGACGCTGTTGCGGCTGGTGTTCGGGCTGCCGTTGTTCGCGCTGGGGCTGGCGCTGTTCTGCATCCCGTATCCGCTGCCCCGGATGGCGGCGCGGCGCGCGGAGCTGGACATCCAGGCCACGGCGAAGTTCCTCACCGCGGTGGTGGTGTCCATCGTGTGGTGGTGGGGGCTCACGGCGGTCGCGGCGGTGTGGGGC
>NZ_RAWE01000399.1 GCF_003611695.1 Corallococcus carmarthensis | reverse complement strand
CACCGAATCCGAGTGGAGCCCGCGGGGGGTCGTGCATGATCCGGCCCCGCCCACCGCGCCGCTGGCCCAGCCCGTCCTGCGCGTCTTCTGCGCGGTGCCGGGCCAGTCGCTGCGCGAGCTGCGCACCGGAACGGCGTGCACCCCGGGCGCCACGCTGGCCTTCGCCGCGGGTGCCCGTCCGCCCTACACCCACGTCGCGGTGCGGGTCCGCACCGGCAACCACTCGGAGGTCAACGGCCCGTTCGCGCTCAGCGGCAAGGCCGGCGAGGAGCGCCCCCTGGAGCTGACGGTCGCGCTGCCCGCGGGCGCCGATATGGCGGAAATCACCGCTACGTTCTCCGAGCACCCGGACGCCACCCTGGCGGCCCTGCTTGGCAGGACGACGGAGGGGGTGGTGGTGCTCAGGCAGGAGGTCCGGGTAAAGGATTCTCCATGAAGAAGCTGGAAGTCCTCCTGGGAGCGGCCCTGCTGATGGCGGCCCCGGAGGCATTCGCGGACACCGTCCGGCGCGCGCTCGTCATCGCCCACAACGGCAGCGACGACCCGGCGCTCGCCCCGCTGCGCTACGCGGACGACGACGGCGTGCTGTGGGCGGAGACGCTCAAGCGGCTGGGCGTGGAGACCACGCTGCTCGTGGACCCGGACGAGCCCACGCGCAAGGGCGGCAGCCTGGTGCTGAAGTCCGCGCAGGCCCCCACGCGCGCCGCGGTGGAGCAGGCCGTGAAGCGGTTGCAGGCGGCGGCGCTCGCGGACCGCGCGGCGGGACACCAGACGGACGTGATCATCGTCTACGTGGGCCACGGCAACACGGATGACGCGGGCCGCGCCTACTTCACGCTCGCCGACGCGCGTCTGGACCGGACCAGCCTCTACACGGAGGTCGTGGATCCGCTGGGCGCGGACTACGTGCACGTCATCGCGGACGCGTGCCGCGCCTCCGGCGTGGTGGGCAGCCGCGGCGGCACTCCGGACGCGGCGGTGCTGGCGGAATTGCGCGGGGTGCTCGCGCGTGAGCAGTTGGCGTCGCGCCCGCACGTGGGTGCCCTCTTCGCGGAGAGCGAGGACGGGGAGACGCACGAGTGGTCCCGCATCCGCGCGGGCGTCTTCAGCCACGTGGCCCGCTCGGGCCTCCTGGGCGGCGCGGACATCAACGGCGACGGACAGGTGGAGTACAGCGAGCTGGCCGCGTTCGTGGCCGCGTCGCTGCACGGCGTGAAGGGCATGCCCGCGCGCCTGTCCGTCAACGCCTTCGCGCCCACGGCCGAGCCCCGCCGCCCGCTGGTGGGCCCCGCGCCGGAAGGCCCCCGGGTCACCTTCCCCGCGGGCTTCGAGTACGCGCGCCTCTCCGTGGAGGACGCGGACGGCCAGCGGCTGGTGGACGTGCGGCGCTCGCTGCAGCAGTGGACGCAGATCCTCCTGCCACCGCGCGACGTGTACTGGGTGCGCGCGCCGGACGCGGAGGCGCGGGTCACGCTGGCGCAGCTGTCCTCGGGCCCGCCCGAACTGCGCCCGCGCGAGCTTCAGGAACGAGGTCCCGCGGAGGAGGCACTCCGCCGGGGCCTCTTCGCCGTGCCGCTGGACCGGTCCTTCTACGACGAGTACGTCGCCGCCGTGGGGCTGGTGCCGGTGGACTTCAGCAACCCCTTCCAGCCCTCCGTCATCGGAGGGGCGCGCTCGCCGCTGGCCGTGGCGGCGCCTTCCGACTGGACGTCGAAGCTGGAGCTGGGCCTGGGCGCGGGGCGCTCGCCGCTGGGGCTGGCGAAGTTCGCCACCGGGCCCAGCCTGTCGTGGCGCACGCCGTCCTCGCTGCACCTGCTCTACTACGGCGTGCGCGGGGCGTACGGCGTGACGCCGCTCGCGGCCCGGGACGGCATCCGGCTGCACCGCTTCACGGTGGAGGGCCTGCTGGGATTGCAGGCCCCCGCGAGCACGCCGCTGTTCGCGGAGGTGGGGCTGGGCTGGGGACTCCTGGGCCTGACGGCGCCGGGCTTCCGCCAGGCGGACCCCACGCTGCTCACCGGCCACGTGGCCGCGGGCGTGATGGGGCGGGTCGCGGGCCTGCCCCTGCGGCTGTCCGCCCGGGTGGGCCTGGACCGCGTCACCGCCAATGGCCAGACCGGAATGGATCCGCAGTACGGCCTGGAAATCTCACTGAGGCGCTAGCGGACGCGGGCCATCGGGCCCGGCCGTGTCCGCGCGCGGGTGCGCTGCTGTCGCTCCCGTAAGCGCCAACCCCGAGCCCTGACGGTTCTCCCCTTGCCCCGTTCATTCCTGGTGCACACCGCGCTGTCGAGCGCCGTCGTGGCCGCGTTCCTGCTGACCGGCTGCGACCCCATCTGCACGAATGGGGTTTCCAAACCCGGGCAGGGACAGGTGACCCGGAGCGCCTCCGGCACCTGCGTGCAGCTGGTGGTGACCCGCCCCGACGCCGGCGAGGAGGGTGACCCCGACGGAGGTGACGGAGGCGGGCTCCCCGACGCGGGCACGGATGGCGGGGAGTGCGCCACGCCGGGCTGGAAGACGCGGGTGCTGGACGAGGGCCTCGACGTCATCACCGCCGCGTTCGTCTTCGACGCGCAGGGCGTGGGCCACTATGCCTATTCGAAGGACTCCCATCTCCACGTGGGCACCACCCGGCCAGGCGACGTGCCGGTGCAGGTGAGCAGCGTGTGGACCGCCTATGACGTGCACATGGCCGTGGGCACGGACGGCACGCACCACGTGCTGTTCCAGCAGGGCGACAACGTCGGCTACGCACACGACACCGGCGGCGTCTGGCGGGCCCAGCTGCTGGGAGAGGGCTGGACGGGGGCCATCACCCTCGATGCCCACGACGCGCCGCACCTGCTCATCGGCCGGCCCTACCCCCAGGTGGGCTACCTGCTCGGCACCCGTTCCAACACGGGGGACTGGACCCTGACGCCACTGGAGGCGGTCGGTGCCAAGGGCGACCGCGAGCGGCTGGCCGTGGATGCCACCGGGCACGTCCACGTCGTGTTCGTTCGCATGGACGAAAGGGGGAAGTTCCAGGTCGTGTACGCGAGCAACACGTCGGGGACGTGGCTCGCCGAGCCGCTGGACTGGCGGATTCCCCTGAGCTCACCGCGCTACCGCATCGCGCTCGAGGTGGACCCGACGGGACGGCCTTCCCTGCTGGCCTCCGACACCCAGGGCGCGTGGCTTTGGGTGAAGGAGGCCAGCGGCTGGACGTCGCACGGGCTCGGGGCCTTCCTGAGCCGGGGCCCCGCGCTGTCGAGGAACGCCGCCTACCCGAGCCTCCTCCATGTCCTGATGGATGACGCGGACGTGAACGCGGATTTGAACGGGAGCGCCAGCCAGCTGATCGTGAAGACGCTGTCCGACACGAGCCCCGTCGGCTCGACGCCACCGCTCGTCCTGGAGACGCGGGATGGCGGCAACGCGTTTCCCGGCCCCTCTGCGGTCCACGTGGATGCTCTGGACCGGATGCAGGTGGGCTTCTCCTACGTGCACTACTTCCGCCCGGCGGACGGCGGCGCGCCGGAGACGACGCGCGGCCTGCGCTACGCGCGCTACTGCCCCCCTTGAGGCCGGCGCGGGAAGCAGGCGGTTGCGGGGCACGGAAGCGGGCGCCTACAGTCGCCGCGCCTTGAGCACGTCCGTCCCCCACCCGAG
>NZ_RAWE01000398.1 GCF_003611695.1 Corallococcus carmarthensis | reverse complement strand
GTGGCACCCGGCGGGCGCGGGATGGGCTCCAGCTTGCCCGGCGCCTCCTGCTTGCAGGCGGTGAATGCGAGGGCGACGAGCAGACCGGACAGACTTCGCTTCACGGGGACACTCCTGGTGACCGTCGCGGGATAGCGGAGCGGACGGCGGTTGTAAAAGGGAGAACGGGCTTTGACGCGACCCGCCGAGGTTGGGGGTTCATGGAAGGGCCAGCGTGCAGGCGCGCAGGCTCTCCGGTGCGGTGGGTGGCGGCTCACTGGCGATGGATGCGAGGAGCGTGAGCTCGCTGGGGTCGGGCAGCGTGCCTCCGCAGGCGGTGGGGCAGGACGCCACCTGCTCGTCGAAGCGCGTGCAGTAGCCCTCGATGGGGTCCGGTGGAGCCGGAGGCGGCTGGGGACCGGTGCCGCACAGCGCGATGAAGCCATGCCGGGTGCCTGGAGGGGGCGGGCCAAGGGGCTCGGACTGCCGGGCCATGCATTCCAGGGTGGCGCGGGCCTCCGCCAGGCAGGCCCGTGCGGCGGGGGCGGTGATGCCGGAGGACGCCCTCCACTCAGCGGCTCCCGCCGCGGCGGCGGCCTGGAGGCGCGGGTCCCGGGCGCGCAGGATGCCGGACAGCAAGCGCTGCCGGTCCGTTGGGAGCAGGTTGCGCGCCGCGATGTTTCTGACGCGCGCGGCGGAAGGCGTGCCCTTCAGGGCTTCGGCCATCGCGAAGAGGAGGGCTTCGTAGGACGGAGCGAGGCGCGGACTCCGCTGTGAGTCCAGCAGCAGGTCGAGCACGGCCTCGCGTCCGCCCAGCCGGTCCGCGTACGGCGGAGTGAGCAGCTTCGCCACGACGGCGGGCGTGGCGGCCAGTCCTTCGAGGAGGCCCGGCTCGCGCTCCATCACCCAGTCGAACAGGGCTTCGGCGCGTTCAGGACTCCCGAGGCCCAGGTTCACGCGCAGCAGCAGCAGTTGCTCCGCGGTCAGCGGCTCGAGCACGTCGGGGAGCGCCGTGGGAGGCAGCGTCGCGACGTGGCGGGACAGGACCGCGATGGCGTCCTGTGGGCAACGCGTCTGTGCCTGGGCGATGACGCGCAGCCGCGCGGGGGATGGGCCCAGGTCGTGGGCGTCATGGAGCTGGGCGCAGGGGGCGCTCCGGGCCCAGTGCTGGAACGCCGCCTCGCTGACGGGGCGGCCGCGTTGCTGTTCGCGCAGCAACTCGACAATGGGGGACAGGGCCGGGTGCTCACGGTAGGCACGTTCGAGCCACTCGCTCTCCAGCGGCGTGAGCGGAGGCGTGGTCAATGCCAGGACGCTGGGCCGGGTTCCCGCGCGCAGGAGCAGGAGCGCGTCGACCCGGTCGGAGCCCCGTTCCGTGGTGGTCCGCAGGAAGTCGCGCTGGAACGTGGCGGGCTGGTCCCAGAGCCACTGGACCAACAGCGAGGCGCGCCCTTCGAGGACGCCGAACCGCTCGGGCAGACGGAGGCGTTGGGCCAGGACCATCAACTCCAGACAGCGGGGGCCCGGGCAGGCCCCGTCCCTGAACAGGAGGGGGATACCCGCGCGAAGGCCGGACTCCCGGCAGCCGGGCTGGAGCACCGCTTCCAGGAGGTGGCCCTGGCGCGCGAGGTTGTCCGCGTGCTGGGCGCGCTGCTGGGGGGAAGCGGTGACGCCGCAGAGGAGCATGGCGGGCGTTGGCGGGCTCAAGGGATACAGCTCGCGCGCGGTGGGGTGCGCGTCGTACTCCTTTCGCGCGGCGCCCACACCCTGGCGCGCGAGGTCCACGAGCTGGGTGAGGGCCTCGGTGCAGGGATGCGTCGGGGCGTAGGGCCCGGTGACGCAGTCGTGCTCCCCGACGAGCTCGTGGTAGCGCAGGAGCGGATCCGCCGCCCGCCTCCAGGCCTCACAGTCCACGGGCTCCACGTGTGCGTCGGAGTCCGCGCGGGTGATGACGCCGTCGTGGCCCTCCATCCGGAAGCGCAGCGTCCGCGTGGCGGGGGGGACGCCTCGGGCTTCGAGCTTCAGGGTCGTCTCTGGGGCGCGGCCCGCTTCGAGGACGGTGAAGACGAACTGGCAGCCGCCAACGGAGTTGGACCCTGGCGCGGGAGGCCGGGTGCCGTCGGTGCAGGGCAGGGGGAGGAAGCCGACGACCGGGGGGATGTCGTAGCGGTCCTTCTCCCCGAAGAAGGCGCGCTCGGCGGTGTAGAGCGCGGAGAGGCCACACACGGCTTCGGCGGAAGGCGCCGGAGACGCGCCGGAGGCCACGGCCAGGACGACCCATAACCACCCCGTGGCGATGCCCATGTGTCTGTTCCCCTCTCCGGGTGGAGAGCCTGGGCGACCTGGGCTCCTGGCCGCAAGCCCCCTGGGGCGTCCGAGCCCGGCGCCCTTCATGCTTTATGATTGCTTCTGCCCGAGAGTCCACCCCGGTGGGGACACCCGTTTCATGAAGAGTTTGCGTCTGAAGGGCCGTCTTGGAGATTTGAGGTCTCATGAGACTGATCGTGCTTGGCTGCATCTTGATGGCGTGCCTCACCCCTGGCTGCGTGACCACTCGCGAAGAGCTGATCGAGAAGAAGCGCCATGGGGCCATGGAGGACTGGCGGAGTCAGGGGGCCGCCTATCGGAGTTCCGAAGGCTTTCAAGATGCCCGTTGGGGCATGCGCGTCGAAGAAGTCCGAGAGCTCTTCCCGGATGGGAAGATGCTCAATGAGAATGCGATGCGCTGGAAGTCCACCATCGCGGACCTGCCAGCGGTTGTGACATTTGCCTTTCTGAAGGGCCGATTCGTCGCGGTCGACGTCTTCTTTCCAGATGCCGGTAACGTTCGGGACGCACATCTGCTGATCCGGCGGCTGCTCAATCGGAAGTTCGGGACCCCGGTACGCGATCGGGATACGGCCGATGAATCGCAACGGCGGGTTGGCAGCTATCGCTCTGCCGCAGATACCGTGTACGTGCTGGGGAAGCTCACGGAATCGCTCACCGGGGTTCACCAGGATCAGTACGCGCAGCAGCGCATTGATGTCAGGGCAGAAAACGATGAGGCTGAAGCCCGACGACAGGCGCGCGCTGCCTCGAAACGATTCTTGCTGCTGAGTCGGTGGGCGACGGTCGAAAGCGACGTCAAGCTCAGGAGCGTGAAAACGCCAGGCATTGATGCCGTGGTTATCGAATATGAAAGTGCGAGATATGCAGCGGAACTCGCCGCGGCCCGGCAACGCACAAGGGAACTTGAGCTTCAGCGCATGACCAAGGAGCTTTGAGGGCTGTCGACCACAACGGCGAGGATTGTCGGCAAGCTGTGGGGCTCCACGAGTCAAGCGACCTCTCGGGTTCCCTCGGTTTGAACTATCCGGAATTTCCGGATGGTTGCTCCGGGGTCGAGTTCTCCCTCCTCGTGGATATTCTGGAGGTGCTCGTTGATGGTCCGGACATCCTTGCCGTACAGCTCGGCCAGCTGCTTCTGGGTCAGCCAGACGGTTCCTTCCTCGTAAGCGTTCACGGGGTGGTGCTCGCCTGAGGGGGCGGTGAGGCAGCGAACGGTGGGCCTCACCACGCTCGACGTGGGCCGGGGGCGGATTAGAAATAATGGGGCGTGGCCACGCCCGACCCAAGAGATGCGCGTATCGCGGAGCTGGAGCGACTGCTGAGCGCTGCGCTCGCGCGAATCGAGCAGCAGGAGGCTCGCAT
>NZ_RAWE01000397.1 GCF_003611695.1 Corallococcus carmarthensis | reverse complement strand
CCCGCGACCCCCGTCCCAATCCCCCCGACAAAACATGCCGATCCGTCCGACCGGCGGAGCGCGCGGACCCCCATCCACGCGTTCCGGCGTTCGAACCTGTGTGCGCGCTCACCGCTCCCCCGAGCAGGAACACGCTCCCTCAAGGCGCGTCGCGGACCCCCATCCGCTACAGCGCACCCTCCCGCCAGCCCCCGGACCCTTCCTCATTGAGGAGTGTCAAGCCGGACGGATCGGCAAACCCTTGCAACAAAACGCTGGCGCCCACCGCGCGCCGCAATGACTGCTCAATGCATCGCGGACCGCTCGTCGCGACGGCCCACCGGGGCCCGGCGCGCGTGGGACGGCCGCTCGAAGTACTCCACCACCAGGCCGCCAAACGGCACCCGGGGACCATCCGCCTTCGGGTCCGCCATCCGCTGGAGCAGCGCCACCGCGCTGTCCACGGCCTCGTCGAGCGCGCGGTTGATGCGCTGGCGCTCCGCGTCCCCACCGCCCAGCACTTCCAGGGCGTCCACCAGGCACCGCCGCAGCAGTGCGAACTCGTCGTGCAGGGCCCGCGCGCCACGCTCCGGCGCCAGGCGCAGCACCGCGCGGGTGCGGCTCCAGGGGCTGGACTCCACGCCCTCCAGCGTCAGCCCCAGCTCCCGGACGAAGGGCTCCACCAGTCCGTCCAACAGACTGGCGCTCGGAACGCCCTGGCCCTCGTGCGCCGCCAGCCGCATCCGCCGCCACAGCGCCGCGATGCGCTCCGGCTGCCTGCTGAAGACCCGGGCTGCCCCGGCCTTCTTCCGTCCCCGCTCCGCCGCCATGTCCGTTGTCGTCCGCATCGCGAACAGAGACATAGCAAGGGCTTTGCCAACGCCAGACGTGGGCTGGTTCTCAATGAATCCGCCCATTTGGGCAATACGGCTGCCCTGAAGGGCGGCCGGAGGACGTAAATCCTACGGGGCGGATGTTGAAAGCCTGGGGGCAGGGGAAGAACCTTCCCTGCCTGGGCACGTCCCGCCCCTCAGTGGAGCGTCGGCTTGGGCGGGCGGCCTGCCGGGGACTCGCCGTCCAGCTCGTACTCGCCGCTGGCGGCCTCCGGCTCCTCGTCACCCGCGTCCGTGCCCTCCGGGGCTTCCGGCAGGCTGGCGCCTGACTCCAGCGTTTCTGGCGCGCCCTCCAGGGCTTCCGGCTGGGCGGGAGCGGACGGGTTGGGCGGCGCCTGCGTGGTCGCTCCCGGCCACTCCGGCCAGGGGAGGGCGGGGGACAGCGGCTCGGCCCCATCCACGGGCACGGGCCCCGCCGCGCGGGCGGCGGCGAGCAGGCGCAGCGCGGCGTCTTCCGCGGCGTCCTCCGCGGCCAGCTCCGTCATCCGCGCGGACTTCTGGCGCATGCGGCGCGCGAAGGCGGCCACGCACAGCACAGAGGCGGTGAGCCACAGGAGCGCGGAGCTGGTGGTGAGCGGCAGCCAGCCGTAGCGGGCCGCGAGCCCCTCGCGCCAGTCCTGCTCCTCCAAGAGCAGCGACGTCCGGAAGGCCTTGCCGAAGGCCTGCTCGAAGGGCTCCCCCGCGCGCACGCCGTCCACCAGCAGGCCCATGGCGTGCGAGCCATGCTTGCCGGTGAGGTAGGCCACGAAGGCGGCGCTCTGCGCGTAGGCGATCTCGACGTCCGCGGGCACGTCCGGCCAGTCCTCGGCCAGGTCTTCGAAGTGGAAGACGCGCTCCTGCGTCACCGCGCGGAAGAGAGCGGAGTAGTGGGCGACGGAGTAGCGCTCGTCGGTGAGGTTCTGCGCCACTCCCTCCTGGAACCAGCGCGGCCAGTCCTTCGCCAGCTGGCCCAGCGCCACGTGCGCCAGCTCATGGCGCAGCGTCGTGGGGCCTTCCGTGTCGCTCAGGCTCAGCGCGTCCAGCAGGATGATCTGATGCCCGGGGTACGCGAGCGCCACCGCCCAGCCCGGGGGCTTGCCGCCGGGGAGCGCCAGCGCTTCGAACTCCTGGCGGCCCACGCCCAGGCGGATTTCAGTGGTGCCCGGCCAGTCGCGCCCGAGCATCGCGCCGAACGCATCCCGCACGCCTTCAATCTGTCCGGCCAGCGCCCGCGCCGCGCCCGCCGCCTTCGCGGTGTGCAGGATGACGAAGCGCTGCGTCTTCAGCTCGCCCGCGACGATGGCGGGGCGGGCGTGGGGCACGAGCGCGCTGTCGGTGACGACGGCCTCCGTGGCGTGGATGCCGCGCGGACCTTCGTCCTGTGCGAACGCGCCCGGAGAGGCCAGCAGCATCATCAGGAAGGCGAACAGGCGGAGCATGCGTGGCCTCACGGTCCACCAGAGATAACAGCCTCGACCGCCGCCGCATCAACCCCCTGCACCTTCAATCGCTTACGGCGCGACGTGTCACCCGCCACCAGTGTCACCTGGCGACGCGGTACGCCCAGCATTTTGGCGATGAATTCCACCAGGGCCGCATTCGCTTCGCCATCCACGGGCGGCGCGGCGAGTTGGATCTTCAGGTGGCCGTCATGCTCGCCCACCACCTTCGTGCGGGACGCGCGCGGCTGGACCAGCACCGTCAGCTCCACCCCGGCGGGTACGGTCTTGAGCCAGGGGGCGGGCATGCGCGGGCGCTAGTCGTTGGAGGTGGCCTTCTTCTGCGACAGGAACGCGACGTTGTCCTCCACGCGCGCGTAGTCGCGGTCCGCGAAGGTGGGCGCGGCGAACGTCTCCAGCAGCTTGCGGTGGGCCTCCACCACGGAGCGCACCTGCGACTCGAACTGGGTGCGCTGGCGCTTGAGCTCGTTGATGTCCTCCACCACCTGCACCAGCCGCTGGTGCGCGCCGTGGACGATCTTCTCCGCCTGGTGCTCCGCGTCCGCGATGATGATCTCCGCTTCCTTCTTCGCGGCGTCCTTCAGGTCCTCGCTGATGCGCTGGGCGGTGACCATCGTCTCCTGGAGGGTGCGCTCGCGCTCCTGATGCTGCTCGAGCCGCGCCTGCGTGCGCTTCAGCTCCTCCTTGAGCGCGATGTTCTCCTTCACCACCTCCTCGAACTCGCCGGCGATCAGCTCCAGGTACGCGCCCACTTCGGGACGCGCGAAGCCGCGCATCACCGTCTCGAAGCGCTTCTGCCGGATGTCGAGGGGGGTGATCTTCATGCGCCCCAGTCTAACCCATACACGCGCGCACTCCAGGAATCGGCCCCGGGCCCGCCTGGAGCCGCGGCGTCGTCAAGCCTGGGGGGAGGGCAGGCGTGCAGGCGTGTTTCAGGGCGTGGCGGCCGGGGCGGCTTCCCACTGCGACGCCACCGAGCGCGCGGCGTTCTGCACCGCGTAGCCCACGCGGCTGTCGGCGGCCACGTCCTGCACCACCCGGCGCGCGGTGGCGGTGCGCTGGTAGAGCAGACCGCTCAGGGCTTGAATCTTCAGCGCGTCCGGCAGGCGCGGGTGGCGCACGACGTTGCCAAGAATCTCCTCCGCGCGGCGGTGCTGGAAGAGGGCCACCGCGCGCAACGCGGCCTGCTGGATGCGCGGATTCGGGTCCCAGATGAACGCGGCCAGCGGGTCCAGGGCGCGCGGGTCACCCAGGAGCGCCAGGTCCTCGATGGCCAGCGCGCGGATCTCCTCCGGCGCGGGCTCCGCGGCCCACAGGAGGCCCCGCAGGAGCGAGTCGTCCGACGTGCTGGCGTCCGCCGGGGGGCGGGCGGGAGCGGCCGTCGCCAGGG
>NZ_RAWE01000396.1 GCF_003611695.1 Corallococcus carmarthensis | reverse complement strand
GGCCCCACCGTGAACGGACGCAGGAGCGCGGAGGGACACGTGCGTCCAGCGGGGAAGGGACGCCCATGGCAGGTCCCAGGCGCGCGCGACCGGAGAACGGGTGGGGGCTGGGGGCGAGCCTCGTGGTGGCGCTCGTCCTGCTGGCCGTGGCGGTGGGCGCGCTCCTGCTGACGCGCGCCTCCGTGCAGTCGCGGGTGATGGAGCGCTCCCTGGACCTGCAGGAGGTGGGGCAGCTGGGGCGGGCCTTCAGCGACAAGGTGTCCCTGGCGAACAGCGCGCTGCTGGCGGGGGGACAGTCGCTCGTCCAGGACACGGCGCGGGCCCGGCAGCGCTTCCTGGACACCTCGCAGCGGCTGTCCGCGCGGCTGGGCTCCAACGAGGACCTGGAGCTGGTGGAGCAGGTGCGCGCCGCCGAACAGGTGCACGACGCCGCCCTGCGCGCCCTCCTGGATGCCTCGACTCCGCAGGACCAGAAGCTGGCGCGCGAGCGGCTGTCCCGGGCCCACGGGCGGGTGCGCGACGCGCAGGCCCAACTGGAGCGGAAGGTTCAAGAGCGGCTGGCCCGGGAGAACCAGGCGGCGTTGCTGACGGACCGGTGGGAGACGGCGCTGCTGCTCCTGGCGTCCCTGCTGGGCCTGTTGCTGGCGTCGGCGCTGGCGTGGGTGCTCCACCGCCGGCTGCACCCGCTCAAGCGCGAGGCGGCGGCCAGCGCGCACCGCTTCCAGGCGCTGGTGGAAGGCGTGCGCGACTACGCCCTGGTGCTGCTGGACGCGCGTGGGCGGGTGGCCAGCTGGAATCCGGGCGCGGAGCGCATCAAGGGCTGGGGCGAGGCGGAGATATTGGGCCGCCCCCACTCCGTCTTCTACACGTCCGAGGAGTCGGCGGCGGGCAAGCCGGAGCGGGAGCTGTCCCGGGCCCTGCAGGAGGGACGGTTGCGCACGGAGGGCTGGCGGCAGCGCAAGGACGGCTCGCGCTTCTGGGCGGAGGTGTCCATCACCGCGCTGCGCGACGAGGACGGCACGCCCCAGGGCTTCTCCGTGGTGACGCGCGACATCACCGAGCAGCGGCGCACGGAGCGGATGCAGGAGCTGCTCGCGGAGGCCGGCCGCGTCTTCCACCAGTCCCTGGACCCCGACCTGACGGCGGCGGAGGTGGCGCGGCTGCTGGTGCCGGAGGTGGCGGACGGCTGCATCCTCTACCTGCTCACGCCCGCGGGCGAGCTGCGGCCCCGGGCGGTGACGCACGTGCAGCCCGAGCGCGAGGCGAGCCTGTGGGAGTCCCTGCGGCGGTTTCCGCCCCGCGCGGGCATGCCCCCGGTGGTCTGGGAGGTCCTGCGCACCGGGCGCTCGCGGATGGACGAGGAGGTGGAGACGCAGGACGTGGAGGCCTCCGCGGAGACCCCGGAGCACCTGCTGCTCATCGAGCGCGTCGGAATCGGTTCATCGATGGTGGTGCCCCTGCGCGCGGGCAGTGAGACGCTGGGCGCCTTCGTGCTGCTGACGGCCCGGGGACACCGCCGCTTCACGCAGACGGACCAGGTGCTGGTGGAGGAGCTGGCCGGCCGCGCTGCGCTGGCCCTGGAGAACACGCGGCTGTTGCGCGAGGCGCGCGAGGCGGTGGACCTCATCGCCGTCACCGCGCATGACCTGGGCAATCCCTTGCATGCACTGCAATTGCTGCTCAGCAAGGTGCAACGCGCGCAGGCGGCGGGCCGCGACGAGGACGTGCGGCAGGGATTGGTGGCGGCGCGAGGACAGGCGCAGCGGCTGGGGCAGCTGTTGCACAACCTGCTGGACCTGTCGCGGCTGTCTTCCGGCAAGCGGTTGCTGGACGCGGCGCCCATGGACCTGGGGGAGCTGGCGCGCGAGGTGGTGGAGCGCTTCGCGGAGGCCGCCGCGCAGGCGGGCTGTGACCTGCGGCTGGAGGTGGAGCAAGGGCAGGTGGGGCAGTGGGACCGCATCCGCCTGGACCGGGTGGTGACGAATCTATTGTCCAACGCGCTGAAGTTCGGCCGGGGCCATCCGGTGTCGGTGTCGGTGTCGGCGCTGGACGTGGAGCACTCGCGGCTGCGGGTGCGCGACGAGGGCGTGGGCATCGCGCCGGAGGCCCAGCGCCGCGTCTTCGAGCGCTTCGAGCGGGAGCGCTCCGCGAAGACGGAGGCCGGCTACGGGCTGGGGCTCTACATCGCCCGCCAGTTGGTGGAGGCGCACGGCGGCATCATCCACCTGGAGAGCGTGCCGGGGCGGGGCGCCACCTTCACGGTGGACCTGCCGCGCATCCCCCGGCTGGTGGAGGAGCTATCGGTCGCCGAGTCCCCTCCACTCCAGCAGTGACGCCTTGAGCGTGGCTAGAGGTGCAGCGACGGCACGGGGGCGACGAGGCCGGGCTGGATGGGGAAGTCCGGGGGCAGCTTCTCGCGCTCCTCCAGTCGTTCGAACTCCAGCGAGTCGTGCGCGCAGAACACCTTCACCTGGTCGCCGTGGCGCTGCACCAGTTCGCGCAGCCGGCGCAGGTTGTACCAGCGCATCCATCCGTCCTTCTGCATCAGCTTCTGGTAGCCGCGCAGACCGGCGGTGCACCGGTAGCGGTCCAGGTCCATCTCCCCGTGATAGAAGTACGCGTCGCCCGCGTGCAGCAGCCACCCGTCCCCGGTGTCGATGGCCACGCCCGCGTGTCCCAGCGTGTGGCCCACCAGCGGCACCAGCAGGATCTCCGGCGGCAGTCCGCTGAGCTCGCGCACGCAGTCGAAGCCGAACCAGCTCTCGCCCCGGTGGGGGACGTACGTCTCCCACCGCGTCTCCTTGGACCACTGCATCGGGCGGAAGCGCGCGCGGTCCAGCCAGGACTTCTGCGCGGTGGCCACGCGGTACTCCTCCGCCAGCACGTGCACGCGCGCGTGGGGGAAGTCATCCAGGCCGCCCGCGTGGTCGAAGTCCAGGTGCGTGAGGACGATGTCGCGCACGTCGCTGGCGTGGAAACCCATCCGCTCCAGTTGGCGGATGGCGGTGGCCTCCTCCGAAAGGGCGGGGCGGCAGATGACGTCGCGGAACAGGGGGTTGAGCCGCACGCGCGGCGCGTACACGTCATTGAGGCCGAAGCCGGTGTCCACCAGCACCAGGCCGCGCGGCGTCTCCAACACCAGACAGTGGCAGGCGAGCGCCGCCGGGCCGGTGAAACCGCGCCGTCCATCCGTGAGCCGCCGGCCGGGCGGGCACATCGTGGTGCAGTTCAGGTGGTGGATGCGCATGGCGGCTCCCGCTCCTCGTGAAGGCGGCGGCCGCCCGGCGGCGCACCAGGGGCCGCGGGAAGCCACCTTCCGTTCGTTCAGGGCAAAAGTGCGCCGTGGCCCCCTTGGGAGGAATCACCGCGCCCGCGGCGGGACGGGGGCTCGCCCGCCCGGAGGCCGTTGGAATGCTGCTCAGGGGACGGGAGACTGCCCGGCCGCCTCCCCGTCGAGCGGTGGAGCCGACATCAGCACCAGCGCTTCGACGGAGGCGACGGAGCGGTGCTCGACGCCCCGGGGAACGATGAGCAACTCACCCTCTTCCAGGTCCACGGTGTGCTCGCGCAACTCCACGCGCAGGGCGCCCCGGGTGACGAAGAACAGGGCATCCCCGGTGGTGTGCTGGCACCAGGGGCCGGTGCCCGTCAGCCGCACCAGGTGCACGGGCTGGCCGTGGAGCATGCCCACGGGCCGGGCAATGCCAGGCGCCGGCAGGTCGGTGGAGGCGTGGGCCAGGTTCACCTTCTCCACGAGGGGAAGGGACGCGGGGGCCGGTGCCGGAC
>NZ_RAWE01000395.1 GCF_003611695.1 Corallococcus carmarthensis | reverse complement strand
CGCCCCCTCCCTGCCGCCCCGGCTGTGCGTGGGCGTGCTGTCCGGCACCAGCGTGGACGCGGCGGACGCGGCGCTGTGCCGCGTGGAGGGCACCGGCGCGGACGTGACGCTCCAGTTGCTCGCGCACGTCTCCCAGCCCTTCACGCCGGACCTCGTCGCGCGGGTGCTGGGCCCCCAGGACGCCCGGAGCCTCTGCGCCCTCAACTTCGAACTGGGTGAACGCTTCGCCGAAGCCGTGCTGGCCGTCATCGCGCGCGCGGGCGTGAAGGCCGGGGACATCCACGTCATCGGCTCGCACGGGCAGACGATGGCCCACCTGCCCTCGGACCTGTCCCCCATCGCCTCCACGCTCCAGATTGGCGAAGCGGACGTCATCGCCGAGCGCACCGGCCTGCCCGTCGTCAGCGGCTTCCGCACCCGCGACATGGCGGTGGGCGGTCAGGGCGCGCCGCTCGTGCCCTACCTGGACTGGGCCGTCTTCCGGAACCGCGAGCGGCCGGATGCCACGCGCGCGTTCCTCAACCTGGGCGGCATCGCCAACGTGAGCGTCGTGGGCGAGCACCTGGACGACACGCTCGCGTTCGACACCGGGCCCGCGAACATGGTGCTGGACGGCCTGGCGCGGCGGGTGACGCAGGGCCAGCTCGGGTGCGACCGCGACGGGAGCCTGTCCTCCCGGGGACAGGTGATTCCGGGGCTGCTGGAGGAACTGCTCGCGCACCCATTCCTCGCGCGTCCCCCACCGCGCAGCGCGGGCCGCGAGGGCTTTGGCGAGGCGCTGGTGGACCGGCTCTGGAAGGCAGCCCCGGAGCGGCCCCATGACCTGATGGCCACCGCGCGCGCCTTCACCGTGGAGGCCACCGCGCGCGCCTTCGACACCTGGGTGCACCCCCGCTTCCCCCGGCTGGAGGCGGTGTATGCCTCCGGCGGTGGGACGCGGAACCCGGTGCTCATTGCGGACCTGCGGGCGCGGCTGGCCCCGGTGCCACTGGAGCGGCTGGACGTGCTGGGCTTCCCCGAGGAGGCGAAGGAGGCGGCCCTCTTCGCCCTGCTCGCGGCCGAGCACCGGGCCGGGACGCCCGCGAATGTTTGCCCCGCAACTGGCGCGAGGCGCCGAGTCGTTCTAGGTAAGCTGACACCGTGAGCAGCGTGAACCTGATGGCCCGCGAAGTGGCCGCGAAGATCGTCTTCTACGGCCCCGGCCTGTCGGGGAAGACGACGACCCTGCGAAAGGTCTACGAGACCGTTCGCCCGGCCCACCGCGGCGAGATGATGTCCATCGCCACCGAAGGCGACCGGACGCTGTTCTTCGACTTCCTGCCGGTGAAGGTGGAGCGCGTGGGCGACTGCTCCGTGCGCCTGGCCCTCTACACCGTGCCCGGACAGGTCTTCTACAACGCCACCCGCAAGCTGGTGCTCCAGGGCGCGGACGGCGTCGTGTTCGTCGCGGACTCGCAGGCAGAGGCCATGGACGCCAACCGCGAGTCCCTGGCCAACCTGGAGGAGAACCTCCTGGAGAACGGCATCCGCCTGGACCGCTTCCCACTGGTGATGCAGTGGAACAAGCGGGACCTGGACAACGTCCTCTCCGTGGAGGAGCTGCGCCGGGAGCTCAACCCGCGCGGCGTCCCCGACTTCGAGTCGGCCGCCACCAGTGGCCGCGGCGTGATGGACACGCTCAAGACCATCACCCGGCTGGTCATCAAGGACCTGCGCGCCAAGCGCATCGTCCCGCCGCCGTGCCCGCCGTCGCCGTGGCGAACACCGGCAGCAAGGTGCTGGGGCCCACGAGCGCGCTGGCGCCGGGGGACCTCTTCGACCACGCCCGGGCCGCGGAGGCCGCCTTCATCGCCGGGGACTACATCACGTGCGTCACGGCCTGCACCGACGCCGTCCGGCGCGCCATGGCGTTCGCGGGTGAAGGCTCCCTGGCCCAGCAGGCCTTCCTGCTCCACGTGGACGGTTCGGACCTGCTGCGCCTGCAGGGCCTGTCCACGCTGCCGCAGCTGCGCGTGGACGACGCGGCCTTCGCGCTCTACGTCCTGATGCAGGTCTTCGTGCGGCTCAACGCCGTGGGACTTCCGACCGCCGGGTGATTCGCGCGGGGCGCAAGCCCCCACATCTCAGGGGCACGTCTCCCGCGTGGGAGTCCTGGAGGGTGCCCCTGCATGTTGCGAGTGAAGACCTCGGTGAAGCCGTCGCGGATCCAAGGACTGGGCCTGTTCGCGGAAGAGCGCATCCCCCGGGGCACCGTCATCTGGGCCTTCGACCAGCCCCTCGACCAGCGCTACTGGCCCGGGGATGTCGCGCGGATGAGCGCCGCCGCGAAGGCGTTCCTCGCCCGCTACGCCTACTGCGAACGGGGCACGCTGGTGCTGTGCGGAGACCACGCGCGCTTCATGAACCACTCGGACGTGCCCAACTGCGGCAACAACGCGTCGCGCACCGCCACCGTCGCGGTGCGCGACATCGAACCGGGCGAGGAGCTCACGGACGACTACACCTCCATGGAGGACCCATGGAGTGAGTTCCAGGGCATCATCGAATCCGAGCCCGTGCCCTCCCGCCCCTCGCTGCACTGAAAGCGCTCAGCGCGGATACGCGAGCTGCAACAGCCCCATGCGGTGCAGCTTCGCCAGCGTCTTGAGCGTCTCCAGTTCGCGCGCGGGGCTGGCCAGCACCAGCGTGGACACGTCCCACGTCCCGCTGATGAGCCCGGCGATCTGCCGCTCCTCCGGCTTGAGCATCACCATCGTCTGCGGGGACTGGATCAGCTGCGGCACCACCAGCGGCGGCAGGTCCGCGTAGAGCGCGGCCACGTGCTCGCGCTGCACCAGGCGCGCGAACTCACGCACGCGCCGGTCCGCGGGGTCGCTGGCCAGGAGCGACGCGCACACGATGCCGGCCGCGTCGTACTGGCCCTCGCGCATCAGCACCGCGCCCTTCTCCAGCATCTCCGCCACCGGATCCGCTTCCACCTGCGGCGCGCCGTCCACCTCCACCAGCTTCGCGCGCAACAGCTCGTGCACCCGGCGCGTCACCGACGAGCGCGACACGCCCATGGACAGCCGCAGCCGCCCCAGGTTCTGCGGCGTCGTCGTCAGCGCCAGGATGATCCGGTGCATCAGCGGCTGGCTGGGGCTGGGCGGCGCCAGCGCCTTCACGCTCAGCGCGTCGATGGGCAGCGCCTTGTCCACGTCCCCCTGCTCGTCCACCCAGCGCAGGGATTCGAAGAGCAGCTCGCGGATGCTCATGTCGGACGGCACCCAGTCCTCACCGGTGCGGTCCGCGTCCTCCGTCCAGTGGAACGTGCCCTGCCCCGCGATGGTCAGGTCCGTCATCGCCGCGAACAGCTCCTCGCGGCCCAGGTCGCGCACCCAGCGCGCTTGCACGCCGTGCGCGTCGAAGGCCGCGTCCACGTCTGGCGTGCGCGCCAGCTCGTCGAACGCCGCCAGCACGCGAGTGCCCGTCGCCAGCTTCGGCAGCGACAGCAGGCGGGCCACCCGGCCGCGCAGGCCTTCGCTCGCGGTGGCGCCGACCTGGCCGGACAGGAGGAACAACTTGCGCTCGCCTGCTTCCCACGACAGCTGCAACGTCCCCGTCTTGCGGGAGCTGTCCAGCCATTGAAGGAACTCGGGGAGCGGGTAGCTGAAGAGGTCGCCGTGGATGGCCATGCGTGTCGGATTCGAGGATACAGTCCCAGGCCGTGCGCGTCGCGGTCCTGTTCATCGATGGGGTGGGCATCGGACGGAAAGACCCGGCCGTGAACCCGCTCGCGGACCGCGACCACCTCCTGGCCTGGTTCCAGGACGCCCCCGCCCCCATCCTCCCC
>NZ_RAWE01000394.1 GCF_003611695.1 Corallococcus carmarthensis | reverse complement strand
GGTGGGGGGCGAGGTGTCCGCGGCGGGTGTTGATGCGCCCGCGAAGGGGGTCCCGCTGGCCGCCCGGCGCGAGCAGCCACGGCGCGTCTGGCAGCAGCGGCCCGCCTGGGCGGCGATGGCGGCGATGCTGGTGGTCCTGGTGGGCACGGTCGTGGTGGTGCGGCAGCAGCAGTCGCGCGTGGATCCGGATCGGATCCGCGGCGGCGCGGCGGAGGCCATCGCCTCTCAAGTGCCGGAAGCCACCGCGCTTCCCCGTGAGCAGTTCGTGCTCCGCTGGAGCGGAGTGCCCCAGGCCGTGTCCTGGAGCGTGCAGGTGTCGTCGGAGGACCTGAAGTTGTTCCATCGCGCGGAGCGGTTGGAGTCGCGCGAATACACGGTGCCTGCGGACGTGCTCGCGGAGCTGCCCTCTGGAGCGCGCATCCTGTGGCAGGTGGAAGCCCGGCTGCCGGATGGAAGCGTCCAGCGGGGCAGCACGTTCGTGAACCGGTTGCGGTGAGCGCGGCGCCGTCCGCGCCAGGTCATCCAGTCCTTGAAGTGTGAACGCGTGCGAAGCCGCACGCGGTGGTCGTGGTCCACGCAATGACAAGCAGAGGGGGAAGGCGATGAATGCAATCAATCTGGTCAGGGAATGGGTGCGAGCGCTGGCGGTGATGGTGCTGCTGTGGGGAGTCTCGGCCGCGGCGCAGACCGCGCCCGCGTCGTACACGGTGGTCGTGACCACGCAGCCGCTGGTGGGCGCCACGCGTGACATGGTGGTGGCCTCCGTGGTGGATGCGGGCACCCTGCGCACGTCCACGGTGCCCATGACCCTGCGCATCCTGGATGAACATGATGTCGTGCTCGCGACCGTCACGGGAACGGTGAGCGCGGGAGCGCCCCTGCGGGTGAGCACCAGGGCTCCCTCTTCGGGCGGGGTCCGCGCGCAGCTCATCCTGCCGCCGGGCGCCGAGCAGCTGGCCGCTGGCGTCCTGGTCCTCGAGCGGGAGGGGCGCGAGCCACCTCCCCAGAGCACCTTCTGCGAGATTACCGTCTGGGCCAAGGACCCCATCACGGGCATGCCGGAGCCTGTCACCGTCCTGGGAGCATGCTCGGTGGAGGCCGTGAGGTGACCTTGAGGCGGCGGCAGCGCATGGGACGATGGGGCGGCTTCACCCTCGTGGTGGGGCTGGCCCTGGGCGTCCCCGCGCACGCCGCCGCGCCTCTGGAGCCCTCCGCGCTCGCCAGGTGCGAGGAGACCTTCGAAGCGCATCCGGAGGACTCCGACGCGGCGATGTGTTTCTTCCGGAGCGCGCAGGGACTCGATGGGCGCGACGAGGCCCGGCGCAGGCTCCAGGGGCTCATCGCGAGGCACCCGGACCGCCCCTGGCTCACGCTGGTGCTCGGTCACATGGAGCTGATGTCCGAGCCCACGCTGGCGGAGGCGTCCTACCGCCGCGCGGCGCTCGCCTTCCGGCGCCTGGGGGACGCGGAGGGCGAGGTGCTGGCCGGCATCAACCTGCGCAGCGTGCTGGGGATGCGCGGCCAGACGGAGGAAGCGCACCAGTGGGTTCTGCGGGTGGGCGAGGTGGCCCGGGCCTCCGGGGACTCCCGGCTGGAGGTGCGCGCGCTCATCCTGGAGGCGGCCGAGCTGTCCGACCTGGGCCAGGACCTGGGGCGCGCCTATCGCCTGCTCAAGCGCGCGGAGGCGCTGACCTTCCCGGACGGCACCGACGGCATGAAGAAGCAGCTGCTCAGCCCGCTGGCCACGGTGAGCGTGAACCTGGGCCGCTTCGATGAAGCGCTGGATGTGTACGCGCGGCTCGCGGAGTTGGCGGAGCGCACGAAGGACGCGGGCACGGAGGCGCGCGTCCGCTTCGCGCTCGCGAACCTCGCCTGGCAGCGGCAGGAGGAGCGCCCCGAACCGGGAGGCCGGCCGGCGCTGCTGCGGCTCGCGAGGGAGGCGCTCGCGGCGTCCGGACGCGCGGGCAGCAAGGTCTTCGAGGCGATGTCGCTGCGCCTCGTGGCGGAGCTGCTGGGGGCCGGGCCTGGAGAGCGGAGCGAAGCGGAGGACGCCCTGGGCCGCTGCATCGACATCGCGCGGGAGACGGGTCTGCCCGAGCGGCGCATCTCCTGTCTGTGGACGCGCGCCGAACGCCGCGCGGTGGTGGATGCGCCCGCCGCGTGGCGCGACGTGGACGAAGCCCTTTCACTCGCCGCCGAGCATGACAACCCGCTCTACCTCGCCTCCGCGTGGCGAGCGCGGTCGATGGTGGCCTTCCGCACCCGACCGCTGCCGGAGGCGCTGAGCGAGGCGGAGCGCGCGCTCGACGCGGTGGAGGTGCTGCGCCAGTGGCAGCGGGACGCCACCAGCCAGGCGGAGCTCTTCTCCGGCTGGGCCAGTGACTACCACCGGCTCGCGGGCCGCGCGCTGGAGGCTGGAGAGGTCTCCGCGGTGCCACCTCGCGAGGCCCTGGAGCGCGCCTTCGCGGTGAGCGAGCGCCTGCGGGCGAGGACGTTGTTCGAGGCCCTGGTGGCCTCCCGCGCGCTCCCCGTGCAAGAGGAGTCACCGGAGCGCCGGGAGGCGCGGAACGGCGTGCTGCGGAGCCTGTCCGTCACCCAGCGGCGGCTGCTGGAGCCCGCGCTGTCCGAGTCCGAGCGCACGCGGCTGCTGGGCGAACTCCAGGAGCTGGAGCGCCGTGAGCGCGAGCTGCGTCCGGCGGCCCGGCGCGCGGAGCTTGCGTTCGCGTCGCTCGCCGCGACCGAGCAGCGCCTGGGCGAGGAAGAGGCCCTGCTCGTCTTCCTCGCGGGCGCGGATCGCGACCTCCAGGGCGAGCGCGCGGGGGGCGCGTGGGTGCTGGCGGTGACGCGCGAGGGCACGCACGCGTACCGCATCCCCGAACGCGCACGGCTGCGTCCCGCTGTGGCGCTCCTGTCGGGCCTCATCGAGCGCCGTGACGGTTCGGAGGCAGCGGCCGCCGCGGCGCTGTACGCGCAGCTGCTCGCCCCCGCGCTGCGAGGCCTTCCTCCGAAGGTGTCGCGCCTGCTGCTCGTGCCGGATGGTCCGCTGCACGACCTGCCCTTCGCCGCGCTGCGGGAGCGCGCGGACGGACCGCCGTTGATGACCCGGTACGAACTGGCGCGGGTGCCCTCCGCGAGCCTGCTCCACTACTGGCGCGAGCAGCCCGGCCAACCCCCGGAGGGCGAGGCCCTGGTCCTGGCGGATCCCGACCGGGGCGGTCCCCTTCAGGGCACGGCGACGGTGGCCTCCGCGAGGGGCGGCGTGTTCCTGGAGACCGCGAGCCTGGGCGCGCTTCCGGAGGCGCGGCGCGAGGGCCGCACCGTGAGCGAGGCCCTGGAGGACACGGCCGTGAAGCCCCGGTTGCTGATGGGAACGGAGGCGTCCGAGCAGGCCCTCAAGGCGTCAAGTTGGGACGCGGTGCGCATCCTCCACGTGGCCGCGCACGCGGTCGTGGACGTCGAGTCCCCCGAGCGCTCCGCCCTGGTGCTGGCCCCGGGCGCGGCGGGAGAGGACGGCCTGCTCCAGCCCCGGGAGATCACCGGGCTGCGGCTCAGGGACGCGCTGGTGGTGCTCTCCAGTTGCCGGGGGGCCTCCGGCGCGCTGCTCGCGGGAGAGGGCGTGCTGAGCCTCGCGAGGGCCTTCTTCGAGGCCGGTGCGCGCGCCGTGGTGGCCAGCCTGTGGCCCATGCGCGACGCCGAGGCCGCGGAGCTGCTGGAGCGCTACTACCGGCACCTGGCGGCGGGGCAGGGCGCGGCGTCGGCGCTGCGCGAAGCCCAGCGCGAGGCCTGGGAGGACGGCGAGCCCACGGCCGCGTGGGCGGGGCTGGGGGTGATGG
>NZ_RAWE01000393.1 GCF_003611695.1 Corallococcus carmarthensis | reverse complement strand
GCCGGGGGATGGGCGGGCTTGCCCTGTTCGGCCTGACGCTGTGCTTCGGCGGCGCGGGCCTCCTCGGCGAGGCGGGCGGCTTCGGCGGCACGGGCCTGTTCGGCGAGGCGGGCGGCTTCGGCGGCACGGGCCTGTTCGGCGAGGCGATGGAGTTCGGCCTGGCGGGCTTCTTCGGCGAGGCGGGCTTCTTCGGCGAGGCGATGGAGTTCAGCCTGACGCGCTTCTTCGGCGAGGCGCTGTGCTTCGGCTTCGGCACCAAGGCGAGCTTCCTCGGCGAGGCGAGCTTCCTCGGCGAGGCGAGCTTCCTCGGCGAGGCGAGCTTCCTCGGCCTGTCGGGCCTCTTCGGCGAGGCGAACGGCTTCGATTCGAGCCGCCTCCTCAGCGAGGCGAGCCTCTTCGGCCAACCGCGCCTCCTCGGCGAGACGAGCGGCTTCAATTCGAGCCGCCTCCTCGGCGAGGCGAGCCTCTTCAGCCAGACGCGCCTCTTCTTCCGCGCGGAGGCGAGCCTCTTCGGCCAAGCGGGCCTCTTCGGCGAGACGAGCGCCTTCCTCCGCACGCAGGCGCGCTTCCTCAGCCAGCCGCGCCTCTTCGGCGAGGCGGGCCTCCTCGATCGCGCGAAGACGGGCCTCTTCCGCGAGTCGAGCCTCTTCGGCCAGCCGCGCTTCTTCTTCGGCACGAAGCCGCGCGTCTTCTTCCGCACGAAGCCGCGCGTCTTCTTCCGCACGAAGCCGTGCTTCTTCCGCGAGACGCGCTTCTTCAGCGAGGCGTGCCTCTTCGGCGAGCCGAACCTCCTCGGCGAGGCGTGCCTCTTCAGCCAGGCGCGCCTCTTCCTCCGCACGCAGGCGCGCCTCTTCAGCGAGCCGGGCTTCCTCAGCGAGCCGGGCCTCTTCGGCCAAGCGCGCCTCTTCGGCGAGCCGAGCCTCTTCCTCCGCACGCAGCCGTGCCTCTTCGGCGAGGCGAGCCTCCTCCGCCAGCCGTGCCTCTTCCGCGAGACGAGCCTCTTGGGCTACGCGTGCTTCCTCCTCGGCACGAAGGCGTGCCTCTTCCGCGAGCCGAGCCTCTTCGGCGAGTCGAGCTTCTTCAATCGCGCGGAAACGCGCTTCTTCAGCGAGCCGAGCCTCTTCAGCAAGGCGCGCATCTTCCTCCGCCCGAAGACGAGCCTCCTCAGCGAGCCGGGCCTCCTCTTCCGCACGAAGTCGAGCCTCTTCGGCCAGGCGTGCTTCTTCCGCCAGTCGGGCCTCTTCCTCTGCACGAAGTCGGGCCTCCTCAGCGAGACGCGCCTCCTCTTCAGCACGAAGCCGAGCCTCCTCCGCCAGCCGAGCTTCTTCGGCGAGACGCGCCTCCTCTTCAGCACGAAGCCGAGCCTCTTCAGCCAGTCGTGCTTCTTCCGCGAGTCGGGCCTCCTCAGCCAGCCGCGCTTCCTCAATCGCGCGGAGTCGGGCCTCTTCCGCGAGTCGAGCCTCTTCCGCGAGTCGAGCCTCTTCGGCGAGTCGAGCCTCTTCCTCCGCACGCAGGCGGGCTTCTTCAGCGAGCCGGGCCTCCTCAGCGAGTCGAGCCTCCTCTTCCGCGCGAAGCCGAGCCTCTTCCGCGAGCCGTGCCTCCTCTTCCGCGCGGAGCCGGGCTTCTTCGGCGAGCCGAGCTTCCTCGGCGAGGCGGGCCTCCTCTTCGGCACGAAGCCGGGCCTCCTCAGCCAGCCGGGCCGCCTCAGCGAGGCGCGCTTCCTCCTCCGCTTGAAGCCGAGCCTCTTCCGCGAGACGCGCTTCTTCAGCGAGGCGTGCCTCTTCGGCAAGCCGAGCTTCCTCAACGAGGCGTGCCTCTTCGGCGAGTCGAGCCTCTTCCTCCGCACGCAGGCGCGCTTCTTCAGCGAGCCGAGCCTCCTCAGCGAGCCGAGCCTCTTCTTCGGCGCGAAGCCGAGCCTCTTCCGCGAGTTGTTCCTCCTCCGCGCGAAGACGGGCTTCCTCTACGAGCCGAGCCTCCTCGATCGCGCGAAGACGGGATTCCTCTGCGAGCCGCGCCTCTTCGGCGAGTCGGGCCTCTTCCTCCGCACGCAGGCGCGCCTCTTCGGCGAGTCGGGCCTCTTCCTCCGCACGCAGGCGCGCCTCTTCAGCGAGCCGAGCCTCCTCTGCGAGCCGAGCCTCCTCGAACGCGCGAAGACGGGCTTCCTCTGCGAGCCGGGCCTCTTCTTCAGCACGAAGTCGAGCTTCTTCCGCGAGGCGAGCCTCTTCGGCCAAGCGCGCCTCTTCGGCGAGCCAAGCCTCCTCAGCGAGCCGGGCCTCTTCAGCGAGCCGGGCCTCTTCGGCCAGTCGAGCCTCTTCTTCCGCACGAAGCCGAGCCTCTTCCGCAAGCCGGGCCTCCTCAGCGAGGCGAGCCTCCTCGGCCAAGCGGGCCTCTTCGGCAAGAAGCGCCTCTTCGGCGAGCCGCTCTGCTTCAATGCGCGCCTCTTCCGCGATCCGGGCCTCTTCAATTGCACGAAGCCGGGCTTCCTCGGCGCGGCGGGCCTCCTCGGCAAGGCGGGCTTCTTCGGCAAGGAGCTCCGCTTCAATTCGAGCGGCTTCCTCGGCAAGGCGGGCTTCTTCTTCGGCGCGAAGACGAGCCTCTTCAGCGAGCCGTGCCTCTTCTTCGCCGCGAAGGCGGGCCTCCTCGGCGAGGCGGGCCTCCTCAGCCAACCGCTCTTCTTCGGCGCGAAGACGCGCCTCTTCAGCGAGCCGTGCCTCTTCCGCCAAGCGGGCTTCTTCCGCTAGCCGCGCTTCCTCTTCGGCGCGAAGGCGAGCCTCTTCCGCCAAGCGGACTTCTTCCTCCGAACGCAGCCGAGCCTCTTCCGCGAGGCGAACTTCTTCGGCCAGACGCGCCTCTTCTTCCGCACGCAGCCGAGCCTCTTCCGCGAGGCGAGCTTCTTCGGCCAGACGCGCCTCTTCTTCCGCACGCAGCCGAGCCTCTTCCGCGAGGCGAGCTTCTTCGGCCAGACGCGCCTCTTCCTCCGCACGCAGCCGAGCCTCTTCCGCGAGGCGGGCTTCCTCGGCCAGACGCACCTCTTCGGCGAGGCGAGCTTCCTCGGCCAGACGCGCCTCTTCGGCGAGACGGGCCTCTTCCGCGAGCCGAGCCTCTTCCGCCGCACGAAGCCTCGCCTCTTCAGCGAGCCGCGCTTCCTCAATAGCCAGCAGCCGGGCCTCTTCCGCGAGACGAGCTTCTTCCTCTGCGCGAAGCCGCGCCTCCTCCGCTAGCCGCGCCTCTTCTGCAAGGCGAGCTTCTTCCTCGGCAAGAAGCCGTGCCTCTTCGGCAAGACGCTCGGCTTCAATGCGCGCCAGTTCCGCGAGCCGCGCCTCTTCCGCCAAACGTTCGGCTTCGATGCGCGCCAGTTCCGCCAACCGCGCCTCTTCGGCGAGACGCTCGGCTTCGATGCGCGCAAGCTCCGCGAGCCGGGCTTCTTCCGCCAGCCGCTCCGCTTCAAGGCGCGCCTCTTCCGCGAGCCGCGCCTCTTCAGCGAGACGCTCCGCTTCAATTCGCGCCAGTTCCGCCAGCCGAGCCTCTTCGGCGAGACGCTCGGCCTCAATGCGCGCCAGTTCCGCCAACCGAGCCTCTTCGGCGAGACGCTCGGCCTCAATGCGCGCAAGCTCCGCGAGCCGCGCCTCTTCCGCCAATCGCTCGGCTTCAAGGCGAGCCAGCTCCGCGAGCCGGGCCTCCTCCGCCAGCCGCTCCGCTTCAATGCGCGCCTCTTCCTCCGCGCGAAGCCGAGCCTCCTCCGCCAGCCGTGCCTCCTCCAGCGCCCGGAGCCGAGCCTCCTCCGCCAACCGCTCCGCCTCGATGCGCGCCAGCTCCGCCAGCCGCGCCTCTTCCGCGAGCCTCGCCTCCTCCGCCAGCCGCTCCGCCTCCAGCCGCGCCAGCTCCGCCAGCCTCGCCTCTTCAGCGAGCCG
>NZ_RAWE01000392.1 GCF_003611695.1 Corallococcus carmarthensis | reverse complement strand
CGCCGGAACCCGAACCGGAGCCGGAGCCCGCCCCCGCGCCGCCGGAGGAGCCCTCCTCCTCCGAGGAACCCCAGCCCGACGCCTCCTCCGAGGAGCCGCAGCCCGACAGCGGCATGGACTCACCCGCGCCCGAGCCGGAGCCCGAACCGGCCGCCGTGTCCGCGCTCGCGGACAAGAAGAAGCTCGTCCCGCTCATCGTGATGGGCGTGGTGGGGCTGAGCTTCCTGGTGTTGATGATCGCCGTGCTCGCGGGCGCCTGAGCCGCACGCCCCGCGAGGCCTCGGCCGCGCCCGTCCCTCCCTGAGGAAACGACAAGGCCCCCGCCGAAGCGGAGGCCTTGAGTACAACACCCCCTCCCGGCCGCTACCGGCCGGAGGAGATGCGCGCCACCGGCTGGATGTTCAGCTCGGGGGACAGCTCCTGGTAGCTGAGGATGGAGAACGAGGGGTTGAACTCGTACTCCAGCAGCTTGCGCACGTAGCGGCGGATGTCCATCGCCGTGAGGATGACGGGGCGCTGGGCGCTGGGCGGCAGGTGGCCGCACTCGGAGCGCACCGCACCGACGATCTCCTGGGCAATCTCCGGCTCCAGCGCCAGGTGGGCACCCGCGGAGGTGCGCTTGATGGAGCTGCGGATGGCCTCCTCGATGTTCGGGTCGAGCAGGTACACCACCAGCGTGCCGGTGCCGCGCGCGTACTTGTGGGAGATGTAGCGGCGCAGCGAGGCGCGCACATGCTCGGTGAGCATGACGTTGTCGGCCTCCACCTGCCCGTACTCCGACAAGGCCTGGAGGATGCCGCGCAGGTCGCGGATGGAGAGCTCCTCTTCCACCAGGCGCCCGAGGATGTCCGTCAGCTTCAGCACGTTGACGATCTTCGGGACGACCTCCTTCACGATGGCCGGGAACGCCTTCTCCAGCTGCTCCAGCATCGTCTGCGTTTCCTGCACGCCCACGAACTCGCGGGCGTTCTTCCGCAGCACGGCGGCGGTGTGCAGGATGATGTAGCCGGGCACGTCCCAGGTGGTGAGGCCCGCGGACTCAAGCGTCTCCCGGAACTGCTCGGGCACCCACGCGGCCGGCTGGCGCGTCGCGGGGTTGATGGCCTCGAAGCCGGGGATGTTCATCAGCTTGAGGCGCTCCACCGTGTCGTTCACCAGGATGTGGCCCAGGGTGGCCTGGCCGGTGACGACGGGGACCTCGTTGATTTGAATCTGGTAGGCCCCGGGCGGCAGGCCGCCGTTGCCGCGCGCGCGCACGCCGGGGAAGCGCACGCCCAGCTCCACGAAGAGGCCGTCGCGCATGAACGGGATGAGCTCGAAGAGGAACTTGCCGCCGTCCTGCCTCGAGTCCACGAAGGGCACCAGCGCGTCGGACACCTCCAGCACGATGGGCGTGACGACCGGGATGAACAGCTCCGAGTCCGGGTTGAGCTGCTCCTTGGGCGGAGGCTCCGCGGACACGGGCGTGCCGAAGCTGGACTCCATCGCGGGGCCCGCCTCCTCGGCGGCGATGGCCTCGTCGCGCTTGCGCATCATCGAGTACGCGCCGAAGCCCGCGCCCGCGCCCAGCAGGAAGAAGGGAATCTTGGGGAGGCCGGGGATGAGACCCAGGCCCACGAGCATGGCCGCCGCGATGGCGATGGCCTTCGGGAAGGCGGTGAGCTGGGTGCCCACGTCCTTGCCCAGGTGCGCCCCCTCCTCCTCGCCGCCCACGCGCGTCACCAGGATGCCGGCGCACGTGGAGATGAGGATGGCGGGAATCATGCCGACCAGACCGTCACCGATGGTGAGCAGCGTGTACTTCTGCGCGGCGTCACCGGCGGACATCCCCTTCTGCGTCACGCCGATGATCAGGCCGCCGACGATGTTGATGACCGTGATGATGATGGACGCGATGGCGTCGCCCTTCACGAACTTCATCGCGCCGTCCATGGCGCCGAAGAGCTGGCTCTCACGCTCCAGGTCGCGGCGCTTCTTCTTCATCTGGTCCTGATCAATGACGCCCGCGCGCAGGTCCGCGTCGATGGACATCTGCTTGCCGGGCATCGCGTCCAGGGTGAAGCGCGCGGCCACTTCCGCGACGCGCTCCGAGCCCTTGGAGATGACGATGAAGTTCACCACCACCAGGATGAGGAAGAGGATGGCGCCGACGACGAAGTTGCCCTGCACCACGAAGTTACCGAACGCGACCACCACTTCACCCGGGTCGCCGGTGAGCAGGATGAGTCGCGTGGTGGAGATGGTCAGCGACAGGCGGAACATCGTCGTGATCAGCAGGATCGTCGGGAACGACGACAGGTACAGCGCGCTGGGCACGTAGAGGGAGATGAGGAGCAATATCACCGAGATGCTGATGTTCAGCGTCAGCAACACGTCCAGGATGATCGTCGGCAGCGGGACGATCATCATCGCGACGATGGCCACGACGACCACCGCGAGGACGATGTCGGAGTACTTGTTCAGGAAGCTGTTCGGATCGGCGTTGGCCATCGGCGGGGCCATCCTAATCCGTGCCCGCCCCCGAGCCCAAGGGGGGGCCACCCCTCTCCTCTCCGGAGAGGGAGCCTGCGGTCAGGCTACGAGCGGTCCTCGGGGGCTTCGGCTTCCGAAGCCTCGTCCGAGCTCTCCAGGGCCGCGGCGGCCAGCATGCGCGCACGACGGCTCAGGGGGTCTTTGTCCTCGGGGTCCAGCGACACGGCATGCTGGAAGTCACGGGCCGCTTCCATCGTCCGGCCCTGGCGGAGGAACGCCTCACCCCGGTTGACGAAGGGCGTGATGTCGGTGGGGTCCAGCTCGATGGCGCGGTTGAAGCACGCCACGGCGGCGTCCAGATCCTCCAGCGCCAGATGGCAGGCGCCCAGGGCGGTCTGGAAGTAGGCCTCACTCGAGTCCATGGCCGAAAGCTTCTCGAAGATGGCCAGCGACTCGCTGAAGTGCCCGTCCTGGAAGAGATTGAAGCCCTCCGTGGCCCGTTCGAGCATCTCCGGTCCAGACAGGGGCTTCTCGTTGTCGTTCGACACCGTGGCCTTGGATTCAGTCGTCATCGGCGCGTTCACCGGGGCGGGAGCAGCAGCGGCGGGGAGTCTAGCCCGGGGCCCCCGCCAGTACCAGACGGGGACCCTTCCAAGGCACGGGCTGGGGAACGACTACTTCTGCTCGTCAATCCGCTCCTGCACCTTCGCCATGATGTCGTTCATCGACTTGTTGATGATGGAGCTGAAGATGTACTCGCCGGAGGAGGCGTTGTTGAGCGCCTTCTTGGCCTCGGCCTGGATCTGCTCCGGGGTGGCGTTCGGGTTGGCCGCGACGAACGCGTCGACCTTGGCCTGCGCCGTATCCACCGCGCGCTTGCTGGACGACTCGTTCAGGATGGCCGTGTACTGCTGGGCCAGGTCGGTCACGGCCTGACGGCCGGTGGCCTGCGCGTCCGCAGACGAGGTCTTCTTCGCGGCGGCCTGCTGCTGCGGCGCCGGCGCGGCGGCCTGCTGCTTCAGCTGCGTGCTGAAGGTGTTCAACTCGCGCATCGCCTGGTTCGACGCGGCGGGGTTCGCCTGGGTCGGGCCCGTGGTGCGGGCCGTGGGAGCGCTGGAGGGGGTGCGGTTGATGGTGTTGGAGCCCATGGAGCCAACCTCGTTCGAAATGCGGTTTTCTAGGTTATCGGCAGGAAGGGTAGGAGAGTTTCTGGATCGCGAACAAGGGGGCGAGCGCTTCCAGAAGCCCTGAAACGCCGCCGGCCCCGGACCGGTACTCCCGAAGGAGCACCAGCGCGGGGCCGGAGCGAACCACCAACCTGTCAGCGACTACTTCAGGTTGTTGATGGCCGCCATCGCCATCTCGTCCATCTTCTTCATCAGGTTCGTGATCGTGCTCATGATCTGCGAGTCCTGCTGAACCTTCTTCTGCGCCTCCAGGA
>NZ_RAWE01000391.1 GCF_003611695.1 Corallococcus carmarthensis | reverse complement strand
CCGGCACCGCCACCGCGCCCGCGTACAGACAGCCGAAGAAGCCCGCGATGTAGTCCAGCCCCGGCGGGTACAGCAGCAGCACGCGCTCGCCTTGCGCGCCGTGCTCACGCAGCGCCGAAGCAATCCTCCGCGCGCGCACGTCCAAATCGAACGCGCTCCAGACGGTCTCTTCGCCGCCGTCCTCTCCCAGGAAGGTGTAGAGCGGCGTGTGGGCGGAAGGCCCTTGGACAAGCTTCAGCAGGACGCCAGGAAGGGTTCGCGAGAAGTCGGGCACGGTAGGCTGTCCATGTGTCGATAAACGCGGACACTTAATAGCAGCCCGGATGCTCAACGCCGTAGGCACTCCCGGTGATGAAGCACGGGAGGCCCTCGACGCCAGCCCACTCGGGGAGCGGGGGCTCGCCGCGTCATCAAGCGCGGCGGAGCCCCTTCAACCACCCCATGAAACCTTTCTGCTTTGACACCCCCTGACACATCCAGTGCCACCTCCGGGGTGTCGCAGAGGGTGGGTTTCGTTACGCCTTGCCTGCTTCGCGGAGCGCCTTCGCCAGCAGCTCCGCCACCGTCTGCACCACAGGCTCGCGCAGCAGCGTGTAGTGGGTGCCCGGCAAGCGGTGCGACTCCAGCCGGTCTCCCACGAGCGCTGTCCAGCCGCCATCGCCCGTGCCCGTATCGTCCACCAGCTCATCCGCCTGGATGCGCAGTACCCGCTGATCCATCGCGGGCGGGTGGTAGCGCCGGGCCGCTTCGAGGTTGGCCTCGAAGACCTGGAAGAGGGCCGTGGCGTTCGCGGCCTCCACGCCGGGCGGCAGGGTGCCGGTGCGGGCCGCGGACTCCAAGACCTTCGCGAGCGCCGCTTCGGGCTCCAGGGTCGCCAGCTCCGCCGTGTCCACGTCCAGGTCCGCCAGGGACACGCCCATCAGGTCCTGCGCGAACATGCCCACCGCCAGCGTGCGGTCCAGGTTCGGCTCCGTGTCCGGCACGGTCTGCGGCACGTACGAGTCGATCATCGCCACCAGCTCCACCGCTTCACCCGCCTCGCGGAGTTGGTGCGCCATCTCGTAGGCGATGACGCCGCCCAGCGACCAGCCACCCAGGTGGTACGGGCCGTGGGGCTGGACCCCACGCACCACTCGCACGTAGCTGGCGGCCAGGGCCTCCACGGTGTCCAGCGGTTCGCCTTCACCGTCCAGGCCGCGGGCCTGGAGGCCGTAGAAGGGCTGATCCGGTCCCAACCTCCGAGCGAGCTCCGAGTAGGCCAGCACGTTGCCGCCCACCGGATGCACGCAGAAGAACGGCGGCGCACGGCCCGTGCCTTCCTTCGTGAAGGGCACCAACGGCGTGAAGGGCTTCGACACGTCCCCGGCCGCCAGCAACTCCGCGAACCGCTCCACGCTGGGAGCCTGGAAGAGGGTGGACAGCGGGAGCTTCTGGCCCGTCGCCCGGTTCACCGCCGCCATCAGCCGCACCGCCAGCAGCGAGTGCCCGCCCAGTTCGAAGAAGCTGGTGCGCACGTCCACGGAGGACACACCCAGCGCCTCCGCCCAGAGCGCCGCGATCCGGGCCTCGCCTTCATTCCGAGGGCCCACGGAGGTCTCGATGTTCGCCGGACCATCCGCTGGGACGGGCAGCGCCTTGCGGTCCACCTTGCCGTTCGGCGTCAGCGGCAGGACGGGCAGGGCGACGTAGGCCGCCGGCACCATGTACTCCGGCAGCGAGCGCTGGAGATGACTTCGGAGCGGAGCGGTGTCCACCTCCGGCGTCACGTAGGCCACCAGTCGCGGGAGGCCGGGGACATCCTCGCGCAGCAACACCGTCGCGTCGCGGACGCCCGGAGACGCACGCAGCGCGGCTTCGATTTCGCCCAGCTCGATGCGGTAGCCGCGCAGCTTCACCTGGAAGTCCAACCGGCCCAGGTACTCCAGCGTGCCATCCTGCATCCACCGGACCCGGTCGCCCGTGCGGTACATCCGCGCTCCGGGCTCCGTGCTGAAAGGGTGCGGGATGAAGCGCTCCGACGTGAGGTCCGGCCGGTTGCGGTAGCCGCGCGCCAGGCCCTCGCCCGCGATGTACAGCTCGCCCGGGACGCCCACGGACACGGGGTTCAGGTTCGCATCCAGGACGTACACGTCCATGTTCAGCAGCGGGCGCCCGATGACGGGCGTGGGCATGGGGCTGCCCTGGATGGCGGCGATGGTCGCGTTCACGGTGCACTCGGTCGGACCGTAGGCGTTGAAGGCCCAGGTCCGATCCGTCGCCGCGAGCGTGCGCCACGTCACCTCGTCCATCGCCTCGCCGCCGATGGAGCAGAGGCTCGGCACGTGATCGCGCTCCAGCAGGCCTGCCTCCAGTAGCAGCTGGTACTGCGACGGAGTGCAATCCAGCAGGTCGATGCGATGCTGCTCCACCCACGCGAGCATCGCCTCCGGATCCCGCCGCACGGCCTCCGGGACGAGGAACAAGCAGTGGCCGTCCAGCAGCAACGACAGCTGCTGCACCGACGCATCGAAGAAGTACGGTGCGTTCAGGCTTGCCCGCATCGGACGGGAGGCCCGGTGGAAGCAGGTCTCGTTCATCGCGTGCCGCAGGTGCGCCAGCGAGCGGTGCTGGATCATCACGCCCTTGGGCATGCCCGTGGAGCCCGACGTGTAGATGACGTACGCCAGATGCTCCGGCCGCACGCCCGAGCGCGGGTTGCCCGGGGAGGACGACTCGATGCGCCGCGCATCCGCGTCCAACCGCACCACGTGCCGCGCCGTTGGCTGCCATGCCGCCAGCTGCGTCTGCGTGGTCAGCAGCACGGCCGCGCCGCTGTTCTCCAGGATGAAGGCCTTGCGTGCTTCAGGGGCCGCCGGGTCGAGCGGCACGTACGCGCCCCCCGCCTTGAGGATGCCCAGGATGGCGACAATGGCCTCTGGCGAGCGCTCCAGGCAGAACGCCACCGGCACGTCCGGGCCCACGCCCAGGTTCCGCAGGGAGTGCGCCAATTGGTTCGCGCGCACGTTGAGCTGGTGGAACGACACGGACGTGTCACCCATCACCACGGCGGGTGCCTTGGGCGTGCGCGTCACCTGCTGTTCGAAGCGCGTGTGGAAGGGCACGTCCGCTTCGAACGGGGCCGTCTCGCCGCTCCACTCCTCCAGCACCCACTGGCGCTCCTCCGCCGTCAGCAGGGGCAGTGCGTCCAGCGCGGCGTCCGGCTTCGCGACCGCGCCCTCCAGCAGTTGGACGAGGTGCTCCGACAGCCTGCGGGCCGTGGCGGGTTCGAAGAGGTCCGTGCTGTAGGAGAGCACGCCCTCGAAGCCGCGCTCCGTGCGGCCCAGGCTCAGGTCCAGGTCGAACTTCGTCGTGGCCAGATCCACCTCCACCGGGCGAAGGGTCAACTCCGGCAGACGCACCTCCGTGTCCGGCAGGTTCTGGAGCGCGAAGAGGGACTGGATGAGCGGCGTGCGCGACAGGTCGCGCGGGGCGTGGACCGCCTCCACCAGGCGTTCGAAGGGGATGTCCTGATGCTCGTACGCGCCCAGCGTCGTGGTGCGCACCCGCGCCAGCAGCTCCCGGAACGACGGGCGTCCGTCGAACCGCGTGCGCAACACCAGCGTGTTCACGAAGAAGCCGATGAGGCCCTCCGTCTCCGCGTGGCGGCGGCCCGCGATGGGTGTACCCACCAGCAAATCATCCTGCCCGGAGTACCGGTGCAGCAGCGTCTGGAACGCCGCGAGCAGCACCATGAAGGGCGTGGCACCCTCCGCGTGAGCCAGCGTCTCCACCGCCTCACTCAAGGCTGGTGACAGGCGCACCGGGAAGGTGGCGCCCCTCGCGGAACGCTGCGGCGGACGCGGCTTGTCCGTGGGTAATGCCAGCGCCCGCGGGGCCCCGGCGAGCTGCTGCGTCCACCAGGCGAGCTGCGCGTCCAGCACCTCTCCCTGGAGCCAGCCGCGCTGCCAGACGGCGAAGTCCGGGTACTGCACCGGCAACGGAGTCAGCGGCGAGGGCTGGCCCTGCCGGAAGGCTTCGTAGAGCGCGGTGA
>NZ_RAWE01000390.1 GCF_003611695.1 Corallococcus carmarthensis | reverse complement strand
CTCCCATCCCCCCCACCACCGACGTCATCAGCATCCCCGTCGCCGGGCCACTCGACGTCAACGGCGACAGCGGAGAGTTCCGCCTCATCCAGACCGGCTCCTCCCTGGTCCTGGTCGGCGTCGACGATGACCAGAAGCTCCAGGGCTACATCAGCGCGTCCACCGTCGCCTACCTCAGCCGCCCCCAGGGGAACCCGAAACGGCTGGACCCCTGGACCCAATTCACCATCGAGAAGGACTCCACGCAGTCCTCCCTCGCCTTCCTGACCCAGAAGCGCATCGGCGTGGTCGCGCTCCGCGGCCTCGTCTACGTCTTCTGGATCGACACCACGAACAACCTCTTGTGCGCGGCGCGGGTCGCTCCCGGCTCCACTCGCTCCACGACGGACTGGTGTCAGGTCTCGCTGCCCGCCACGGCTGCGGGAGGCAGCGCGACTGCCGTGAAGATCCTCGCCCACGGCGTGTCGGCGTGCGCCGGCAAGGGCGAGACGGAAATCCTGCTCAACTACGTCGCCTGGGACTCCACGCACAACAGCCTGCAGGTCTGGCACCTCGTCCTGGACACGGGTGATTACAATCCGCTCACCAATGACTGGGTCTCCAAGGTTCCGTCCTGGTTCGTGACGGCCCCTGTCACCAACCCCTCTCAGTCGTCCTCGAACCTCTCGCATCTCGACGTCCGCACCATCCTCGTCACCCAGCCGGGAGCCACCGCCACCAGCGCTCCCGTCAATTGCGTCATCGCGGCGTTGTGGGATGAAGGCCATACCACCTCGACCACCTTCTCCTGGACGCTGGACGCCGCGTGCCACGCCAACGTCAGCGCCACGCCGCCAGCGCCGATGCTCCTCGCCTGGCCCAACTCGACGAAGAGCCGCAAGGCCCTGGGGACGAGCCTGGCCGTGGACCCCGCTGGACGGCTCGTCGCCCTGTTCGCCGACGGCAACAAGGAGAACGCGATCTCCGTCGCCGTGATTCAAGACATCCGGCCCCTGCGCCAGATGGATGCGTCGGCCGCGCCTGTCTGGAAGGAGTACGGGAAGATCTTCACGAACGCGACCGAGGACACGGAGGGCCCTCTGTCGATGTGCTTCTCGGTTGGCGCCATCCCCGAATCGTCGGGCCAGGACGCCTCCACCCTCCCCATCATCCTGGGGATGGCATGGGTCCGCAGCGAGTACTCGGTCGGCTCGCCCATCCAGATGTCGTCCCTGAAGTACGGCGACTTCAAGTTGCAGACCGCGCTCCACCCGCCGAAGCAGGAGAACACGGGCAAGCGCCTGCTCACGTCGGTATGCGATCCGTTCCCCATGCCCATCCCGGCACCGGAGGTCTGGGGGAATTCCAGCCCCGACGGCATGGCCGACTGGAACATGTTTGATTACGAGATGAACACGACCCAGGAGGACGTGGTCTTGAATGAGATCAACCTCTCCGCGAGCCTGGGCTTCCAATACTCCTCGAAGGACACGGTCTCCGCGGGCGCCTTCGAGGGCTACAAGGCGGGGGTGAGCTGGGGCATCACCGCCAGGGCCGGAGGCTCGGGACACTTCGCGTGGCAGGACGGGAAGTTCACGGCCCAGAGCATCAAGGTGCAGACGAAGGCCTACCGGCATCCCTACTTCCCGCTCGACGACGCGTCTCCCTACCTGGTCCGGCCCTACGGGTGCTATTTCGGGAGGTCACTGTTCTGGCTGCGTTCCCAGTACGGCACGGCGGCGAACCTCGCCTTCAACCAGAACGCCTCGTTCAGCCCGGCGCCGTTGATCGTGGCCCACTGGCCCGTCGTCTCAAAAGACGCTGATGAAACCGCGGCGGGTGACTTCTTCAGCTACGCGTGCACGCCCGGCGTGGTCGACTCCTACACCGAGGCGGCAATCAACGCCCGGATGTTCGCCCTGTATACCGAGTGCGTGAACAGGCTGGCCGCCAACAAGTCACAGGCGGAGATCCAGCAGATCTTCACGGCTCCGGATGGAACCGACCTCAGCCAATTCTATACAGGCCACAACTACGTCGCGGCCGTCGTCGAGAAGTACGGCACGGAGACCAACATCAATGGCCAGAAGTACCTCAAGTTCGCCATGAGCGGCGGCTCGGTCTGCGACGGCCAGTACCGGGTGTCGAACAGCGAGACCGCGGGCTTCGGCGTCCACCTGGATGTCAATGTCTACGCGGGCTTCCTCCAGACGTCGGAGATTGGCAACGCGGATCAGATGGGCCTCTCCGCCTCGGGAGAGACATACATTGGTGGGACGTTTGACTTCTCGTTCTCCTACAAGCGCGACTCGACGAGCACCACCTCGAGCGGCGTCGGCGTCTACACCTACCTGAATACGCTGGCGCCGACGCAGTCCATGTCGGCCCGGCTGTACATCCTCAAGGAGGCGTATCTGTGGGCGCTCGAGCTGAAGTACTTCCCGGCCATCGCGCGTGATTGGTACATCCAGGCCCTGCGCAACGCGAAGGCGCAGGGGGAGTTCACCTCCCCGTCGGATGAGCCGAACCTGGACATGCTCGCCGGCACCACGTCGGCGGACAACCTCCTGCTCTACGAGCAGTCGCTGCCCACGCGCTTCATGTTCGTCGTCACCGGCTGGGACCAGGGGCCGCTCCCACTGACTCCCATCAACGTGCCCAAGGACCTGCCCGGTGGATACGACATCGCCACCTTCAACGCGGGCGTCCCGGATGGCGCCACCTTCAACCTGCCGGGGCCCTGCGACGTGGCCTACGGGGCGAACGGCCACTTCCGTTTCATCCCGGGAGTGACGGGTGCCATCACCTTCAACAAGGCCACCTTCGGCGATCCGCAGTCCGGTGGCGCGAACCTGGGCTACTACCGGCAGGTCGGCTACCCCAACCGCTCGGCGTACAA
Source organism: Corallococcus carmarthensis (assembly GCF_003611695.1). Classification (GTDB taxonomy): domain Bacteria; phylum Myxococcota; class Myxococcia; order Myxococcales; family Myxococcaceae; genus Corallococcus; species Corallococcus carmarthensis. The sequence goes on along the minus strand of NZ_RAWE01000390.1, from coordinate 1,212 downwards.
CGTCCAGCAGGACTTCACCCGGGTCTGCGGTGAGGGCCAGACGCATCCACTGGGAGATGCGCCGACGACGGTGGCGTTCGGAATCGACACGCGCTGGAACGTGGTCGGTGGGCTGACCGGGACCGTCACCGCGTCGGATTCCGTGTTCGGAGATCCGGCATACGGCAAGGGCAAGGAGCTTCGGGTCCTGCCGAAGTAGCTGAACGTCGGCCCCCGGTGACGGCCTCGTCACCGGGTTGGCCGTTCCAAAGCCAGCCACCTTGCGGCTCCTGGAGCGAGCCCGGCTGGGAGTCGGCCGCCCACGGGCTGAAGCCCTGACTCTTGCCTCCCTCCATGCCCTCGGGGGCATGTGCCTGGCGGGTCCAGTCGGCTTGTCGGACTCGGCGGGTATGACGGGGTTCTGCACGCCACGCCGGAGTGCAGTCAGGAGGCGCGAGCAATGGGCAACCGCTGTTGGGCGGTGCTGTGGCTGGGGCTCCTTTCCCTGCGAGGCGCGGCCACGGCGTCGCCTGACTCCGAGGCTTCGGTCCCCAAGGAGCCGCCCAGCTCCGGGTCTTCACTGGCGCGGCTGGAAGTGGCAACGCTCGCGCTCCTTCCGCGCTCAAGTGGCGGTGAGACCGAAGGCTTTCTCCAACTGGAGCCCACGCTCATCCTGGACGGCGGTCCGGAGTTCGGGCTCAACCTCGGCGCTCCCGTCCGACTGCGGGCGTGGGGTGGCACGGGCCTTGTGCGGAGGGAGGACTGGGACAGCCTCTCGGACTGGGGGCAGGTGGTTCGCGGCCTCAAGCTGGGCTCGAACAACGCACCCGTGGGCGTTTGGTTCGGCGCGCTGGAGTCCTACAGCCTGCTGTCCGCGCACCTCGTGCGGCGCTACTCCAACCGAAGCAATCCCGACTACCACCCAGCGGGAGGCTTCCTCACGGGCACGCTGGGGCCCTTCTACACGCAGGCCTTCGCCTCGGACGTACTGGGCGCGCGCCTCATGGGGGCGGAAGTCACGCTGGACCTGGAGCACGTCCTCTTCGGCCAGCCCCGCGAATTGGGATGCTACACGTTGGCACTTTCCGCCGTGCATGACTGGGGGCGGGCTGGAGGGCGCGCTCCTTCAGTGACGCTGGCGCACTTGGACGGCACCGCCGTGGTGGTGGTGCGGCCGGGCTTCGAGGCGCACCTGCTTGCCGGTTGGGGCGGACGGCCCGGTGATGTCTCTTA
>NZ_RAWE01000038.1 GCF_003611695.1 Corallococcus carmarthensis | reverse complement strand
TGTCCCCGGGGACAACCGGGGACATGAAGGGGGGTCGGGGGGAAGCAGCAGCAACAGCGTCGAAAGACGAAAGACAGAGGGAGTACGAGAGGAAGAAGAAGCAGAAGCAGCGAGAGAAGAAGCGTGCTGCTGCTGGAAGCGCGCGCGACGTGTCCCCTGTCTCCTGTCCCCCTGTCCCCGGGGACATGTCCCCGGCTGTCCCCCTGTCCCGCACCGGCGGGGACACGTCCCCTGTCCCGGTGGCCCCTGTCGTCCGCAAGGCGCCGCCGAAGTGGATGGAGGAGGACGCGCCGAGCCCGGACAAGGTGTTCTTCGCCTGGACCCAGGAGCAGCGCTGCACGCACTTCCCGGGAGCCATCCCCGAGGCTCCCCCTCCGGGATGGGCCGCCTGGTACGCGGGCGCGCTAGCCGCCGTCGGGGGCGACGAGGCCCGCCTGCGCGCGGCATGGATTGCGTGGCTAGAGGACGCCTGGGGGCAGGCCCGCCAACCGGTGTGCGCCACGAGAGCTTTCGTCAGCCCCGAGGTATGGCGCCGGCACGTCCCGGGACAGGGCGCCCAGAGCGCGCCAGCGGCCGGCCCGGCGCTGCCCGCCACCGAGGCGGGCGCCACCTGGGGCCAAGTGCTGGCCGCGCTCCACGCGGACGGCAAGCGCTACGTGGCCGAGCAACTCGCCCGCCTGAGTCCGTCGCTGGACGGCGACATGCTCGTGCTGGAGGCGTCCGACAGGTTCGCTGCCGCCTCGCTCCACGACGAATGCCTCCCGCTCATCGAGGCGACGCTCGCACGGCTCGGCGCTCCGGCTCGATCCGTCCTCATTCACGCGGCGGGCCCCCATTGAGCGCCCGCACCTACTCCGAGGGATTGCCCCGGTCCTCGGCGTGCGCGGCTATCGCGCATTCGGAGCTTCGCACTCGCATTCACCTTCGCGCGGCTTCCGCGCGAGTCCACCCGCAGCACCACCAGCAGGAGGCAGCACCATGAACACAGGCACCGGAGCAGGCATTGGACTGGGGCAGTTGGAGCGCGACCAGCGAGAAGTGAAGCCGCTACGCGACGCCTTCCTTGAGGCGTTGGACAGGCACGACGGCACTGGCAACCCGCTGCCGGAGTGGGAGGACGTGCTGCCGCGCGAGCGCCAGGCGTGGCGCGCGGTGGACGTACTGGTGCGCCTCCGCGTGGAGCGGGCGGAGACGCAGCTGGACCTGGTGCGCGCGGAGCGTGACGCCCTCGTCTCCCAGATGCAGTCGCTGCGCTCGCAGGTCCGCTTCCTGGAAGTGCTGCGCAACCAGGACGAGTTGGAGACGACGCGCGCGAAGCTGGAACTGGAGGCGCTCCGCGGCGCGCGCCAGCGACAGGCCACCCCGACACGCAGCACGTCCCCGGCGAAGGAGCCCGCACCCGCGCTGCGCACGATGAAGGTGACGGGGCTGGTAGAAGACAAGGCAGCCGGCGGGCTCTACCTCGCCGTGAATCGTGGACTGGAAGCGGTTCACCAGGGCGCCACCGTGCGCATCCAGGACACTGCCGCGACGGCCGAGGTGACGGACGTCATGCCGGCGGAAGAGGCGCCCGTCTTCATCGCCTCGCCGGGCGCCGCCTTCAAGGTGAAGGTGGGGGATACGCTGGAGGTGGTGACAGACAAGGAGCAGCCTGCCACCGACGACTCTGCGTCCCTCGTCACCATGAAGGTGTCGGCGCTGGCGCGCGACGAGGAGGGCGGCGGCATCTACCTCGCGGTGGAAGGCGGGGAGCACGACGTGCGCCGGGGCGACGCGCTGCGCTTGAAGGGCTCGCGCGTCGCGGTCGAGGTGACGTCCGTGGAGCCGACGGCCAGGTTGCCCATCTTCATCGGCTTCCCCGGCGACACCTTCCAGCCGAAGGAAGGAGACACGGTGGAGCGTCTCCGCGAGGTGGAGGACGAGCTGCCCGCGCCCATTGCATAGGAGCGTCGCGGCCGGGGCCGGCCAGCAGGCGCGGCCCTGGCTCCCTCCTGAGGAGTATTGAAGTCCAGGCAAATCAAGACTAAGCAGCTATGCATGGACAGTCGGAACACCCGTTGTCTAAGCATGCTGGTGGCTGTGCTCGCGCTGGTGGGCGCGGGCTGTGGCGGCAGTGCCCATGCGCGGGCGAGTGACACCCAGCCCAGCGCCACCGCGGTGTACCTGGCCCAGGCGCAGTGCGGCCCCCAGGACTCCACCATCAGCTGCTGCGTGAAGACGCACCCGGGCAACCCCGCGCGGTGTGGCGCCACGGACTTCGAGGCGGAGGAAATCCTCTTCGCCGCCAGGGTCGCCAAGGAGTTGGCCCGCGAGGACCTGCCAGAGTGGAAGCGCTACTGCATGAACGAGTACGAGAAGTGCCAGAATCAGGACTGGATTGGCCCTTGCTACGACTGCTTCCGCCTCTGTGAGGGTCAGCAGGGGGAGTGGCCGCACGACCGATGCTTCCGGCAACGGAAGGGACGGTAGCAGCATGAGCCAGGACATCAACTGGGACGAGGTGCGTGCGCTCGCCGCGCGCATCGAGGCCGGCGAAACACTGGCGCTCACCCCCGACGTGCGCGAGTTGCTGCTGCGAACTGCGCGAGAGGTGGCCATCCCGGAGCCGGATGCGCAGGCTGCCGTCCAGGACGTAGCTGCCGCGACCACGCTTCTGCGGGAGGCCCGCGCACGGATCCGCGAGGGCTCCATGCGATTGGCGCGCGCGAGGATGCTGGCTGGAGACCTCGCGAAGGCGGGCGATAAAGCCGGGGCCCGGAAGCTGCTGGAGGACCTGCTCGCCGTGGAGGTGGTGCCTCTCTATCGCGAGCAGGCGGAACTGGAGTTGGAGGACCTGGACTGACGGGCGCTCACGCGCACCGCGAGCACTGCACCAGCCACTCCTTCCGGAAGCTGGCCCCGCGCTTCGACTCCTTCAGCACGAGGGTGCCCTCGCGCGGAGCCACCTGGGCGCCGCACCGGCACATGCCCGCCTTGAGGTTGGGGCGCCTGCCCTGGTCCGCGCTCGCGCACACCAGGTGCCGCGTGCCGGTGGCGGCGGAGTACTCCACGTACTCGCCCTTGAGGATGCGCCCGCCGCACCCGGCGGCGGTGCACGTGCCCGCCCTATTCGCGACGATGGTGGGCAAGGCTACGCGCCCCACGCCGACGGGCGGCGGGACTCCACGGCAGGCAGCGCGAGGCCGAACTGGGCCCCCTGCCCCGCCGGACGCGGCTGCACGTCCCGGGGTGCGGCCGCGCGGCGCTGGCGCAGCTTCCCCGCGGCGCGCGCGGGCAGCTCCGGCCCGAGCCCCTTGGCGTCCATCGCCTCGCGCATCCGCTTCAGGCCCTGGGCGTGCAACCGGTGCACCTGGTCCACCGGCAGGCGCAGCTCCTGCGCCACGGTGCGCTCGGAGGGCTCCGCGCCCGGGGCGCGGCCGTAGCCCGCGAGGGACTGCACCACCACGCGCTGCAGGCGGGGCAGCTGGTACAGCGCGGTGAGGGCCGCCTCACGCTCGGCCACGTGCTGGTGACGCGCGGCCGTCCTGTCCACCAGATCCAGCCGCGTCTCCGCGTTCGCCGCAGCGTCCGGACGCCCGTCCTCGCCGGCCATCAGCTGGTCCAGGGAGACGGTGGAGATGGAGCCCTCCCCCAGCGTCAGGATGGAGGCCTCCTCCAGCCCCTGGGCACGCAGTGCGGTGGACACCGGCACGCCCTCCTTCCGCGCCGCCTTCTTCGCGCGCCGCAGCCGCTTCAGGGCGTGGTCAGTGACGTGGACGGCGCTGCGCTCCCCCGCCGCGTAGCGCTCCATGGCCTGCCGCGCGAGGCGCAGCACGTAGGCCGGATAGAGGCAGAGTCCGGGCTCGCGGCCCGGGACGAAGCGGCGCCAGGCCTTGAAGGTGGCCACCTGCCCCTCCTGCTCCAGGTCCTCCGCGGGCACCTTCCAGCGGCGGGCGACGGAGCTGGCCGCGCGCACAAGGTGCGGCCGCACCAGCACCGCGAGGCGGCCCGCCGCGCGGTGCTGCTCCGGGCAGCCGTCGGGCAGCTCGCGCAGCAGGTGGAGCAGCGCCTCCATTTCATCGTCAGGGGTGGGCGCCGGCGGCGGGCCGGGCGGGAGCGTCGGGAGGCGGGCAGCGGCAAGACGAAGGGCACAGGCGGGCATCGAGGACTCCAGCCCCTGCGCGCGCGCAGGGGCGGTATACTGGCGTCCCCAGCGGTGCTCCCCCAGCGCTCCTGGCCTATACGGGCTCGACCGTCTTCCCCGGTCGGGCCCGTCGTCTTTTCAGCTACCACGCCTACCCGACAGCGCCACCCACCCGGACCCGCTTCACCGCGGGCGTCGCCAAGTCCGCCAGCCGCTTCCGGGACACCTGCCCCTTCGCCTTCGCCGCGCGGTTCCGGTTCCGAGTGGCCCGCGCCTTCGCGGCCCTCTCCGCCCGGGCCTGCCGGTGTGCGGCGGCTTCCTCCGGCGTGGCGTGCCGCTTCGCCGTGGCCACGAGCTCAACACGAGGCGCCTTCGCGTCGTCCGCGCGCTCCGCGTGGATGGCCACCACCTGCTCGTCATCCAGCCAGGCCAGCCCGTTGAGCGCGTCCCCGAGCACCTTCAGCGTGTTGTCCAGGTCGCCCACGCGGCGCGGGCGGAACGCGGTGAGGGAGAGGCGCACGGGCCCGGCGAGCGGCTGGGCACCGGTGGCCGCCACCAGCCGGGCCACGGTCGCCTTGTAGGCCAGGGCCTCGCCGGAGGGCACCAGTCCGCGGCCCCGGGAGGGCTTCCAGTACGTGTTCGCACTGGGCGGGTACGGCAGCACCAGCCGCACCTCGCACGGCGTTGCGCTACTGCCGCTCACCTGGCACCCGTCGTGTTGTCCATGCCTGGACAGAAGGGGCGGCGCGACGAGTTGGCGGCACGCCTCCTGCTCTTCCCCTGGCCACATGGACACGACGACGAGGGAGGCGCTCGCGAGGCGCCTGGGGCGGGCGGAGCTGGAGTTGCAGCGGGCGCAGCGTGAGTCGGACGGAAGTCCAGCCGCGCGGACACGGCTGGAAGCAGCAAGGATTGAGTACCGCGCGGCCGAGCACCACGCCCAGCAGGTGCTCGGCGCACGCGTGGCGCTGGAGGTTGTGGAGCACCTCAGCGCGTAGGGGACTCAGGCCGCGAGGGACAGGGCGGTGCCAGCCTCCAGTCGGCGGGCGGCGGCCTCGCAGTAGCGCTCCTCGAGCTCCACGCCCACGGCGCGCAGCCCGAGCTGCTGGGCGGCCACCAGCGTCGCCCCGCTGCCGGCGAACGGATCCAGGACGAGTCCGCCCGCGGGGCAGGAGCGCTCCAGCAGGTAGCTCAGCAGGTTGACCGGCTTCTCGGTGGGGTGCGTGCGCGCACGCGCGGGCACCGGCGGGTAGCCATCGAGGACGGCGCCGTGCCGCTTGCCAGCGAGCGCGCGGCGCGTTGGCCCGGCCCCGTGCAACACCACCTCGTAGTCCGGCGCGAAGCTGGCGGCGCAGTCACCCATGCCGCCGCGCGCCTTCCACCACATCAGCGCGCCCTTGATCTTCAGGTGGGCGCTGGCCGCGTCGAAGAAGTCCGGCCAGCTCTCCCAGTGGCAGAAGACGAAGGCGTGCAGGTCCGGCTTCAGCGCGGGGCCCGCAGCCGTGAGCGCCTGGCGGAAGACGCGCATGCCCTGGCGGGAGCCGTCCGCGCGAATGGCGGCGCCGCTCTTCCCCTTGGCCTCGTAGGCCATCCCGTAGGGTGGGTCGGTGAGCAGCACGTCCACGGATTCGGACGGGAGTCCGGCCAGTGCGTCTCGGCAGTCGGCGTGGAACAGGGTGACGGTGTCGGTCTGGAAGTAGGACTTCACTCTGGGGGCCTCGTCGGGGGCGTGGAGCGAGGGTCGCACCACGCGCGCGCGTGGTGCACGAGGGATGCCGCCCCGCCTGTCCCTTGGCTCCCGTGCCCGTGCGTGCGAAGTCCGCCCGGTGCCCACCCACGACAAGACGAAGACGCCCCCGGAGCGGCGCAAGGCGCCCGCTGGGAGCACCGTCCGCATCGACGGACTGCACCTCTCCCGAGCCGCATGGACTCGGGTGGAAGCCCTCGCGGCCCAACTCCGCCGTGCCGGCATCCCGCGCGCCCATCCGTCCGGAGCGCTCGACCTGCTGGTGCTGCATCCGGAGGTGGCCGCCCAGGTCCTGGCCGGCGGCTGCCGCATCTACCTCTGCGCCACCTGCGGCGCGTGGATGGGAGCAGTTGGGGCTATCGCCCACCAGGACGCCCTGCCCAGTCACGAGGTGCAAGGATTCAGCGCGCCATCATAACTCCAAGGACCTTGCAACCTCTGAAAAGATGTGGCATAATCCCCCACGCAGCACCAATAACAACTAACCAATTAGGAGAAGTAATGATTAAAATCAAAGCGAAGTGCGCAGCATGCAGTCAGCCAATCACCGGAAGTTTGGTGAAGGTGTCCGAGAACCGCCGGATGCCTGATGGCTCAATCCTGGTGGTATTCAACTACTACCACCCTGGCCACGAGCCTCAGTAAGCGTAGCGCCTAAAACCAAGACACTAGAGGCCCGCCCGTCACAACGGAGCGGGCCTCATTATTTCTGGACCAGCGCACAACGAAATCTGCGTCACCAGCCGAACGTCCACCGCATGCCGGCGCCGACCATCCGCTCCCGCTGGTTGGCCTCTGCGAAGGCGAAGAGGCCCAGGTCCTGCCGGAGCCTCGCCCCACCCTCTAGGCGCGCGTAGGCGCCCGTGAGGGAAGAGGCACCAGCGGAGGCCTCCAGGTAGCCGGACTTCACCGGCACATCGCTCAGCACCCGCGACAGCCCCGCGGCGACTTCACGCCGCGGGGCATCTAAGGGACCGACGCCACCGCCGCCGTGGCGACCGGCTCCAGCGCGGCGGTGCTGCCGATGGCGCCCAGCGCCAGCTCCAGCGCCTCCGCGCGCACTTTCACGTCGGCCTTCTGCGCGCCGTGGATGGAGGCGAACTCCAGCTTCACCGCCTCCTGCTCCCAGGCCTTCAGCGGGCGCCAGCCATTGGCCTTCAGCCAGGAGTCCGCCACCTCCAGGCCCTTGGCCACCTTGTCGAGGGCGTTCTCCTCCTCGTCCATCGCGGCGAAGTCCTCCACCACATGGAAGGCGTGGAAGGCCACGGTCGCGACGATGCGCTTGCGCTTCGCGGTGAGCCAGGACCATCCCCCCGCGAACAGGCCGAGGATGCCGGTGATCGCGCCGATGCCGATGCCGATGTTGGTGGGCGTGAGCAGCTCCTTCCAGGAGCTACCGCCGGCCCCGGCGGACACCTGGGCCAGGACGGCCGGCGCGGCGTCCAGGGTGGCGAGCGCGACGGGAGCGGAGACGGGGGCCAGCTCCGCGCTGGTGGGCGTGGACGACTGGGCCAGAGCCAGGGGCGCGGTGAGGATGGCCGCGAGCGCGGCGGTGGTGACGATGGTGAGGCGCTTCTTCATGGTGCTGCTCCTGCGTGGTGCGAGTGGGACTGCACCACGCAGAAGGGGCGGCTCAGACGCGCGGCATCCAGTTCCAGCAGCCGTCCATGGGCGCCTCGGTGGCCGCCTGGCGGGCCATGCTCACCGGGAAGGGCAGCGCGTTGGGCGGCTTCACGAGCAGGGCCACGGAGCCGTAGCTGTTGACGACCGTGATGTCCGCCGCGCACACCAGGATGCCGTGCTGGTTGTGGACGGCGCGGCCGATGCTATGTGCCAACGTGGCCATCAGCCAACGGCGCTTCGCCGCCGCTGAACGGCCAAGCGCCTGAAGGAGCGGATCATGCGAACAGCTTCAATCCTGCTGGCTGTCCTAGGTATCCTTGCATTTCAGCCGTCGACCCCAAATTACGGAGCGCCAACGGAGGCCGGCCAGAAGGAAAGCGCCACGTCCGGCCAAGTAGTAGGGGGAGCCTGCACGCCCATCTCATACGCATGCGCACCAGGTAGTGGTGGGTGGCTGGTCTGTAACGCCCAGGGGGCATGGGTATATGGGGGAGATTGTCCTCCAGACACGAGCTGTTGGTTCTATCAGCCCTCCCTGAGCACGTATTGCGTTCCCCAAGGCTTCACACTGCCCTGATTGCAGTAAGCGCTCATGCTGCGCGTTGTTGCGTGCGGGTGGACTGCACGGCACCAGCAGGAAGGGGCGGCGCGGCAACCAGCGCGGATGGTCGCACTGGCCCAGGCGCTTGCCACACAGGCGGCATCGAGGAGGCGAGCCCATCAGGAGACGAAGGGCAGGCGCCGGAAGCCCAGCACGTCCGGCCGGTACGTCACGCGGGTGAAGGCCTTCACCTTCGCGTCATCGCGCGCCGCATCCTCCAGCGTGAGTGTCTTGCTGCCGCCTCCGGACGCGCCCACCACCACGCCCGCGCCTACGTGCACCATGACGTGGTTCGGGTCCACATCGGTCGGCGGGCTGCCGTGCAGCGTCGTGTGGCCCGCGCGGCCGTACAGCACCAGGTCCCCGGGCTGCAGGTCCGCCGCGATCGCCACCGGCACGCACTCCGCCCACAACCGGTCCGTGTTGTGCGTCGCCCGCCAGTCCTTCCCGCCCACCTGGTGGAAGGCCCACGTCACGAGGCCGGAGCAGTCGAAGAGGCGCGCGCCATCCTTCGAGACCAGCGCGCCCTTCGCGCCCCAGCGGTAGGGCGCGTGCATCTGCGCGAGGACGATGGCTAGGAAGGCGGCGCGCTGCGAGGTGATGATGGGCACGGCGGGCTCCGGGGACTTCGGGTGTTCACCGGAGAAGGGGCGCTTTTGGCTCGCACGACTGGCGGCGCTATTCTCGCGAAGCGGCACGCCCATTGACTTGGGATGAATGTGGGGGCTGCGGCCTCCAGCGACCGTTTCAGAGCGCACCCAGCAACCAAACCAACACACAAGGCACCAGATTGAGAACAGAGCCCAACGAAGTCCCAAGCCTCGATACCGTATTTCTTGTCGGCTCTGGCATCGACAAGAATGGATGGGCGCCGGTCCTCTCAGCAATCAACGAGTTCAGACCAGAAGCGCACGTTGGGACTGACCCCGACGCGGCAAACTACTTTTTCGCTACCCACGTCTACCAGAGGCGATTCCTCGAACAGAACAGGCGACATGAAAAGATCGATCAGACCATCAACAACCAGCTGATAACACAGTGGTCGGAATTCGACTTGTCACTAAAAAAGTCCATCTCACGGCACCTTGGCGACGCAACAGAGCGGCGAGAACTGCACCTTCGGAAGGAGTTTGTAGACATTTACAGGAACGGCCATTGGGGAAAGCACATATTCATAACCGCCAACTGGGACATGCTCCTCGAGAAGGATATTTGTTCGCCATCAGCGATTCTGCATATCCATGGAAGCATTGCAAATCCATCGCTCCTTTACCTTCCGAGCGAATGGACAGAAGAGCCGTTCAGGCCGGATGCAGAGCGAGCTGAGATGGCGCTCCGGATCACGACAATGTGGAAATACATTGCAAAGGCTCCAAGGCTCGTCATCTACGGACTGAGTCTCTCTGCGCTCGACGCGGAGCTTGGGCACATCCTGAGCGTTGGTCTCGGTGAGCACAAAAGCGAGAACCCATGCGAAGTGCTCATATATGACTGCGCCACTCAGGTTGAACGGGTGGAACGGCGGGCGCGGATGTTTCTTACAGAGGAGTCAACGGTGCGATTCGAGCGGCACCCGCTCTCGTGCTAGCAAATGGGCCCGTACCCGTATTGCCTGCGAGCCGCTGCGCAATGCGTCTGACTACCCAACACGGGCACGCCCGGCATGGTGCCGACTCGATGGCCTTTCACGGGATGCCAGAGCCCGTGTCCTTGGCCACCGCGTTCGCGGCATGCTGGAGCTGCCGAGAGGTGCGCTCCCCCATCAGTACCGTGACGTGGTTCACCACCTGGTGCAGCTGCGGCCGTGCGGTGCCCATCCAGTCCTCCAGGGCCCGGAGTCGCAGGTCCTGCGTCTGGAGCTTCGCGCCGTGCTCGTTCACCACGCGCAGGTCGGCCTTGATGTCGCGCACGTCCTGCGCCACCGCGGTCAGGGACTGCACGAGCAGCGGCACCTGATCCACGGCGGCTTCGTGCTTCGTCTGCCGGCGTGACAGCAGTCCGTTGAGGAGCGGCACGAGGAGCTGGCTCACGGCCAGGACGAGGACGGCGGCGAACTCAGGACTCATGGGGGGCATGCCCGGACAGAAGGGGCGCCTCCCCGCCGAGGCACGGCTTAACGGATTTCGTAATTCGTGAATCCGAGCCTCAGCCGGGAGCGCGTGGACTGCGAGGCGCGGCGGGCGCCCAGCGCGTCCACGCCCACCGGGACACCGCGCCGGGCGGGCCCGGGACGAGCTCACGGCGCCAGCGCCTGCCGTCCGGACCTCGGTGGAAGCCGCGCGGGAGCGCCACGCCTGCGGGGCATCCTGGCACCGGGCACGGCAGGTCCTCGCGCTCGCGGGGACAGGAGCAGGACGTCACTGCTCGTCGACCTGGCGCGGCGTGGCCTGCTGGTGCCGCCGGCACGCGCGCCACTCCAGGAGCGCCCGAGCCTGCTCCTCCAGCGCGTCGGTGGTGGTGAGCATCGCGGCGGTGAGCACGCCCGCGCCCAGCGCGACGAAGGTGATGGCGATGCGCCAGCCCTCCTCGGCTGGAATGCCGGATGCCCACAGCACCAGGCGCAGGAAGAGGAGGGCCGCCACCGTCGTCACCTGGAACCACGCCAGCCAGAGGACCACGACGAGCGTCTTCATCGCGCGGGCTCGCGGCTCAGCGTCATCACGCAGGCGTCCACCTGAACCACCGATGCCGCCGAGTCCGTGAGCAGTCGCGTGACCGTGGCGATGGCCTCGCGTGTGCCCTGCTCCTGGACCTGCCCCACGGTGCAGTTATCGCCCCATGCGGAATTCACCTTCACCTCGACGACAAGCCGAACCTTCACCGTCGCAGTCGCCTTGCTCATCCGCGGCTCCCCTCATGCTTGGTCATGCCCGGGAGAAGGGGCGCCCATGCCGCGCGACTTCGCCACCGCCCACTGGACTGGAAGTCGGGAGTGCCTCCGGACCAGTCCAACTCGGCGCCAGAGGGACGGCACCCCTGAGTGGACTAGGTCCGGGCACGGGCACCGAAAGTAGTCCACCCACCTGGAGGCGTCCGCGCTGGTCGCGTGCACGGGGCCGACTGACGAAATGAATGCATTCGATGATCGGGCCACCACGCGGAGAGACACCCCTTCCACCCGGGCATGCACGACACCGATGTCCGCCCGCCGCTGGTGCGCCTCATCCAGGCCACGTTCACGGGATGGGGTTGTCCTCCGCGTCGTAGTCGGTGGCACCCAGGCGCTGCCCGCCCGGCCTCATGGGTCGCGCTCCAGCCGGCGCCACCGTTCAATTCGCGGAGCGGTAAGCACAGCACCCACCTGCACAGTATCGGGGCGCCTCGCTAAACGATTAAGCCGAGCGTTCGACCTCTCCCTCGGCAAGGGGTCACACATGAAGATGGCCATCAAGGTCTTGCGGGAAGTCATCCGCGCCGCCAAGAACCTGAACGCACAGCAGATCAACGCCCTCATCGCGCTCTTCCTGACGGTTGCGATGGTGGTCGCGTTCTTCGCGATGCTCGCACACCAGCTCGCGTAGGCCGACAGGCGTGAAGCCGCGCTGGGAGCATCCTGCTGCTCCCAGCGCGGCGAGTGGCGTGCGTGCGCGGGGACTTACGGGCGCATCCAGCGAGGCCGTGACCTACGTAGGTCACGCCGGGGCAGGGGCATGTAGGACAAGGGCACATTACAACCCCATTGAATAGGTGACCCCTCCCCCTGGGGTGGGAAACCCACATCTGCGCCTGCCGGAAGGATTGCTCGGCGCGCTGCAATCCTGCGCTGCGGAAATCTCCCGGAAATCCCCGGCGATCTCTGAGACGACCCCCTGATTTTTTGGGCTCTGCGCGTTCCTGGCGGCCCGCTGGCGCGTCTTCTGCGCTCGCATGTGGGCTCGGGCGCCTCGAAGCGCGCGCGCACTGGCGCCCCTTCTGGAAGGCATGGCCCGCCACCGCGACTCCGGGGCCGAGCGCGAGCCCAACGAGGCCGTGAGTCTCGACCCGCTCCTGAACTACCGGCCCCTGGGCAAGCCCGGGCCGGTGACGACGCTGACGCCCCAGCTCGGCGCGCAGTTGTGCCGGCGCATCGCAGCAGGCGACACCCTGCGCGACGCAGCTGCCGCCGTCGGCACCACGGACACCGTCGTCCAGGGCTGGCGCACGCGCGGCGCGGAGGCCATCGAGCGCGAGACGGAGGACATCTACACGGCGTTCGTCATGGAGTACGAGGCGGCCGCCGCGCACTTCCGCCGCGTCCTCCAAGCAGCCGCGATGGAGAACATCGGCAACCGCGCCTTCAACGACAAGTGGCTGCGCTGGCGCCTGGGGTTGAGCGACCCGAAGAACTTCACCCTGCCTCGCACCGTGGGGACGACCAGTAGCGACGGTGGTGCCTTCGAGCTCGTCACCCCGGAGGAGGCGCAGAAGACGCTGGCTGACCGGCTGGCGCGGTTCCTCGACAACGAGGCCAAGAAGGCGATGCCAGCTCCGGCGGAGGCGGAGGAGTAGCCGCCCCTTCTCGGAGGGCATGGCCAAGGCCGCCGCTGTCACCGCCGGGAAGGACCTGCTCAAGGGCTTGCCCGTCATCCGCCCGGAGACGCACGGCCGGCACTCCGTCCTGGACCGGGTGGCGCTCCAGCTTCGAGCGGAGTTCGGAACCACCGAGGGATTCGCGGACCGGCTCGGCCTCTCCACCCAGGAGCTGCTCGTCCTCTACTACGAACCGGAGTACTCCCTCCGCCCCGCCCAGCAGCCCCCGGACATGGTGTCCGCGGAGTACGCCCGCTGGCGCACCTGGTTCCTCCTCGGTGGGCGCGGCGCCGGCAAGACGCACGCAGGCGCGGCCTCCGTCATCCGCGAGGCGAAGGTGGACCCCGAGGCGCGCATCCTCATCGTCGGCCCGACGTACACGGAGATTCAGAAGAACCAGCTGGAGGGCCCCAGCGGCATCCTCACCCTGGCGCCCCCGTGGTTCCGCCCTGAGCACCTGAAGTCGAAGAAGCAGCTCGTCTTCCCCAACGGCGTGAAGGCCGACTACCTGCCGGCAGCCGACGCGGACAAGTTCCGCGGCTACGGCTACACCTTCGAGTGGCTGGACGAGGTGGTGGCCTGGAAGAAGGACCCCGTCGCCGTCTTCACCGAGTGCGGTCGCGTCGGCCGCGGCACGTCCGCGCGGATGCGGCGGCTGGGGCTCTCCAGCCGCAAGGTCATCACCACCACGCCCGCGCCTACGGAGCTCTTCCGCGAGATTCTCAAGCAGCGCCGGGGCCTCGTCCTCTCGCGCTCCAGCACCTTGGACAACAGCGCCCACCTGGACGACGACTACGCCCTCCAGGCCCTGGACGCAAAGAAGAGCGCCATCGGCCGACGTGAGTTCTACGGCGAGCTGGAGTTCGACCTGGACCCTGCGCTCTTCCGGGGCGTGGACTGGAACGCCTCGCGCGTGAAGCCGAAGGACGCGCCCTCCGTCTTCGACTTCATCGTGGTGGGCCTGGACCCCGCCACCGGCGAGAAGAAGGGCGCGGACATGCACGGCATCGTGGTGGTCGGCGTGCGTCGCGAGGAAGACGGGCGCGATCACGCCTACGTGCTCGCGGACCTCTCACTCAAGAGCCCGGAGCCGGCGGCCTGGGCGAAGAAGGCGGTGGCCGCGCTCAAGGCCTGGGAACTCCACGCGAAGAAGGACAGCTCGGACCGGCCGCGCGCGTGGATTTTCGCGGAGACGAACACGGGCGGCAGCATGGTGACGTCCACCATCCACACCCTGGCGAAGGTGAAGGTGATCACCGAGCGTGCGCGCAACTCGAAGGCGGAGCGCGCGGCCCCCGTCTCCATGCTCGCGGCGGCGGGCCTCGTGCATATGGTGGGCAAGCACGAGAAGCTCGAGGAGCAGCTCGGCAAGTTCACCGGGGCGCCTGGCGGACACGCGCGGGAT
The DNA here is from genome assembly GCF_003611695.1 of Corallococcus carmarthensis. Classification (GTDB taxonomy): domain Bacteria; phylum Myxococcota; class Myxococcia; order Myxococcales; family Myxococcaceae; genus Corallococcus; species Corallococcus carmarthensis. Next base: position 46,931 of record NZ_RAWE01000038.1, on the reverse strand, counting down.
GACCGCGTGGACGCCATGGTGTGGCCCATCTACAAGCACGTCGTGAAGATGCGTCGGAACATCGGCGCCGCCTCAGAACCTGCGGCTAACTCAGAAGACCCTGAGCAACCCTCTGAGCCGTAGCATCAGGGGCATCCTGGCCCCAAGAGTTCCTTGAGCCCCGTCAGGCGAAAATGAAACATTCCCTTCCCACACATAAACTCACACCGCTGGCGCAAAGTCTTGTCATGTGTAACAAAAACATCGCAATATGCTGACGAGGCTGCCACCCCAGCATCATACCAATCGTTATCATGGCGTTTGAGCATCCCCAGAGATGGATGCCCACTAATTAGTCCAGGCGGAATGATATCAGCAAACATCACCATATTCACAAGCGACGACCATCCCAGAATGGCCTTAAATCGTTTCGGTCTCGCATAAATAGACCGAAGCTGATAGCGCGAGCGCCCATACTTATCCCGAACAAGTCCCGAAACCAGCCAGTCAGGGACTGACGCAACGGTGTATTTCGCCAGCATACTCCCCATGGTTCGAGGAGTAATTTTTTGGTCGCGCCAAATCGACGCAAGCCGCTGCTTGTTTCGGTCAAACATCTCGCGCGCATTACGCTTGTACTCGCGCATTGCCTTGGTGAATACGAACATTCTTCCTGCATCGCGACTCTGTGTTTCCACGGCGGTGCGCAGGTAGTAATAAATCTCATCCACCTCTGGAGACGGCAAATGCAAGGGAGAGTCTATGCCAACTGAAAGTTCACAGAAGGCCAAGCTTTCCCAGCCCCGGGCAATGAAGAACCTTCCCCCCAGTCGCTGGCGCAACTCCAAGATGCGTCGCGCACGGCTCAGCTGATAATGCTCATCATCCATACCTAAGACCTCGGGAAGCGCGGTTAGCGAGATCGAAACCCACCAGTCAAGTTTCGGCGCCATATCCACAAGCAACTCAAGGCACCCCTCATTCTCCAGCACATCTCCGAATGTATTTGTGTCAAATTGCACGTGCATTGCCGCACCATAGCAGAGCGCCACGTGAGCTTCAGCGTGGTCAGTCTGAGTGTGGCTGATGGCATTTTGAGCGTATCCGCCTCGCACGCGGCATGGACCACCCCTTGTCTTAGGGCATGGCCTCTCTCCTCTCCCGCGTCGCCAAAGCGCTCGGCCTCGTGCCGGGCCCGCCTGGCGGCAAGCCGCAGCTCGTCCACGCACTACCCCTCATCAGCTTCAGTCCGCGCCGGGGGAGCCGAGAGGTCCTCCTCGCCTATGAGGAGGACGACTGGCTACGTACCGTGGTGGACACCATCGCCGACGCGGTGGCCACGCCCCAGTGGAAGGCCTTCAAGCGCGTGCGTCCCGGCGAGAAGCGGATGGATCCGCGGTGGAAGTCACTGGACGGGCGGAAGCGCCGCAAGGCGCTGGCCGACTCAACCGCGCGCGGCGAGCTGGTGGAGCTGGATGCCCATGAACTGCTGACGCTGCTGGAGTCGCCGCACCCGCGCTTCCCCGGGCGCGAGTACCGGAAGCTCGCGCAGCTGCACGTGGACTTGGTGGGCGAGGCCTTCCTGGTGCTGCTGCGCGGCGCGGACGGGCGCCCGGTGGGCTGGGAGGTGGTGCCGCCCCACAACGTGACGATGACGCCCGCGCTGGGCCGCCCCGCCTTCTTCATCTCCTACCAGCAGTACCAGGGCTGGGTGCCGGAGTCCGACGTCCTCTGGGCGAAGGCGCTCGCGCCGGCCAATCCCGAGGGGCGCGGCGCCGGGCGAGGCCTTGCGCTGGGCGACAAGCTCGACACCATCGAGGCCATCGACAAGGCGACGAAGGCCACTTTCGAGCGCGGCGGTATCCCCGCCGCCATCGTCGGCCTGGGCAGCAAGAACAACGACGACGGCAGCACCACCGGCGAGGCCGCCGAGGACATGCAGAAGAAGTTTAACGCGGAGTTCCGCGGGCCCGCCAACGCGGGCAAGGTGTGGTTCGCCCCGTCGGACGTGACCCTCGCCCAGGTGCAGGTGAACTACCGCGAGTTGCAGGCGAAGGAGCTCGCGGCCAGCCTGCGCTCCTACGTGCGCCAGGCGTACAGCGTCCCGCCGGAGCTGGTGGGCGACCTCACCTCCAGCAACCGCGCGACGGCGGAGGCCGCGAAGTACCACCTGGCGGAGTACGCGGTGGCGCCGCGCCTGGAGTTCTGGCGCGCGTGGTACCAGCACTGCCTCGTGCCCCTCATCGACCGGGACGTCATCCTCGACTACGAGGACCCGCGTCCGCAGGAGTGGGAGCGCACCTTCCGCGCGATGACGACGCCTCCCACCGAGGGCGTCACCTGGAACGAGTGGCGCCGCTTCGCGAACCTGCCGGAGCTGCCGGAGCTGGAGGGCCAGCGTCCCAAGCCCCTGCCCGGCGCCGGCGGGGGCAACAACGTGGAGTCCGCCGCAGCGAACGCCACGCCCAATCCGCCGCGCGACCGCAGCGGCGAGGAGGACCGCGTGTAGCGACGGGCGCCGCCCCTTCTCCCTGGGCATGCGCAAGCCCAAGTCCATCCGCCAGAAGCTGCTCAGCGCCGCCCCGCCCGCCGAAGGCGCGGCCGGCGCTCCCGTCTTCCGCATCACCTCGCCCAACCTCGACCGGCACGGGGATCGCGTCCTCGCGGTGAAGGCCGACGGCGAGGAGGTGCGCGTGCCGCTGCTGTGGGAGCACAACAGCTGGAGCCCGCCCGTGGGCTTCGCGCGCTGCTACCGCGAGGGCGACGCGTGGGTGATGGCGCCCGTCTTCGATGAGGTGGACGAGCTGTCCAAGACGATTGCCGGCAAGGTGAAGGCGGGCAGCCTGGGCGCGTGCTCCATCGGATTCGTGCCGGTGGAGGAGCCGGTGCCCAACGCCGAGGGCGGCTTCGACTTCCCTCTTGTGGAACTGCTGGAGGTGTCCATCGTCAACGTGCCCGCCAACGCTGACGCGGTGCGCCTGCGCTCGCTCGGCAGCCGCGGCGCGCGCCCGGGCCTGGCCTCGGCCCTCAAGGCGCTCGCCACCAGCCAGGCCGCCCTGCTCGCCGCGCTCAAGTCCGAGGGCGCCGCCCCCGAAGAGGGGCTTGAGGAAGAGAAGGAGCTCGGCGACGCGGGCGACACGGGCGGTGAGCTGACGCCGAAGTCCTTCGCGGAGGGGCTGCTCGCGCACCTCCAGGCGAGCGCGCAACTCGCCGCCGACTTCCTCGCGGCGGGCCTCGAGGACGGCGTCCTGGTGCCGCTCGCGGAGGCGGTGGGCGCCAACCTCGCTGCGGACATCGCCTCGCTCCAGGAGTGGCTCGCCGGCGGCGAGGAGCAGGCCGCCAGCGAGGACGAGCCCGGAGACGAGGAGCCCGACGAGGTAGCCGCCGACGACGCGGAGGCGAAGGGCGAGGACGCGGAGCCGGACGAAGGCGAAGAGCTGCCCGACGAGGAGGCCGCGTCCGAGGCGGAGAGGGAGGACGTGGAAGAGGAGCCCGACGAGGAGGAGGCCAAGGCGCTCCGGCTCCGCGTCCGCAAGCACCTCGGCTTCACCGCCGCCCAGGCCGCCGCCCTCTCCGGCCGCGAGCTGCGCGAGTACTCCGCCCTCGCCGCGTAGGCCGCCCCTTCTCTCCTTCGACCCCCGCAGTCCCTTTCCGACTTCCGGAGCCACACCATGAAGAACAAGACGAAGCCGAAGCCCGGCACCACGGCCGCCACTCCGCCCGCAGCGCCTGCCCTCCCCGAGTCCCTCCAGCGCGCGGTGGACGCGGCCGCCGTGAAGGCTGCCGAGGCCGCCATCGCCTCGCGTCCCAACCCCGTCGCCCCGGGCCCGGTGACGTCCGGCGCGAAGGACCTGCAGATGGATCCGCCCGAGGGCCGCACCGCGCAGGCCCGCCTGGGCGTCCTCATCAAGGCCAACTACGTCCGGAGCGCCGAGCGGCTCGGCATCGCGAACCGGCCGGGCCTGGAGAAGCTCAAGGCCTACGTGGAGCGCTGCAAGTCGGTGGGCGTCTTCGGCAGCATCTTCGAGCAGGGCGGCGCCCTCTACTCGCGCGAGACGCGCTCCGAGGAAGTCATCGAGCTGCTGCGCGAGGACGCCATCCTCCTGGCGGCCGGCGCGCGCACCGTCTCCGGCTACGGCGGCAAGTTCACCATCGGCCGCATCAACCAGGGCCCCACCGTCTACTGGGTGGGCGAGTCCCAGGCGCCGGAGAAGTCCGACGTGAAGACGGGCACCGTCGAGCTGGGCGCGCACAAGGCCATGGCCCTGGTGCCCATGTCCAATGACTTGATGCGCCTGGGCAACAGCACCGCCTCCGCCGACGTGGGCCGCGAGGTGACGCAGGCCATGGCGCTGGAGACGGACCTGGCGGGCCTCTACGGCAAGGGCGCGAAGAAGCCCACCGGCATCTTCGAGCTGGTGCCCAACGCCAGCAAGAATGCCATCACCGGCACGACGGCGGAGAACATCCGCAACGACCTGAAGCTCAAGCTCATCAAGCCGATTCTGGCCTCGAAGCTGAAGCTGGCGGGCAACCTGCCCTTCTACTTCATGGACTCGGCCAACCACCTCTACCTCTCGGAGCTGCGCGACAGCGCGGGCTACGTCTTCCCGGGCCTCCAGGACTTCGAGAATCCGCGCCTCAACGGCTTCCCGGTGAAGGTGACGGAGTCACTGGCGGGCAAGGAGCACATCGGCTTCGGCCTGGCGGCGCAGCTGTACTACGGCGAGGCCTCGGCCATGGACGTGACGGTGGGCGAGTCCACCGGCGACTTCGAGGCGGACCAGATGACGCTGCGGGCGGTGTGGGAGGGCGACTGGGCCCTGCGCCACCGGCAGGCCTTCGCCTTCCTCACGGGCGCCAACTACGGCGGGTAGTCCGCGCGCCGCCTCTCCAACCTCAACCAGGACAGCCCCATGCACCCGACGCGCAATAACATCGGCGCCTTCATCCACGCGGCCAACCTCTCGCATGCCCCGGCGGCCAACGCCGCGGGCACGCGCAACGGCGCCGCCTTCGCCTTCGGCACCTACCGCAGCCTCGTCCTCTCCGTCGTCACGGGCGCGGCCGCCAACGGCCCCAGCTCCTTCACCGCCACGTACAAGATGCAGACGAGCGCCGACGGCACCACGTGGACGGATGCGAAGAACCGTGACGGCGCCGCCGTCAGCCTCACCGTCACCACCGCGAGCACCGCCGCGGAGCTGGACGTGGACCTCCAGGAGGTGGTGCCGGCCGCGCATGACCGGCTCCGCTTCGTGGAGACGGTGGACCTCACCGGCGGCGCCACACCCACGCTGCTGATCGGCGCCACCGTCATCTTCGGCGGTGGCCAGACGCTTCCCGTGTAGCGGCGGGCACGCCCTCCCCTCCCGTGCCTGCTCGGGCCGGGGCGGCCTCGCGCCGCCCCGGCCCTCTTTCTGCCCCGAGGTGCCTATGCCTGCCGTCGAGGACCTGCTCACCGCCGCCCAGCTGCCCGCCACCGTGCGCGACGCGGCCGACCCCGAGCGCCTGCCGCTGCTCATCACCGCCGCGTCCCTGACGCTGGCCGCGCACGTGGGCTACCCGCTTCACCGGCGCATGGGCGTGGTGGAGTCGGTGGCCAGCGCGGGCGGGCGCTACCTCTGGCTGCGCTCCGGGGGCGTGCGCCAGGTGACGCGCGTGGAGGTGTGCGGCGTGGAGCTGCCGGCCGCCGCGTACGCGCTGGAGTCCGCCGTCATGGGCCGGGTGCTGGCGCGCGGCGAGGCGTGGCCCTTCACCGGCCGCTACTCGCCCGGCGTCTCCTCCACCCCGCTGCACGTGGAGGACACGGGCGAGCTCGTCGTCACCTACGACGCGGGCTGGGTGACGCCCGGCCAGGCCGCCCTGGACACCGCGCTGCAGGTGGACCTGCCGGCGGACCTCCAGCTGGCGGCGCAGATGGTGGTGGGCGCGCTGGTGCACGGGGACGGCGCCGAGGAGGCCGTCTCCGAGTCCATTGGCGGCACCTCCCTGACGCGCGCCACGGACGAAGACGGGCAGCTGCCGGCGGTGCCCGCCCGCGCGCGGCGCCTGGTGGCCCGGTACCGCCGCCCGCGCCAGGGAGCGGCGTGATGCTGCTGGGCCACCGCCTCAAGCAGCGCTTCGGCCTGGCGCGGCTGCTGGGCGTCAACGACCGCGGGCAGGAGGACTTCTCCGCGCCCACCGAGCACGCCTGCCGCTACGAGGGCAGCACGAAGCGCCTCGTCACCTCCGACGGCACCGACGCCACTTCGGAGGCCGTCCTCTTCACCACGGTGGAGGTGAAGCCCGGGGATGCCCTCTGGCTGCCGGGCACCACGCCGGGCGACCTCAACACGCGGCGCCGGCCGCTGCGTGTCACCCCGTGCCCCAACATCCGCGGGGAGACGGACCACTACGAGGTGTACGTCTGATGGGTGCCGAGCTGCACGACGTCGAGCTGCACGTGGTCCAGGTGCTGGACGCGGCCGCGCTGGGCGTCTCCCGGACGTCGTCCCCGCCCAGCCTCTACACGGGCCCCCTGCCCGCCACCGCGCCGCCCCAGGCGGTGGCCGTGCGCGAGGTGCCGGGCGACGCGCCCGAGGACTACCTGGGCACGGGGCGCAGCTACCTCCAGCCGGACGTCCAGGTGCTGGTGCGCGGCCTCACGTACCTGGAGGCCCAGGCCCTGGCCCGGCGCTGCTGGAGCGCGCTGCACCTGGCCGCCGTGCCCAGCTACGTCTCCTGCCGCGCGCAGGGGCAGCCCGCGTACCTGGGCGAGGACGGCAACCACCGCCACCGCTTCGTCTTCACCATCACCCTCAGCTATGCGGCCTGACGCCGGACGGCCACCCCTTCTCATGGGACATGCCCGTCCGCGTGAAGCTCGACCTCGCCCCGCTCCTCAAGCTGCGCCAGCAGCCGCAGCGCGTGCTGCGCAAGCTGGAGAAGCCCTGTTACGCGACCGTGCGCCACGCGCTGGACCTCTCCCTGTTCGACGTGCCGCGCGGGGACCGCTCCGTCGAGTACGACGAGCACGGGAACGAGATGCCTTCGGAGCGCCCGCTCGCGGAGACCGGCTTCCTGGACGGGCCCGAGTACCACCTGGACCGGCGCCTCTCCGTCACCTGGGTGGCGGGCTATGCGCACCACGCCGCCGGCGCCATCCATGAGGGCGTGCATTGGGACCGGGACATCGTCAACCCGGAGCCGCACTTCCTCAAGAAGGCCTTCCGCCGCAGCCGCACCATCGGCCGCAAGGGTGTGAAGGCGGCCCTTGAGCAGGCTTTGAAAGAGATGTTCCCCCCGAAGTGAAAGGAATTGAGTCATGGCTGGAGAGCCCGAAGTCCTCTACGCGCAGCGCATCCACTTCACCGCCACGCCCACGGCCACCCTCGTGAACCTGGAGGACGGCACCGTCGAGGCGCCCGCCACCGAGTTGGACGGCATCAGCGAGTGCAGCGTCGCCACGGCCGTCGACAGCGTGGACGCGAACTACTTCGGCAGCGACGGATTCAAGCGCAACCTCGCCACGCTGCGCGGCCTCACCCTCAACGTCAGCGGGCACCGCATCAAGGGCAACGCCGCGCAGGACTTGATGGAGACGCACATGCTCTCCGGGCAGGTGGGCTACCTGCACGTCATCAAGGACGAGGACGCGACCGCCGGCCAGCGCGGGGTGCGGTACGCGGTGAGGGTCATGTCCTTCGACAGCGGCGGCCCGTCCTCCGACGTGGACAAGCTGACGTGCTCGCTCACCGGCCAGGGCGCCCCCGTCAAGGTGTAGCCGCCCCTTCTGTTCCACCGCAGGACTCTTCTCGGAGAAGACAGACATGAGCGAGACACCCGTCTACCGCAAGCCCATTGGCACCGCCCGGAAGTTCATCAAGCGCCTCGTCATCGACGGCGCCGACTACGACCTCTGCGAGCCGTCGGCCGGAGACAAGACCCTGGTGCTGAAGCTGAGCAAGGAGGCTGGGGAGATCGACGCGGACCGCAACCCCACCAGCGAGGACGCCGGCATCTACTTCCTGGCCCGCGTCGCCATCGCCTGCCTGTACCACCCGGGCGGGCGGCGCCGCGTCTTCGAACTGGGCAGCCGGGAGGACCTCGAGGCCGTGAAGCTGGAGCCGTGGCTCCTCGACTCCGCGACGGCGTTCACGTCCAGCTTCGGCGGCAAGACGGTGGAGGAGGAAAAGGGAAACTCCGAAGCCACCCCGAGCTGAATGCCATCTACGGGGTGGCGAAGATGATGCACCGCTCGCCGGCAGAGGTGAGCACCTGGCCCTGGTCCGACATCGTGCGCCTGCTCGCGTACAGCGAGCTGGAGCGCGAAGAGTTCGACCGCCGCGTCCAGAACCCTCAGCACTCCGCCGCGTCGCCCACCCGGGCGCATGCGAGCGGCCCTACCACCAACACCACCGTCTACCGCTTCGGCCCGAGGCCCGCGCCGAAGCGGTAGCAGTCCTGGAGTCATGCCGTGGCCCTGAAGGTTGGAGACCTCTACGTCGCCGTCACCGCGACCATCGGCGAGGCCGTGGCGTCGCTGGGCAAGCTCGTGAAGCACGCGGAGAAGGTCACCAAGCAGGTGAAGGAGGCGACCGAGCCCATCGGGAACATCGGTGCCGTCGTCGCCGCGGGCATCGCCGCCGCCGTTGCGGCCGCCGCCGAATCCAATGCGGCGATGAAAGAGCAGACCGAGCACATCAAGGCGCTGCTCATCACGCTCGCCGCCGAACTCGGGGACCTCTTCGCGCCCCTGGTGAAGAAGGTCGCCCACGTCATCGAGCAGGTGGTGGCGAAGCTCCAATCCCTCTCGCCCGAAACGAAGCGAGGAGTGGCCAGCATGGCCGCGTGGGTGGCCGGGATGGGCCTCGGCATCGGCGCCGTGGGCAAGCTGGCGGGGACCATGGAGGGCCTCTTCAAGGGGTTCGGCATCTTCCTGGAGATGAGCAAGTCCGTCCTGCCCGTCTTCACCCATCTGGGCGTGGGCGCGGGCAAGGCCCTTCAGTCCCTCCAAGCGCTGGCGCAGGTGGACATCGGCAAGGCGCTGGCCGGCATGAAGTCCGGCGTCGGAGGGCTGGGCTCCGCAGTGGCGGACTTCACAACGTCCGTCCCGTCCCTCCTCGGCAGCGTTGGGCGGATGGCCGTCAGCTTCGCGGCTGCCGCCATCCCCATCCTGGCCGTCGTCGCCGCGCTTGCGGGCATCGCTCTGCTCGTCGGAAGCGTCTACAAGTCATGGGGGGACATCAAGTACCTGGCCAAGGAGGCCTGGAGCTCGATGGCCCAGTCCGTCTCCGAGATGATGGCTGGCCTGAGCGACCTGGGCACGAGGCTAGCGAACATCTTCCGCCTCGCCTTCAGCGCAGTGGCTGGAACTGTCGAGGCCATGGTGGACCGCTCTCTCGACTTCGTCGCCTTCCTGGTGCGAGGTACCGCCCGCATCCTCCGTCCCATTGCCGAGGCAGCCAAGATGCACGGCATCGCGGGCGCGCTGCGGCCGATGGAGGACCTCACGGGGAAGAAGCTCAAGGAGGACATCAAGGCCGCGTTGGGCGCCGTCAAGTCTGCCGCCACCGAGGGTCTCGACAAGGCGACGTCGGAGTTGAACAAGGGGGCCGTGCTCCTGGCGACGAAGGCTGCCGACGGGGCGAAGGAGGCTGCGGGAGCCGTAAAGGACACGGTGGGCTTCGGGCTGGAGCACGCCACCTCTGGCATCAAGGACCTGGTCGCGGCGGTCCTCAACTCGAAGACGGTGGAGGAGTGGACGGGCAAGATGAGCGAGCTGAAGTCCCTGCTCGACTCGCTCTTCGACGGGGACGCCAAAGCAAAGCTGCGCGCAGCGGACGATAATGGGATTGAGGTGTCTGCCGCAGGGCACAAGGGAACAGAGCATTTCGCGGAGCGCCTGCGCGGCGGGTTGGGCTCTCCGGCCATGGCAGCCTACGCCAAGCTGATGGAGGACAACGCCAAGGCCCTCGCTGAGTCCATTCGCAAGGCCGCCGAGGAAGCCGCCGCCGCTGCAGCTGCTGCGAAGGCGGACCTGCTCTACGGATTCCTCGGACGCCTCGGGGAAATCAGCGGCATCATCGACTCCGCGAAGAAGGGGTTCGAGGCCGGCGGATGGTGGGGCGCGCTCCTGGCTGCCATCGGAGAGCTGGTGATGGGATCCGACGAAATGGCCGAGGCCATCGATGTCCTCAACGGCATCATCAAGATGTTGAAGGACCTCTTCGGCGCCGCCGCCACCGGCCTCGACACCGTCATGGGCGCGGTCGGCTACCTGGTGTCCGTGGTCGTGGAGGTCGTGCAGCCGACGATGGAGGCGATGGGCGAGGCGATGGAGTCCATCGCTCCCATCATCGTCCTGGTGGGCATGGTGCTGAGGATGCTCGCGCCCGCGTTTCAAGCAGTGGGCAAGGCGACGGCGTGGCTCCTCGACAACGTCCTCAAGGGCCTATTCCAGGTGTTGCGCTACGTGGCCATCGCCATCCTCTACGTCATCAAGGGCCTGGGCTCCGCGTGGAACGGCATCGTCAGCGCGGTGCAGTGGGTGTTCAGGAAGCTGGGCGACATCAGCATCCTGGGCGCGCATCCGCTGGGCTTCCTCAAGGGGTGGGCCAATTCGATGGAGTCCGCGAAGGTGGACACGGAGTCCCTGGCTCGGAGCATCCAGGAACTGGAGGGCCTGACGTGGGACGCGGCCATGGCCAAGGCGAAGGAGACGGCCGAAGTGTTGAAAAACCGCGATGCCCTTGAGGACGTGAACGAGGCGCTCACCAACGTGCCTGACTTGTGGAAGGTGGCCCTCCGGCGCTTCGACTCGCAGGACGAGCAGGACGGGCCGAACACGTCCACCGGGGGCGCCGCGCCGGCGCCGTCCACGCCTCCGCCGTCGCCCTCGGGTGGGGACACGGTGACGGCGCCGGAGACGTCGCGCGCTTCGCCGCTCGGCTTCATCTTCAACATCACTGGCTTCGACATCGAAGAGGCCATGGAGGAGGCCCAGAAGCGCGCCGAGGACATTCAGCGGCGCTTCGGCATCCGTCTCTACGGGACGACGGCCCCCGTCTCTTCCCGGTACACGTAGCGCCTGGCCCGCCCCTTCTCATGGGGCATGGCCTATCTCACCCTCAGCGGCATCGAGGTGCGGTGCTCAGCCGCCAAGGGACTCACGCAGAAGCCCACTCTGCTGGGCCCGCGTGTGCGGACGTTCCGCGGCTGGGCGCAGAGCGGTGCCCGGGCGCGCGTCTACACCTGGTCCGCCGGCACGCCACTCATGCCGATGACCGAAGCGCAGGCGCTGCGCCGCCTCATCGACGGCGACGGGCACAGCTGGGACTTCGCGGCGGCGACCGTCAACGCCTTCACCTCTAGCAAGGGGCTGGTGGCTTCCAGCCTCAACGGCGTGCCACAGGCGGGCACCGCCATCGCAGGACGCTGGGGCTATGGCGCAATGTTTCTGAACCCCGGCGAGGAAGTGGCGTGGGTGGTAGGCGCCCGCCCGGACTGCACCGTCGGCTTCTGGGTTCGCGCCGGTGTTTCTGGTCCATGGAGTCACGTTGTCGCGCGCTTCCAGCCCGACGTCCTCCACATCAACGGCAGCGAGCTGGGCATCGTCGATGACATGGAGGGCGAGGTGGGGCTCTTCGTCTCGATTGGCGAAGGCGTGCTGACCGTGAGCGCCGCAGCCGACGTCGCTGTGAGCGACCTCATCTATTTGCCTTACACGGTGCCGGCCGCGTGGGTGCCCCAGTGGGCCACCGCGACGGCGCCCTTCGGCCCGTTGCCGTACCACACCGCGGCGGGCACCGGACTGCCCGGGCCCTGCCGCGTGCTGGGCCAGGCGGGTGACGCGCAGGCGGTGGAGTACGACGAGGACGGCGCGCGGGTGCAGGGCCAGTACATGGATTTCGAGTTGATGCAGCAACCGGAAGACATCTGACATGCGCTCCCTCTCCGCGGCTGACGCCGCCGCCATCTCCTGTCCCGCAGGCTTCGCCTCGCACCTGCGCGTGCTCGTGCAGCGCGGCGCCACGTGGACGGACCTCTCCACGCTCCTGGCCGGGGACTACCTGCTGGGCGCGAGCTGGTCGTACAGCATCGAGGCGCCGGTGTCCGATGCCACCGTCACCGTCGTCCGCAACGGGCCCGACGGGAAGCGCCTCAGCCTCTCACCGCTGGTCGTGGGCAGCGCTCACAACACGGCGGGCGGCACCTTCCAGCCGCTGATTCGCGAGGGTGCGTATCTCCGCATCGAGGTGGCGACGGTGCCGTTGGACACGCGCCGCGCGCACGTGCCCAGCGGCAGCTGGCGCGAGGTGTGGCGCGGCCGCATCGACGAGGTGGACGCGGGCGGGGACGAACTGCGCGTCACCGGGCGCGACCTCGGCGGGCTGCTACAGGACACCTGGGCGGAGGTGGAGCGCCAGTACGGCAGCACCGCCGGCACGCCCGTCCAGTCCGTCATCCAGTCCATCCTCAACGACAACGGCATGAGCAGCTACGGGCTCTACACGCCCGTGAACCCGAGCAGCGTGCGCGGGCCCTACATCCAGAAGCGGGAGCCGCTCCTGGATGCGGTGCGCTTCTTGGCGGGGCAGATTGGCTGGGACGTGCGCATGCGCTGGCGCGAGGACGCGGGCGCTTTCGCGCTCACCCTCTGGTCGCCGGACCGGCTGACGGACACGCCCGTGGCCACCTTCGGCCCGGACAACGTGCTGGAGCTGGGCGAGCTGAAGCGCAACCTGGAGCACATCCGCAACGTGGTGGAGGTCGTCTACTCCGACAAGGCCGACAAGGACGCCACCGGCACGAAGAAGCGCAAGACGGTGACGGCGACCAGCGCCACCAGCGTCGCGCTCTACGGACGCCGGTGGATGCAGGTGGCGGAGGGCGCGTCCTCGCTCATCGACACCCAGGCGGAGGCGCAGCGTCTGGCGGACGCGGCCATCGCGGACTTGTCCGAGTCGGCGCTCAGCATGTCGCCGACGCTGCCGGGCATTCACTGGTACCTCCAGGAGGCGGACCTGGTGCAGGTGCTGCCGGATGGCGTGCACTTCGACGCGGCCCAGCGCCTGGGCATCGTCTCCGCTGACTTCGAGTGCGCGACCAACGGCGAGGCACGGACGACGCTCCATCTCCAAGGGCGCCCCAGCACGAGCCGCGCGGAGTGGATGGAGCGCGACGCGCGTCCTGGCGTCGCGCCGTCCGCTCCCTTCACGGGGCCGGCGGCGCCGAGCGGGTTGACGGTGACGAACACCGTCAACGGCTTCAGCCTCGCGTGGACCCCCGCGGCGGACGGCACGCCCTGGGACTCCTACGAGCTGCACATCAGCAGCTCGCCCAGCTTCACGCCGTCGGCGGCCACGTACCGGGCGAACAGCCGTGCCACGCGCTTCGAGGTGGCTGACCTGGTGGCGGGCCGTGCGTATTACGCACGCGTCATCCCTCGCGATGTGAAGGGCAACGCGGGCCCGACCAGCTCGGAGGTAACGCTGGCGCCCAGGTACGTCGCGCCGTCCATGCTCCTGCCCACCGTGACGTACGCCATCCTGCCGCTCAACGCGGACTTCGAGGCGCTCAGCAACCCCGACTCGCCGCCGGATGGCTGGGGTGTCTCGGGTGGCGTGTGGAACGTGGACGCATTCGATGGAGCTGGAGGCTCCGCCATCTACTCCGGTGTCCGCTCCGTCTGGCTCGCGCCCACGCTGGCGGCGACGCTGCTGGCGTCGCAGGTGTTTGCCATCCGCCCCGGGGACCTGATTGCCGCCAGTGCGATGGTGCGAGGGGGGAGCGAGTCGATTTCAAACCCCACGTTCAAAGGCATCCTGCTCATCCGCTGGCTGACCGATACGTTCGGGTTCGCCGGGGCCGTGGTCGTGGACGAGCTCCAGCTCAACGGCAGCTCGTGGCAGGAGCTGGGCCGCGGCGTCACGATGACGGCGCCAGGCACTGCCCGGTATGCGCAGCTCTTCGTCGGCAAGAGCACCGCGCAGGCGTACACCTGCCACGTGGACTCGGCGCGAGTGACGTTCCAGCCTCGCCCACCGGACTATCAGCAAGCGGTAATGATTGCCGCCTCTGGCTGGGTAGGTGTCGGCGCTCCGCGAAACCCGAACTTCTACAAGAACATCGCCGGGGACGTCGTCCTGGGAGGCGCGATGCGGTCCGGCACCATGGGGAGCGCGGCCTTCGTGCTGCCGGTCGGCTACCGCCCCCTCAATGAGCAGCACCTGCTGGTGGACTGCGGCACCCTCTTCGGCCGCGTGCGCGTCACCTCCGACGGCGCCGTGACGCCCATCTCCGGCAGCACGTCAGAGTTCAACCTCGACGGCGTGAGGTTCCGCCAGGAGGCGTGAGGATTACTCCCGAATTTCAGTCACTCGCCCATCGCGGAAGGTCACCAGCTTCTCGCCCGCGCACTGAACGGGTTGGTTGCCCTCGGTTAGGAACTCGCGGACGCGACGTGGGCACTTCGAGCAATACATCCATCGAGCCTTCTGTCCTTCGGCGGTTGTCTCGGTTTTGGACTCACAGGGCTTCCCCCACGAAGCGCGAACTGCATCCTGTGGCATGCCAACCTCGACACGCCGCAGCCTGACGGCCTGCAGCTCCTCAAACGAGACATCGGTGCGCTTGAGGTACTTGGAGCGTTCGCTCGGCCGACACGACATCACGCAGCAACCGACAGCCAGTACAGCAACGACTACCACAACGCGGGACATGCCCCCTCCAGGCGAAGAGTGCCCAGCCGTAGCACGGCCCCTGTCCTCTTTGGCACCTGACAAGCGTTCAGCCGTCATGCAGTCCCAGGCTGCACACCCGGCCGTAGCTCATGACGAAGGTCGGGCCGCCGCAGGTGGGGCAGAGCTCCTCGGGGGGTAGCTCGCGCGGCGGCGGAGGGCTCGGGTCGGCCTTGCCCTGGATCCGGGCGAGGTCGCGCAGGTAGTCCGCGCGGACCTGCCGGTGACGCTGCAGCTCGGGTGACGGCTTCCTGGGTCGGCGGTGACGCATCAGCCCTCCTCCGCAGAGGAAGGGGCGACGCCGGATCTACCGCCGCTTCTTCTCCCGGGCCGCGAGGGCTTCCTCCAGCAGCCGGACCGCAACCTCGTCGGGCCCGAGCCGTTCGCTGGCCGCCAGCGAACGCACAGTGTCGGAATGCTTCGAGAGGCAGTCGTACACGCTGAAGCCTAGGAGCATCGCCTTGACGCGGGCGCTGTTAACGGAGCGCAGCCGCTCCGCTTCCTTCATGGCCTTCGCGCGCTCACCAAGAGAGGCAGGGGCGCGCATGCTGAACTGGTCGTCGAACTTCTCTTCTTCGGGCTCGAACAGCATCGGCACCTCCGTATGCGGGCGCCATTTGTATCCCCATCTGAATCCCACTCGCAACCCAAGCCTCTTGACCTGAATCCCGTATGGGATACATTTTGGCGTGTTCGGTCCCTCGGAGAGGATCCGACCACCACGACATCAGGCGACCACGCGCGAGGCGGCATATGCGGCAGGCGGAGAATATCTGGCGGGGCCCGGTGTCGGTGTCCTTGCGCAGTGGGGGCAGCAACACGAAGGCCTCGCGCGCGGGAAGCCATGAGCGACCGCTCGACATCATCATCCGCCGTTACCGGCGCATCCTGCTGGGCCGCCTATACCAGGTGCGCGACGCGAAGACGGGCGCCCCGTCGCTCGACCTCCATGCCACGGGACGGAACCCGGACTTCCACCCGGACGTGGACGTGGACATGGTCGTCTCCGCGCGAGCAGCTACGGAGGATGCGCCCTCGCGCGTCCGTGTCCGGCTGGCCAACGTGTCGGAGGACGCATCCGACGCGGACGTGGCGCGCGTCGCGGAGGGCGCCTTGAGCCTCGCCAAGGCGATGGTGCAGTCCACCTGCACGCGCAGCGAACTGGCCGCCACCATGGCGCACCTTCGCGCCCCAGCTCGGCCCCGCGGTCCCATCCTGCGCTCGCGCAGGCACTGGAGGAGAGCCCGGCGGGTGCTCGCACGGACCTGGAGCAACACGCTGACGAGCGGCTACGTATCCGTCGTCCTCGCGGGCGCCGCCATCCTGGGCTCCATCATGATGCCGAGCGGAGCCTCGGGGCCGACGCCGGCGCGACCACCGCACGTGCCCATTGGCCTCGTTCTCGCGGCCTCGACGCCTGATGCGCCCGAAATGTCGATTGAGGTCCCAAAGCGCCCACTCAAGGGCCAGAAGACGAAAGACTGCGACCCCGATGCCAGCGAGCGACTGATCAACGGGGCGTGTTGGGTTGCCACCGACCGACAAGCTCCGTGCGGCGACAAGCAGTATGAGCACAAGGGCAAGTGCTACCGCCCCGCCGGCATGTAGTGCGCCCGTCTTCCGCGAGATGCCCACTTGCGCGGCTGCCTGACTGGTGTTACCCCTTTTGAGGTATTGCGTAGTTCCAGCGGTCCGCTGAAGCAGTGACCTAAGCGGTGGATCGCCTCCCAAATCGAGCTTGGCCTCCGCCTTCGTGCGGCCGGCTACCAGAAAAGGCCGGTGCACCCGAGTGATGTCGGGACACCCGCCCTCCGGTGCTCCGTCGGCGTTTCTTAGGTCCGTCGGCGGAGCACCTCTTTGTTTCTGGGTGGGGTTCGCATGGGTCACGCAGGGCACGACGACCATCCCAACGCCAACGCCAGCCCCAGCGTCTCGGCATCCGTGCCGTCTCGCGAGCGAGACGCATGTCTCTTCATGAGACGACCTGACATCAGTGCCCTTCTGCACGCCGCTGGCGCGGGAGTTGCTCAACGCGCGCGTGGCTGGGAGCACGCCAATGCCTGCGAACAGCTGCGGACGAGGCTTCGACCTCTAGGGTCGTTGCTCATCTTCTCGACCTATCATCTTGTTCAGTATCGTCCGAGCGGGGGAGTTCGATGACCGAAGTACAGCTGGAGAGCATCATCCGGAGGGTGCTCCGCGAGGAGTTGAGCGCTGCCCCCGGGACAACAGGAGACCTCCTCACCGTTACCCAGGCCGCCGCGCTCGTGAGCTACGGCGTCACCAGCATTCGTCGATGGCTCCGCGACGGGACACTGAAGCGGTACGGCGAGGGCCGCAACGTGAGGGTCAGTCGGCGACAACTCTTGGAGGTGATGGCACGGGAGCCTGGAGAGGCGACGTCCGACGTCGATATTGAACGGCTGGCGGACAAGGCGCTCGGGCGGGCCGGCTGATGAGCGGGGAGATCTACCAGCGCGCCGACTCCCCTTTCTGGTGGGTCTGGTTCTACGACGCCACAGGTGTTCGCAGGTACAAGTCCTCCAAGAGCAAGGACGAAACGGTGGCGCGCAAGCTGCTGGCGACCATTGAACGGAAGGTGCGCGCGGAGAAGGAGAGCGGACTCGCGGGTGCGGGCTTGGGTCCCATCACCGTCCGGCGGTACGCCGAGCGCTGGCTGAACGAGCGACGGGCGAGGGGGGTTGCCTCCTCAGACTCCGACGAAGACCGCCTGCAGCACGCGCTCCCACTCATCGGCGACATGCTCCTGAGTGAGGTGCGGCCCAGGCATGTCCTTCAGCTCGTCCGAGCGCTGGAGGCCAAAAAGACTGTGCAGGGCAAGAGGAAGCTCGCCCCTCGCACCATCCTGCACATCTACGGTGCGCTGCGGGTGATGTTCAGCGACGCACTCACGGAGGAGCTCATCGCGGCGACGCCGTGCGTTCTGAAGCAGCGCCGCGGGGAACTGCCGAAGAAGCTGGACCGAGACCCGACGTGGCGTCGAGAAGCGGTGTTCACGCGCGAAGAAGTGCTGATGCTTGTCACTGACCAGCGCCTCCCGGAGCGGCACCGCGTCCTCTACGCGCTGGAGAACCTGGGCGGCCTGCGGGTCAACGAAATCAGCCCGCGGCGGTGGCGCGACTACCTGCCCGGCACCACCCCGCTGGGCAAGCTCGTCGTGGACACCAGCTATGCCTCGAAGCGGAAGGTGCTGAAGGCGGCGACGAAGACGGGCGTGGTGCGCGAGGTGCCCGTCCACCCTGCCCTGGCGCAACTCCTAGCGGCCTGGCACGCGGAGGGGTGGGCACGGCAGTACGGCCGCCCGCCGGAACCCGAGGACTTCATCGTCCCGTCCGTGGATGGCGGGCTGCTCAGCTCGTCCTCCAGCTACAAGCGCCTCTTGGAGGACCTCGAACTGTTGGGCCTGCGCCGCCGCCGGCAGCACGATGCCCGTCGGACGTTCATCTCCCTGGCAATTGGGGATGGAGCGCGGAAGGAGCTGCTCCGCTGGGTCACCCACGGGCCCGAAGGCGACATCGTGGATGCCTACACCACGCCGCCCTGGCACGTGCTGTGCGAGCAGGTCGCGATGCTCAAGCTCACCCTCCCCGAGGGGCTGCTGCCCTCGGGGAGCGCGGTCGCTGTTACGTCGGTGTTACGTCAGGAGAAACACTCAATGGATACGGCAACTTCTATGTGGAGGCGGAGGGAATCGAACCCTCGTCCGAAAGCCGTCGGCTCTTTGACCCTACGTGCGTAGTCCGCGATTTGCTACGTCACCTGGACTCCCACGGACGGGATTCCCGATGCCGGTCCTGGAAAGATCTCGCCGCCTCGGGCCCAGGCACCCTTGGCAGCCAGTCCGCATTATGACGGCCCATCCCCACCCCACGGACCGAGAGCAGGGGGACCGCGCACTAGAGACTGCTAGTTAGGCAGCCAGCGCGAGCTCAACGTTGTCGTTGGCTTTTGTGTTGTTGTCGGCGGTTTTACGAGCACCCAACAAGCTCGGCACGCGTCTCGAACGTCATTGCCCCCGTCGAAGCCAGGTCGCCCCCGGTTCGATGTACGTCATGCGGCCACCGCTGCTCCGCACTCGACCTACATTAACCGCTGAACGCCCCCCGTCAATCCTCCTGAATGCACGGAGGTCGCTCCGGCAACATCCCCCTCCCTGCCTGCCCCACGGGCAGCCCCTCCTTCCGGAGTCACACCCATGCAGGCGTACGAGCTCCAGCACACCACCGGCTCCTCCAGCTGGAACCTCGTGGAGACGCCCCAGCCCCAACCGGGCCCCGGCCAGGCGCTCGTCCGCATCCACGCCGTCTCCCTCAACTACCGCGACCTCATCATCGCCCGCGGCACCTACCCGGGCCTGAAGCTCCCGCTCATCCCCTGCTCCGACGGCGCCGGACAGGTCGTCGCCGTGGGCCACGGCGTCACCCGCGTGAAGGTCGGCGACCGCGTGTCCCCCACCTTCTTCCAGGTCTGGACCGACGGTGAACGCACCCCGGAGAAGGTCGCCCACGCGCTCGGCGGCGGCATCCCCGGCGTCCTGTCGGAGTACGTCTGCCTGGACGCCGAAGGGCTCGTCGTCCTCCCCGACTGGCTCTCCTACGAGGAGGGGGCCACCCTCCCTTGTGCCGCCGTCACCGCCTGGAACGCGCTCGTCCCCCAGGGCGGCCTCAAGGCCGGGCAGACCGTGCTCGCGCAGGGCACCGGCGGCGTGTCCATCTTCGCCCTCCAGTTCGCCCGCCTCCTCGGCGCCCGCGTCCTCATCACCTCCAGCCAGGACGCCAAGCTCCAACGCGCGAAGCAGCTGGGCGCGGACGGGCTCATCAACTACCGCCAGACGCCGGACTGGGAGAAGGCCGTGCTCACCCTCACCGGCGGCCAGGGCGTGGACCATGTGCTGGAGGTGGGCGGCGCGGGCACGCTGCCCCGCTCCGTCGAGGCCACGAAGGAGGGCGGCCACATCGCGCTCATCGGCCTGCTCACCGGCGCTCCCGGCAAGCCGGACATCCGCACCACCAGCACCCGGCACCTGCGCGTCGTCAGCACCTACGTGGGCAGCCGCGAGATGTTCGAGGACATGCTCAAGGCCATGACGCAGGAGAAGACCCGGCCCGTCATCGACCGCGTCTTCCCCTTCACCCAGGCCCGCGAGGCCCTGCGCCACATGGAGTCCGGCGGCCACTTCGGGAAGATCGTCATCACCGTGTGAGGCGCGGCTCTGGTGCGCAGGTGACACGCGCTTTCAGAAAGCCTCCCCCACCCGGCCTACCTCCGGCGTAACGTCCCGCGCTTTCCCGGCACCGAAAGGGTCCGCGCATGCGCCGCCTGTTGCCCCTCCTGCTGCTGCTCCTGATGCCGGTGCTTCCGGCGTCCGCCGAGCCGCCTCCAGACGCCTCCCGCTTCTTCCCCTACACGCTGAACACGACGCGCCTGCCCAACGGGCTCACCGTGGTGCGCGTGCCGTTCAACTCGCCCGGCATCGTCGCGTACGTCACCGCCGTGCGCGTGGGTTCGCGCAACGAGGTGGAGCCCGGCCGCACCGGCTTCGCCCACTTCTTCGAACACATGATGTTCAAGGGCACGAAGGCGAACCCGGAGGGCCAGCGCGAGCGCATCCTCGGCGGCTACGGCTTCGACGACAACGCGTTCACCACCGACGACATCACCGTGTACCAGGTGTACGGCCCCACCGCCGGCCTGGAGAAGCTCATCGCGCTGGAGGCGGACCGCTTCCAGAACCTGGAGTACTCCGAGCCCGCCTTCCAGACGGAGGCGCTCGCGGTCCTGGGCGAGTACCACAAGAACGCCGCCGGCCCGGACCTCAAGCTGGAGGAGTCCCTGGCGAAGACGGCCTTCACGCGCCACACGTACCAGCACACCACGCTGGGCTTCTACGAGGACATCCAGGCCATGCCCAAGGCGTACGCGTACAGCCGCTCGTTCTTCGAGCGCTGGTACACGCCCGCCAACACCACGCTCTTCATCGTCGGTGACTTCAACGACGCGCAGGTGGTCTCCCAGGTGACCCAGGCCTACGGCGGCTGGACGCGCCAGCCCACCAACGTCACCATCCCCACCGAGCCCCCGCAGACGAAGGCCCGCTCCGTCCACGTGGACTGGCCGCAGCCCACCCAGCCCCGCCACGTGCTCGCGTGGCACACGCCCGCCGCCCGCGCGGACACGGCCGACGCCGCCATCCAGTCCATCCTCGCCGAGTACCTCGTGGGCGACACCAGCCCCGCGTACAAGGAGCTGGTGCTGGAGAAGCAGTACGTGGAGTCGCTGAACGTCTACAACACGCCCCACCGCGACCCGTACCTCTTCCCCATCGACGCCACCCTCCAGGACGAGCAGCACCGCGCCGCCGTGGACGCCGTGCTGCGCCGCGAGGTGAAGGCCGTGGCCGGCGCCCCAGTGGATGGCGCGCGCTTGAAGGCCATCCAGGACCACCTGCGCTACGGCCTCTTGATGGACCTGGAGACGCCGCGCGACGTGGCCATCGACCTGGCCCTCTACGCGGGCGTGATGGGCCGCCCCGACGCGCTCGCCAGCTACCTGAAGATGCTGGGCAGCGTGACGCCCCAGCAGATCACCCTGTTCGCGAGGAAGTACCTCGAGGACACCAACCTCACCGTCCTCACCCTCACCCCCAAGGCCACCGCCGCCGGAGGGACGCCGTGATGAAGACCCGCGCTACCGTGTCGCTCGTCCTGGCCGCCGCGCTGTCCCTGGCCGGCTGCGCCCACAAGCCCCATCCGGAACCCCCGCCACAGAACCCGCCCGGGGAGCCCGTGCCGCCCGAGCCGGGCGGCGTGCCCGCGGTGCCGCTGAAGCAGCCGCAGCCGATGCAGTTGGTCGTGCAGGCCCGGCCGGACACGCCGATCGTCAGCGTGCGGCTCGTCTTCCACACGGGCTCCATCGACGACCCGAAGGGCAAGGAGGGACTCACCGCCCTCACCGCGAAGCTGATGGCGGAGGGCGGCACGCAGAGGCTCACCGCCGCGCAGCTGCTGGAAGCGCTCTACCCCATGGCCGCCGAGCTCAAGGTCGTCACCGACAAGGAGATGACCACCCTCTCCGGCCGCGTCCACCAGGACTTCCTGCCCGCGTTCCTGCTGCTCTTCACGGACACGCTGATTCAGCCGCGCTTCGACCCCGCGGAGTTCGAGCGCCTGCGCGCCAACGCGCTCAACGCCGTACGCAACGGCCTGCGCAGCGAGGACGACGAGACGCTCGGCAAGGTGGGCCTGGACGCGCTGCTCTACGCGGGGCACCCGTACGCCCACTACACCGGCGGCACCGTGCAGGGGCTCCAGTCCCTCACGCTGGAGGACGTGAAGGCGCACGCGCGCCGCGTCTTCACGCAGGACCGGCTGGTCATCGGGCTGGCGGGCCCGGTGGACGCGAACATCCAGCAGACCGTCACCACGCGCCTCTCCGCGCTGCCCGCCACGGGAGCGCCCCGGGTGGAGCTGCCCACCGTGAAGTCGTCCGCGGGGCGCACGCTCATCCTCCAGAAGCCCACGCTCTCCACCGCCGTGAGCATGGGCTTCGTCACGCCGCTGCGCCGGGGCGACCCGGACTTCTTCCCGGTGGCGTTCGCGCTGTCGAACCTGGGGGAGCACCGCCAGTTCATCGGCGTGCTCTTCAACGAGCTGCGCGAACAGCGCGGCCTCAACTACGGCGACTACGCCTACGTCGAGCACTTCATCGAGGACCGGGGTAACGGCACGTTCAACCGCACCAACCTGGTGCGCACGCAGCAGGACATCTCCCTCTGGCTGCGCCCCGTGGTGCCCGCCAACGGCGTGTTCGCCACGCGCGGCGCGGTGTACTTCCTGGAGCGGATGTCGAAGGAGCCGCTCAGCCCGGAGCGCTTCAACCTGGTGCGCGGCTTCCTCCAGGGCTACTCGCGCCTGTGGGAGCAGACCGACCAGCGCCGGCTGGGCTACGCCATCGACTCGCTCTACTACGGCACGCCGAACTTCCTGGATGCCTACCGCGACGCGCTGACGCAGATGACGCCGGAGTCCGTGCAGGCCGCCGTGCGCCGGCAGCTCCAGTCGGAGAAGCTGGCGTTCGTGTTCGTCACGGAGGACGCACAGGGGCTGGCGCAGAAGCTGAAGTCCGGCGCGCCCTCGCCCATCACCTACGCGTCACCCAAGCCGCCGGAGCTGCTCAAGCTGGATGAAACCATCATCCAGCAGAAGCTGCCGGTGCGTCCGGACGCCATCCAGGTCGCCCCGGCCGCGGAGTTCATGGAGCGCTGAAGTCCGCGCCCCTTCCGGCGCTCAGGGGCTTTCCGGCAACGCCGTCCACACGCCGCGGAAGCGCTTGAGCGCCGGATCCTTCTGGCGCTTGCACTCCACCCCGTCCACCCGCACGGTGCCGTCGTCGCTGAGCAGCAGGATGTCGCCCGACGTGTCCGGCGTGAAGAACGCCTCCGGGTTCACGCCCGACAGGTCCACCGACGTCACCGGCACCGGCGCGTCGTCCCCGCCCTTCCAGGTGAACAGCCGCGAGCGGGCCTCGGAAGCAGTGGCCCCCGCGATGATCAGATAGCGCCCCCGCCACGACGACAGCGAGCGGATGCCCAGCCCGCCCAGCTCCAGCAGCCGGGGCGGCCCGAAGCGCGCGGGCACGCCGTCGCGCACCACCGCCTCCGGGTTCAGGAGCGGCACCACCAGCGCCTTGCCTTGCGTCAGCGGGCTCCGGAAACCAATCAGCATCCCGGGCGCGTCCAGCATCGCCGTCAGCCCTTCGATGTTGAGGCCTCCGGGCTCCTTGGGCGGCAGCGGCTCCGCCTGCGTGAGCCCGTGCGGCGCGAGCTGGGGATCCGCGAGCAGGTCCTCCAAGAGCTGCGTGTACGGCTGCCCGACGACCTGGACGTGCTCGGGGTCTTCCACGCCCGTGGCGAAGAAGCGCAGGCGCGCGGGCTGCTTCTTGCCGGCGCTGTTGCGGCCATGCGACGTGAGCCAGAAGGCCAGGTTGCCCAACCGCGAGCCCGCTTCGATGTCCGTCTCCGGTGCCTTCTTCTTCACCGGCAATTCGAGCGACGGCGACAGGTCCACCGTGCGCAGCGGACGGCCCCCCTTCCGCGCATCGTAGACGCGCAGGATGTTGTCCTCGTCGTCCGCCACGACGAACAGGCCCTGGCCCAGCTCCACCGCGCCGGACGCGTCGCAGCTTCCTTCGAAGATGACCGTGCCTTCGGGCGCCGCGGCCTTCGCGGCCAGCGCGTCGCGCCGCACGTTCGCCTCGCGGGTGCCACAGCCCGCCACCAGGACACAGCCCCACACGAGCCACCGGTTCATGGCCCTTCTTCTCGCTGCTCGCACGGCGTCACGCGCGCCGGGAAACCGGTGGCCCTGCGCGAAGTGTGTCGTAGCGGACAGGATGCGCGGCGGATCCGCGGGCGCTCGGGGTTTGTAGAAATGGCATGAGGCTGTAGCACGCACGCCGAGGGTGGCTTTTCTTCCGGCGGGGGGAGGTGGGTGCTAAGAGCCTCGGTATGCAATGCCCCGACTCCGAACATGTTTCGTGGAGCCGGTCCGCGTGCGGCGCGGCCCTGCGACTCGCGGTCCTGGGCCTGCTGCTCACCACGGCAGCGGCCCACGCCCAACCCGACCCCTTCTCCCGAGGCTTCGACGCGGTCCCCGTGAAGCCCACGGCCGCGCAGTCGAGCGGCATCGCGCTGGAAGGCGCCACCGTGGAACCGGTGGGCAGCTACCGGGGCGCGCTGCTGCTGGACTTCAACTGGCGCATCCTCGCCCTCAAGCTGGGTGACGAGAAGCTGGGGGACCTGATCCCCTACCGGCTGGACGCGCACGTGCTGTTCGCCTACCAGCTGCTGGAGCGGTTGGAGCTGGGCGTGGACCTGCCGTTCACGCTCGTGCAGGGCGACAACTTCTCGCTGCTGGGGGACGCGCTGAACTCGCCGGACTTCCCCGGCGCCGCGGGCGTCAGCAGCACCACGCTGGGCGACATCCGCGTGCTGCCGCGCGTGAGCCTGCTGAACCCGGACCGCTTCCCGCTGGGGCTCGCGTTGGTGGCGGAGGTGCGGCTGCCCACCGGCAGCGCCCAGAGCTTCACGGGTGAAAGCGGCGTGGTGTTCGCCCCGCGCCTGGCCGTGGAGAAGAAGCTGGGCCCCGTGCGCGTGCTGGGCAACGCGGGCGTGCTGGTGCGCCCCGCGGCGCAGTACCTCAACCTGCGCGTGGACGACGAGCTGACGCTGGGCGCGGGCGGCATCGTGGACCTGCCGGACATCAGCCGGCTGCGCGAGGTGAAGGCCACCGCGGAAATGCACCTGCGCACGCCGCTGGCGCGCCCCTTCAACTTCGACCAGGCGGATTCGCTCAAGTCGCCGTGGGAGCTGCTGGTGGGCGCCCGCGCGAAGGTGTGGGGCGACTGGGGCGTGGAGCTGGACGTGGGCCGCGGCCTCAACGTCACCACCGGCTACGGCCGCGAGGCCCTGCGCGTCATGCTGGCGCTGCGCTACGACAAGACCTTCAAGGACGAGGGGCCGGATTCGGACGGCGACGGCGTGCCCGACGTGCGCGACCGCTGCCCCACGCAGCCCGAGGACAAGGACGACTTCGAGGACCAGGACGGCTGCCCGGATCCGGACAACGACGGCGACGGCGTGGCGGACGGCGACGACGCGTGCCCCAGCAAGCCCGGCCCGAAGGAGAACAAGGGCTGCCCGCCGGAGTCGGAGAAGGACACCGACGGCGACGGCGTCATCGACCCGTTGGACAAGTGCCCCACGGTGCCCGGCCTGAAGGACTTCGACGGCTGCCCGGACACGGACTTCGACGAAATTCCGGACGGCGAGGACGACTGCCCCGACGTGGCCGGCCCGCCGGAGAACAACGGCTGCCCGTACGACGCCCCGCCCTACGTGGTGGTGGAGTCGGACCGCATCCGCATCAAGGGCAACATCCTCTTCGAGACCAACTCCGCGGTCATCCAGAAGCAGTCGTACCCGCTGCTGGACGAGGTGGCGACGGTGCTCGTGAAGAACCCCACGCTGGGGCCGGTGCAGATTGAAGGGCACACGGACAACAAGGGTTCGCGCACGCTGAACATGGACCTGTCCAACCGGCGCGCGAAGTCGGTGCTCGACTACCTGGTGAAGAAGGGCATCGACCGCAAGCGCCTCACGTCGCAGGGCTTCGGGTTCGACCGGCCCATCACCACCAATGACACGGCCCTGGGCCGCGCGAAGAACCGGCGCGTGGACTTCAAGCTCGTGAAGTCGGAGATCGAAACCGGACCGAAGGAGACGATCGTGCCCCACGGCCAGCCGCCTCCGCCCGGCACCGAGCCGGTCCCCGGACCGGGCACGCCTCCCGCGACTCCCGAGCCTGGCACCGGCACGCCGCCGAAGCCCCCGGCCACGCCGGACGCGGGCACGCCGGCGGGCAAGAAGTAACGCGGTCCATTGGGACGGCCCGGAGCACGGGCCGTCCCCAATCATTGCCTTTGTTTATTTGTGGGGTGGCTGGAGGCCTGGGGCAAAAAGCCCCGTTTCGAGGCCTCGTCACCCGGCCGCACGACGCGTCCTGTCGAGTGCGCCGCGTCGAAATATTCGGGAATAACTCCGAGGGTCGCTTTTACCCAGTGCCCCCTGTTCGCGGGCTATTCTCAATACATGAGGACATTTGAAACGGAAGGTAATGGCGCGGGGATGACCCCGGAGCAGAAGCGCGCGCGTCTGGCGGAGCTGCTGCGCACCAAGGTCCGCCCCACGCATGCGCCCGTGTCCTTCAGCCAGGAGCGCATGTGGTTCCAGGACCGGCTGAGCCCTGGCAGCGCCGCCTTCAACATCCCGGTCCGCGTGCGGTTCTCCGGGGTGCTCGACGCGGCCGTGCTGCACGCCAGCCTCCAGGCGCTGGTGCGGCGTCACGCGCCGCTGCGCACCACCTTCGTCGAGCAGGACGGCCGGCCCCAGCAGCACATCACGCCCACCCTGGACCTGGCGCTCCCCGTGGTGGACCTCCAGTCGCTGCCCGCCGCGGAGCGTGAGGCCGAGGCCTCGCGGTTGATCACGGACGAGGCGCGCCAGCCGTTCGACCTGGAGAAGGGGCCGCTGCTGCGCACCGTGCTGTACCGGCTGGATGCGCTGGAGCACGTGCTGCTGCTCAAGCTGCACCACATCATCACGGACGGCTGGTCCATGGGCGTGCTGGTGCGGGAGCTGAGCGCGCTGTACCCGGCGCTCGCGGAAGGACAGCCTTCACCGCTGTCACCGCTGCCCATGCAGTACGCGGACTATGCCGCCTGGCAGCGCGAGTTCCTGCGAGGCGAGGTGCTGGACTCGCACCTGGGCTGGTGGCGGGAGCGGTTGGATCCGGACGCGGTGCTGGAGCTGCCCACCGACAGGCCCCGCCCCGCGGTCCTCTCCGGGCGGGGTGCCCGCATCAACGCGGTGCTGCCCGTCGCGCTGGTGGACGCGCTCAAGGCGCTCGCGCGCGCGGAGGGCAACACGCTCTTTGGCGTGCTGCTGGCGGGCTTCCAGGTGCTGCTGTCGCGCTACAGCGGCCAGCAGGACGTGGTGGTGGGCACCTCCGTGGCCGGCCGGGGCCGCGCGGAGCTGGAAGGGCTCATCGGCCTGTTCACCAACTACCTGGCCTTGCGCACGGACCTGTCCGGCCAGCCGTCGTTCCGCGAGCTGCTCGGCCGCGTGCGGGAGACGACGCTGGAGGCGTACGCGCACCAGGAGGTGCCCTTCGAGAAGCTGGTGGACGCGCTGAAGCCGGAGCGCCAGCTGAGCATCAACCCCCTCTTCCAGGTCGCGCTGACGCTGCAGAACGCGCCCCTGCCGCCGCTGCGGCTGCCGGGGCTCGTGCTGGACGCGCAGCCGGTGGACAACCGCACCAGCAAGACGGACCTGTCGCTCATCGCCATGGAGGTGCCCCAGGGCATGCGCCTCACGGCGGAGTACAACACGGACCTCTTCGACCCCGGCTCCATCCAGCGGCTGCTCGCGCACCTGCGCACGCTGCTGGAGGGCGCGGTCGCGGATCCGGACCGGCGCGTTTCCGAGCTGCCGCTGATGGACCCGGCCGAAGCGATGCGGGTCCAGCGGGAGTGGGCCGGGAACACCGCGCCCTTCCCGGAGGACTGCTGCCTGCACACGCTCTTCGAAGCGCAGGCGCGGCGGACGCCCGGGGCCGTGGCCGTGCAGTTCCAGGGGCAGTCGCTCACGTACGCGCAGCTGGACGCCCGCGCCAACCAGCTCGCGCACGCGCTGCGGCGCCGGGGCGTGGGACCGGAGGCCCGGGTGGCCTTGAGCGTGGAGCGCTCGCTCGACGTCGCCGTGGGGCTGCTGGGCATCCTCAAGGCGGGCGGTGCCTGGGTGCCCGTGGATCCGATGCTGCCTCGCGAGCGGCTGGCCTTCATGCTGGAGGACAGCGGCGCCACCGTGCTGGTGACGCAGGCTCCGCTGCTGGAGCGCTTCCCGGAGGCGCACCGCGCGCGTGCGCTGTGCCTCGACGTGGAGCGGGAGGATCTCGCGGGGGAGAGCGTCCTGGCTCCGGCTTCCGGCGTGGGGCCCCGGAATCTCGCGTACGTGCTCTACACCTCGGGCAGCACGGGCACGCCCAAGGGGACCGCCATCGAACACCGTGGCGTCTGCAACCTGGTGGCACACGAGGCCACGGCCTACGGCATCGGGCCGGGCAGCCGCGTCCTCCAGTTCGCCAGCCTCTCGTTCGACCTGTCGGTGGAGGAGATCTTCACCACGCTGTGCGGTGGCGCGACGCTGGTGCTGGCGCCGCTGGAGGACCTGATGCCCGGCGAGCCGCTGCGCAAGCTGCTGCGCGACGAGGCCCTCACCGTCATCAGCCTCACGCCGGCGACGCTCGCGGCCACGGCCCCGGAGGGGCTGCCCGCGCTGCGGACCGTCATCTCGGGCGGTGAGGCGCTGCCCCCGGAGGTGGTGGCGCGGTGGGCGCCGGGCCGCGTGTTCCTCAACACGTACGGCCCCACGGAAGCCACCGTCATGGCCACGCTCACCGGGTGCACGGCGGACGGACGCGTGCCCTCCATCGGCCGGCCGCTGGCCAACGTGCGTGCCTACGTGTTGGATGCCCGGGGCGGGCTCGTGCCCGTGGGCGTGAAGGGCGAGCTGCACCTGGGCGGCGTGGGCGTGGCTCGCGGCTACGCGGGGAGGCCCACGCTGACGGCGGAGCGCTTCGTGCCGGATGCCTTCTCCGGCGAGGCAGGCGCACGGCTGTACCGCACGGGCGACGTGGTGCGCTGGCGCGAGGACGGCACGCTGGAGTTCGTGGGCCGCGTGGACGCGCAGGTGAAGGTGCGCGGCTTCCGCATCGAGCTGGGCGAAGTGGAGGCCGCGCTGGCGAAGCTGCCCCCGGTGAGGGACGCGGTGGTGGTGGCGCGCGAGGACGGGCCCGGTGGCAAGCGGCTGGTGGGCTACGTCGTGCTGCGTGACGGGGTCACCGCCAACGGCCCCGGACTGCGCGCGGCCCTCAAGGACGCGCTGCCCGAATACATGGTGCCGTCCGCGGTGGTGGTGCTGACCGCGCTTCCGCTCACGACCAACGGCAAGGTGGACCGCAAGGCGCTGCCCGCTCCGGACCTGGCGGGGAGTGACCCTCGCGAGTACGTCGCGCCACGCACGCCCACCGAGCAGCGCCTGGCGGGGCTGTGGCAGGACCTGCTCGGCGTCGCGCGCGTCGGGGCGAATGATCACTTCTTCGACCTGGGAGGCCATTCGCTGTTGGCCACGCAGGCGCTCAGCCGGATCCGTCAGACCTTCGCGGTGGAGCTGCCCCTCCGGCGCCTGTTCGAATCTCCCACGCTGGAGGCCGTGGCCCGGCTCATCGACGAGGCGCTCGCGGGCAAGGGGCAACCGGTCCCCGCACCGCACAAGCCGCGAGAGGTCCGCGCGCGGGCCGTGCCCACGGTTCCGCTGGAGGACGTCGCGCGTGAGTGGGAGGCCCGCGCCGCCGCGCAGCCCCGCGACACCGGGGTCCCCTTCACGGCCGAGCTGCGCCAGCGGGTGCTGGTGGATTGGAACGCGACGGCGGCCGAGTACCCGCGCGACGCCACGCTGCCGGACGTGTTCTCACAGGTGGTGGCACGCTTCCCGGAGAAGGTCGCCGTCGAGTTCGGCGAGGCGCACCTCACCTACCGGCAGTTGGACGAGCGCGCCAACCAGCTCGCGTGGCACCTGCGCTCGCTGGGCGTGGCCACCGACTCGCGCGTGGCCGTGGCGCTGGAGCGCTCGCTGGAGCTGGTCGTCTCCCTCGTCGCCATCCTCAAGGCCGGCGCGGCCTACGTGCCGCTGGATCCGGCCTACCCTCGCGCGCGTCTGGCCGCGATGGTGGAGGACGCCCGGCCCCACGTCCTCCTCACCACTCGCGCGCTGCTGCCGAACCTGCCTCACGAGGCCCTGCGGCCCGTCGTGCTGGAGGAGCTGTCCCTCGACGCGCTGCACGCGCACGCACCACCGAGCAGCGCCCTGCCCCAGAGCCTCGCGTACATCGACTTCACCTCCGGCTCCACCGGCAGGCCCAAGGGGGTCGGCACGCCCCACGCCGCGGTGCTGCGCACCCTCTTCGGCGTCGACTACGCCCGCTTCGGGCCCGACGAGACGCTGTTGATGATGGCGCCGCTCGCCTTCGACGCCTCCACCTTCGAAGTCTGGGGCGCGCTGCTGCATGGCGCGAAGCTGGCCGTCTTCCCGCCGCACCCTCCGACGGATCCGCACGAACTGGAGCAGGTGCTCCTCCGCCACGGCGTGACGACGCTGTGGCTCACCGCGGGCTTCTTCACCCAGCTGGTGGACTCGCACCTGCCCGCGCTGCGCTCCTTGCGCCAGGTGCTCACCGGGGGCGACGTCATCTCCGCTCCCCACGTGCGCCGCGTGCTGGAGCAACTGGGTGTCCCCGTCACCGCTTTCTATGGGCCGACGGAGACCACCGTCTTCGCCACCAGCCACCGCTTCACGCAGGCCTCGCAGGTGGGTGCTTCCGTCCCGCTGGGGCGCCCGCACAGCAACATGCGGCTCTACGTGCTGGATGCCTCCGGCCAGCCCGTGCCTCCAGGGATCCAGGGCGAGCTGTTCATCGGTGGAGACGGGCTCGCACGCGGCTACGTGGGCCAGCCCGCGCTCACCGCGGAGCGCTTCGTCCCCGACGTGTTCTCCACGACTCCCGGCGCGCGCCTCTACCGCACCGGCGACCTGGGGCGGTGGCGCGAGGACGGCGTGCTGGAGTTCCTGGGCCGCGCGGACGCGCAGGTGAAGGTGCGTGGCTTCCGCATCGAGCTGGCCGAAATCGAGGCCGCGCTCCTCGCCC
This sequence comes from Corallococcus carmarthensis, assembly GCF_003611695.1. Taxonomy (GTDB): domain Bacteria; phylum Myxococcota; class Myxococcia; order Myxococcales; family Myxococcaceae; genus Corallococcus; species Corallococcus carmarthensis. The sequence goes on along the minus strand of NZ_RAWE01000038.1, from coordinate 15,889 downwards.
ATCCTGATGTGCGCGAGGCCGTCGTCATGGCCCGCGAGGACGTGCCCGGTGACAAGCGCCTGGTCGCCTACGTCGTCGCTCCCGAGTCCCTGGACGTCGCCGAACTGCGCCCGTTCCTCAAGCAGCGGCTGCCGGACTACATGCTGCCCTCCGCCGTGGGCCGGCTGGACGCGCTGCCCCTCACCGCCAACGGCAAGGTGGACCGCAAGGCCCTCCCCGCACCCTCCACGTTCCAGACCCGCGCCCGGACGCGCCCGCCGCGCACGGACACCGAGCGGCTCATCACGACGCTCTGGGAAGAGGTCCTCCAGACGGGCACGGTCGGCGCCGAGGACAACTTCTTCGACCTGGGCGGCAACTCGCTCAGCGCCACGCAGATCCTCTCGCGCATCCGGCGCGCGTCGCAGGCGGAGCTGTCCATCGCGGACTTCTTCGCTGCCCCCACCGTGGAAGCCATCGCCCGCCGCCTGGAGTCCCAGGGCCCGGTGCGCCCCGCGCTGCCGGTGCCAGCGCTCAAGCCGGTGCCGCGCGACGACGGGCTGCCCCTGTCCTTCGCCCAGCAGCGGCTGTGGTTCTTCGCGAAGCTGGAGCCCGACAGCACCGCGTACAACCTCCCCTTCGTCATGCGGCTCGAAGGCGCGCTGGACGTGCCCGCGCTCGCACGCGGCCTGCGCGACCTGCTCCAGCGCCACGAATCCCTGCGCACCACCTTCCGTGAGCAGGCCTCCGGCCCTGTCCAGATCATCACCCCCTCCCCCACGTTGCCCGCGGGATGGATGGACCTGAGCGCCTGGCCCGACGCCGAGCACGCACTCGGCGCCATCCTCGACGACGAGGCCCGGCAGGTCTTCAACCTGGAAGCCGGTCCGCTCTGGCGCGTCCTCCTGGTGCGCATGAGCGCGCAGCACCACCTGCTGCTGCTGACCATGCACCACGTCATCTCCGACGCGTGGTCCATGGGCGTGCTGCTCCAGGAACTGACCACGCTGTACGCCGCCCACTCCGAGGGCCGCACTCCGCACCTCCAGCCCCTGCCCGTGCAGTACGCGGACTTCTCCGTCTGGCAGCGCCACTGGCTGCGCGACGAGGCGCTGGGGTCCCAGCTCGGCTGGTGGCGCCAGCAACTCCACGGCGCACCGAAGGCGCTGGAGCTGCCCACGGACAGGCCCCGCCCCGCGGTGCAGACCTTCCGTGGCGCGGTGGTGCCCTTCCAGTTCCCGCGCGAGCTGTCGGACGCGATGCAGGCGCTCTGCCGGAGCGAGGGCGTCACGCCCTCCATGGTGGTGCTGGCCGCGTTCCAGGTGCTGCTCTCGCGCTACAGCGGCCAGGAGGACGTCTGCGTGGGCTCGCCCATCGCCGGCCGCAATCAAGCGGAGCTGGAGGGGCTCATCGGCTTCTTCGTCAACACGCTGGTGCTGCGCACGAAGCTGGACGGCGACCCGAGCTTCCGGGAGCTGCTCGCCCGCGTCCGCGACGTGGCCCTGGGCGCGTATGCCCATCAGGACGTGCCCTTCGAGAAGCTGGTGGAGGCGCTCCGGCCGGAGCGGGATCCGCGCCGCACGCCGCTCTTCCAGGTGATGCTCGCGTACCAGAACGCGCCCATGCCGGAGACGCTGGGCACGGGCCTGCGCCTGCACCCGCTGGAGCCCCGGGGCGGCACGGCGAAGTTCGACCTCACCCTGGCCCTGAACGACACCGCCGACGGGCTGAAGGGCCTGCTCGAATACAACACCGACCTCTTCGACGCCGCGACCGCCAGCCGCATGGTGGGGCACCTGCGCGCATTGCTGGCCGGAGCCCTCCACGCACCGGAGCGCCGCCTCTCCGCGCTGCCCATGCTCACGCTGGAGGAGCGCGGGCTGCTGCTGCACAGCTGGAGCGAGCCCGGCGCCGCCACGGCGGAGGATGCGTCCCTGCACGGACTCCTCCAGGCGCAGGCCCGGCTCCATCCCGGCGTGGCCGCCTTCGAGCACGAGGGCCACACGCTGAGCTGGGCGGAGGCGTACCGGCGGGCCCGGGAGGTCCTCCGGGCGCTGCGCGGACGGGGCGTGGTGGCGCTGCCGCCCCCGCCGCCCCTCGTCCCCGTCACGCGCACGGGTCCGCTGCCGCTGTCCTTCGCCCAGCAGCGGCTGTGGCTCGTGGACCAGCTGGATCCGGACAGCGCCGCCTACAACCTCTTCCTGGCCCTGCGCGTGGAAGGCGCGCTGGACGTGACCGCGTTGGAGAAGTCCTTCGCCGCGCTCATCGCCCGCCACGAATCCCTGCGCACCGTCTTCGTCTCGCGGGAAGGCGAGCCCGTCCAGGTCATCCTCCCCACGCTGCCCTTCGCGCTGGAGGTGATGGACCTGGGCGCGGTCTCCGACGAGGCCGTGACACAGCGGTTGCAAGAGGAGGCCCTGCGCCCGTTCGACCTGGAGCGCGGCCCCCTGCTGCGCGCGGCGCTGCTGCGGCTGGACCCCGGGACGCACGTGCTGTGGCTGAACATGCACCACATCGTCTCCGACGGGTGGTCCATGGGCGTGCTCGTGCGGGAGCTGACCGCGCTCTACGGCGCCCATGTCTCGGGGCTGCCTTCGCCGCTGCCGCCCCTGGCCGTCCAGTACGTCGACTTCGCGGCGTGGCAGCGCGCGTGGCTGAAGGACGAGGTGCTGGAGCACCACCTGGCCTACTGGCGCCGTCAGCTCGCCGGCGTGCCGCCGCTGCTGGAGCTGCCCACGGACAGGCCGCGTCCGCGCATCCTGTCGCCCATGGGTTCCCAGGTGCCCGTGGCGTTGCCGGAGGCGCTGTCTCAGGCCCTCCAGGCGCTGTGTCAGCGCGAGGGCGCCACGCTCTTCATGGGCCTGATGTCGGCATGGCAGACGCTGCTCTCCCGCTACGCGGGCCAGGAGGACATCACCGTCGGGTCGCCCATCGCCGGGCGCACGCATGGCGACACGGAGGGGCTCATCGGCTTCTTCGTGAACACGCTGGTGTTGCGCACGCACGTCGACCCGAAGGCCACCTTCCGCCAGCTGCTGGGCCAGGTGCGCGCCACCACGCTCGCGGCCTACGAGCACCAGGACGCGCCCTTCGAGAAGCTGGTGGAGGAGCTGCAGCCCCAGCGCAGCCTGAGCCACTCGCCCCTCTTCCAGGTCGTGCTCGCCCTGCAGAACGCGCCGACGCAACCCCTGTCGCTGCCCGGCGGCTCCGCGCCCCTGCGCCTGCTGCCCCTGGAGCGGGAGGAGCGGACCACCCAGTTCGACCTGACGCTGGCCCTGGCCCCGGCGCCTCGGGGGCTTCAGGGCGCGCTGAGCTACCGCACGGACCTGTTCGAAGCCGCCACCGTCACCCGGATGGTGGAGCACCTGCGCGTGCTGCTGGAAGGCGCGGTGGCGGCGCCGGACGCAGCCGTGGGCCTGCTGCCCCTGCTCACGCCCGCGGAGCGTCACCAGGTGCTGGTGACCTGGAACGCGTCGCGGGCCGGGTTCCCGCGCGACGCGACGATTCCCCGCCTCTTCGAAGCGCAGGCCCGGCGCACGCCGGAGGCCATCGCGGTGGTGAGCGGTGAACAGCGGCTGACATACCGGCAGCTGGAGCTCCAGGCGAACCAGCTGGCGCACCGGCTGCGCAAGCTGGGCGTGGGCCCCGAGTCGCGCGTGGGCCTGTGCGTGGAGCGCACGGCGGACGTGCTGGTGGGCACGCTGGGCATCCTCAAGGCGGGCGGCGCGTACGTGCCGCTGGACCCGAGCTACCCGAAGGAGCGCCTGGGCTGGCTGCTGGAGGACGCGAAGGGGCCGGCCCTGGTGGTGCATTCGCACCTGCTGGAGTTCCTGCCCGCCTTCACCGCGCAGGCGGTGTGTCTGGACGCGGACGCGGACCTGGCTGGGGAGCCGTCCACGGTGCCCACGGTGGAGCTCCACCCGCGGAACGTGGCGTACCTCATCTACACGTCCGGCAGCACGGGGCGCCCCAAGGGCGTGGCGGTGACCCACCGCAACGCGGTGGCGTTCCTGACGTGGGCCACCGAGACGTTCACGGAGGAGGAGACGCGGGCGGTGCTCGCGGCGACGAGCCTCAACTTCGACCTGTCCGTGTTCGAGCTCTTCGCTCCGCTGGTGAGGGGCGGCAGCGTGGTGGTGGTCCAGAACGCGCTGGCCCTGGCCGAGGCGAAGCCGGACGCCGGGGTCACGCTGATCAACACGGTGCCGTCCGCGATGGCGCAGCTGGTGAAGCTGGGCGCGGTGCCGCCCACGGTGCGGGTCGTCAACCTCGCGGGCGAGGCGCTGCCGGAGACGCTGGCGAAGGCCGTGTACGCGGTGCCCACGGTGAAGAAGCTCTACAACCTGTACGGCCCGTCGGAGGACACGACGTACTCGACGGTGTCGCTGGTGGGACGGCAGGAGGTGCCGAACATCGGCCGGCCGCTCGCCAACACGCGGGCGTACGTGCTGGACAGGGACCTGCAACCGGTGCCGGTGGGCGTGGCGGGAGAGCTGTACCTGGCGGGCGAAGGCCAGGCGCGCGGCTACCTGCTGAGGCCGGAGCTGACCGCGGAGCGGTTCCTGCCGGAGGTCTACGGCCCGGAAGGCAGCCGCATGTACCGCACGGGAGACCGGGTGCGGTACCGGGCGGACGGCGTGCTGGAGTACCTGGGCCGGGTGGACTTCCAGGTGAAGGTGCGCGGCTTCCGCGTCGAGCTGGGCGAAGTGGAGTCCGCGCTGCGCCAGCAGGAGGCGGTGAAGGAAGCGGTGGTGGTGGCGAGGGGTGAGGGCGCGGAGAAGCAGCTCATCGCCTACGTGGCGCCGAAGGCCGGCGCGACGCTGGAAGGAAAGACGCTGAAGGCCCGCCTGCGTCTGCGGTTGCCGGAGTACATGGTGCCGGGGACGGTGGTGGTGCTGGATTCGCTGCCGCTCAACGCCAACGGCAAGGTGGACCGCAAGGCACTGCCGGAACCGGAAGCGCCTGCCTCCACCAGCACGTACGAAGCGCCGCGCACGGAGATGGAAGCGAAGCTGGCGGCCATCTGGGCGCAGGTGCTGCGGGTGCCACGGGTGGGCGTGAAGGACGACTTCTTCGCCCTGGGCGGACACTCGCTGCTGGCCACCCAGGTGGTCTCGCGGATCCGCACGGAGACCGGCGTGGCGTTGCCGCTGCGCGCGCTGTTCGAAGCGCCTTCCGTGGAGTCGCTCGCCTCGCGCATCGAGGGCGCCTCGCGGCCCCGGTGGACCGAGCGGCGTCCGCCGCTGGTGCCCGTTCCCCGCACCGGCCCGCTGCCGCTGTCCTTCGCGCAGCAGCGCCTGTGGTTCCTCGACCGGCTCCAACCGGGAAGCGTCCACTACAACATCCCCGCGGCCCTCCAGCTCGACGGGCCGTTGGACGCCGAGGCGCTGTCGCGGGTCCTCCAGGAGCTCGTCCACCGTCACGAAGCCCTGCGCACCACGTTCCACGCACGCGAGGACGGCGAGCCCTTCCAGCACCCGCATCCGCACGCGGTGCTGAGCGTGCCCCTGGTGGAGCTGCGCCACCTGCCGGAGGCGGAGCAGGCCGTGGAGGTCCGCCGGCTGACCAGGGAGGAAGCGCGGACGCCCTTCGACCTGGCGCGCGCGCCCCTGATGCGCGCCACGCTGCTGCGCCTGTCCGAGCAGCGCCACGTGCTGCTCGTCACGTTGCACCACATCGTTTCGGACGGCTGGTCCAACCGCGTCCTCGTCGAGGAACTGGGAGCGCTCCATGCGGCGTTCTCGCGAGGGCAGCCTTCGCCCTTGCGGTCCCTCCCGCTCCAGTACGCGGACTACGCCGCGTGGCAGCGGGACTGGCTCCAGGGGGAGGTGCTGGAGCAGCAGGTGGGGTGGTGGCGGCAGCAGCTTTCCGGGATGCCTCATGCGCTGGAGCTGCCCACGGACAAGCCTCGCCCGGCCGTGCAGACCTACCGGGGCGCGCGGGTGCCCGTGCGCCTGCCGCAGGCGGTCTCGCGGGGGCTCAAGGCCCTCTGCCAGCAGGAGGTCGGCACCCCGTTCATGGCGCTGTTGGCGCTCTGGCAGGTCCTGCTGGCCCTCTGCTCCGGACAGGAGGACTTCGCCGTCGGCTCGCCCATCGCGGGCCGTGAGCAGGAGGAGCTGGAGGGGCTCGTCGGATTCTTCGTCAACACGCTGGCGCTGCGCGCCCACGTGGACCGCCGCGAGTCCTTCCGCCAGCTGCTGCGCCGGGTGAAGGAGGTCGCGCTGGGGGCCTACGCCCATCAGGACGTGCCCTTCGAGCGGCTGGTGGAGGCGCTGAAGCCTGCTCGCGACCCAAGCCGGGGGCCGCTGTTCCAGGTCCTCTTCACCCTGCAGGACACCGCACCGCGTTCCACGCGCACGGAGGCCCTGACGTTGCACGCGATGGACGTGGAGGACAGCACGGCCAAGTTCGACCTGGAGTTGAGCCTGGCGGAGTCCCCCGAAGGATTCGTGGGAACCCTGGGCTTCAACACCGACCTGTTCGAGCCACACACGGCCCATCGCATGGCGGAGCGCCTCCGCACGTTGGCGGAGGCACTCGTGGCCCGGCCCGAGGCGCCCCTGGCGTCGCTGTCCCTGATGACGGAAGCGGAGCGCCAGCGGGTGCTGGTGGAGTGGAACGCGACGGCGGCCGAGTACCCGCGCGACGCCACGCTGCCGGAGGTGTTCTCGCAGGTGGTGGCCCGCTTCCCGGAGAAGGTCGCCGTCGAGTTCGGTGACGCGCACCTCACCTACCGGCAGTTGGATGAGCGCGCCAACCAGCTCGCGTGGCACCTGCGCTCGCTGGGCGTGGGCACCGACTCGCGCGTGGCCCTGGCCCTGGAGCGCTCGCTGGAGCTGGTCGTCTCCCTCGTCGCCATCCTCAAGGCCGGCGCGGCCTACGTGCCGCTGGATCCGGCCTACCCTCGCGCGCGCTTGGCCGCGATGGTGGAGGACGCCCGGCCCCATGTCCTCCTCACCACTCGCGCCCTGCTGCCGAACCTGCCTCACGAGGACCTGCGGCCCGTCGTGCTGGAGGAGCTGTCCCTGGATGCGCTGCCCTCGCATGCGCCGCCTTCGAGAGCCCTGCCCCAGAGCCTCGCGTACATCGACTTCACCTCCGGCTCCACTGGCAGGCCCAAGGGGGTCGGCACGCCTCACGCCGCGGTGCTGCGCACCCTCTTCGGCGTCGACTACGCCCGCTTCGGGCCTGACGAGACGCTGCTGATGATGGCGCCCCTCGCCTTCGACGCCTCCACCTTCGAAGTCTGGGGCGCGCTGCTGCATGGCGCGAAGCTGGCCGTCTTCCCGCCCCACCCTCCAACGGATCCGCATGAGCTGGAGCAGGTGCTCCTCCGCCACGGCGTGACAACGCTGTGGCTCACCGCGGGCCTCTTCACCCAGCTGGTGGATTCGCACCTGCCCGCGCTACGCTCCCTGCGCCAGGTGCTCACCGGGGGCGACGTCATCTCCGCTCCCCACGTGCGCCGGGTGCTGGAGCAACTGGGCCTCCCCGTCACCGCCGGCTATGGCCCCACGGAGACCACCGTCTTCGCCACCAGCCACCGCTTCACGCACGCCTCGCAGGTGGGCGCCAGCGTCCCGCTGGGGCGCCCCCTGGGCAACACGCGGGTGTACGTGCTGGACGCCTCCGGCCAGCCCCTGCCTGCTGGCGTCCAGGGTGAGGTCTACGTGGGCGGCGACGGGCTCGCTCGCGGCTACGTGAGCCAGCCCGCGCTCACCGCGGAGCGCTTCGTCCCCGACGCGTTCTCCACGACTCCCGGCGCGCGCCTCTACCGCACCGGCGACCTCGGCCGCTGGCGCGAGGACGGCGTGCTGGAGTTCCTGGGCCGCGCGGACGCGCAGGTGAAGGTGCGGGGCTTCCGCGTCGAGCTGCCCGAAATCGAGGCCGCGCTCCTCACCCACCCGGCGGTGCGCGAGGCCGTCGTCCTGGCCCGCGAGGACGTGCCCGGCGACAAGCGGCTCGTGGCCTACGTCGTCGCGCCCGAGTCCCTGGACGTCGCCGAACTGCGCCCGTTCCTCAAGCAGCGGCTGCCGGATTTCCTGGTGCCCTCCGCCGTGATGGCGCTGGACGCCCTGCCCCTCACCGCCAACGGCAAGGTGGACCGCCAGGCGCTCCCCGCCCCAGAGACCGCCGCGTCCGGAAGCCACGTCGCGCCCCGCACGCCGCTCGAGGAGCAACTGGCCTCGTCCTTCGCGGAGGTGCTGCGCTTGCCTCGCGTCAGCATCACCGACAACTTCTTCGACCTGGGCGGTCACTCCCTGCTGGCCCTGCGGCTGGTCTCCTCCATCCGCGCGCACACCGGGCACCTGCTGCCCATGGCGGCCCTCTTCCAGCACGGCACCGTCGAGCAGCTGGCGCGGCGGCTCCAGCAGGCGCACCCCTCGCGCCCCTCCAACATCGTGCGGCTGGCGGAGGGCACGGAGGGCGTGCGTCCCCTCTTCCTCGTCCACGGCGGCGGCGGTGGCGTGCTGGGCTATTCCGATCTCGTCCGCCAGTTGGGCCACGACCGGCCCGTCCACGGGCTGTCCGCGCCGGGCCTGGAGGGCGGCGTCCTGCCTCCCGCTTCCGTCGAGGCGCTGGCGCACGACTACCTCTCCCAGGTTCGCACCGTGCAGCCCCGGGGGCCGTACCTGCTGGGCGGTTGGTCCTTCGGCGGACTCGTGGCCCTGGAGATGGCGCGTCAGCTCCAGGCCCTGGGTGAGCGGGTGGATTTGCTGGCCCTGATGGACTCCACCGTGCCCATGCCCCAACCGCGTCCCCAGGCGGATCCGCTCGGCCTGCTGGCGCTCTTCGGACAGACGCTCGGCCTGCGCTGGCAGGACCTGTCCCTGGACCTGGAACGGCTGCGGGCCATGGAGGAGCGCGAACGCCTCGCGTACCTCCTGGGCCGGCTCCAGGGGACGCCCGCGCACGACCTCGGGCTGGACCTGGAGGGCGCCGAGCACCTCTTCGCCGTGCACACGCGGCTCTACGAGGCCCAGCGCACCTACGTGCCCTCCGGTGGCTACTCGGGGCCCACGCTCCTGTTCCGGGCCACCGTGGGACCGGCCGCTTCCGAGGAGCCCTCCTGGAGCACGTGGCTCACGGGGCCCGTGACCGCGTACGACGTTCCGGGGGACCACTACACGATGCTGAGCGCGCCGCACGCCTCCAGCGTGGCGGAGCCGCTGCGCCAGCACCTGCGGACGCTGTAGCGCGAAGGAGCGCGGGCCCGGACACACGGGCCCGCCTCCTCATTCCTCCGCGCCAGGCTCCAGGCCCAGCGCTTCGTGCGCGAAGCGCGCCATGCGCTCGATGAGCCGCGCCTTGTCGTCCAGGACGCTGCGGCCGGACCGGTCCGCCAGGGCCTCCAACCGCTCACCGCAGCGCAGGTCCAGGCAGACGATCACACCCACCCGCCGCTTCGAGTCCACATCCGTGGTGAGCAGACCGACCTCCGCGCCAGTGGGCGTCATGCACCAGTCACACATCTTGGGCGCCAGGGTCGGGTCACCCTGCTGATCACGGCGGAAGGCGATGCCCGTGGGGGTCTTGCCCCCGGGGGCGACGAACACGAGGAAGACGCGCACGCCGTACGGATCCACCCAGGCGAGGTAGTCCCGGACGAAGAGCGGGAGCCGGGTGCCCTTGGGCAGCTCGACGTACTTGCGATCCCTGGAGCGGAACGCGCGCAGCAACTCTTTCTCTGACTCGATTCGGAACATGGCGCTCTCTGATGGCCTGCCTTCAAGAACATCCTGAACGTGCGTCAGCCTGATTTTGTCCAACCCCTCCGGACACTGGGTTGAAATCACCACCGCATGCCAGCTTGCCGGGCACTCTCGTTCAGAGGATCCCCCCATGCACGCTTCCCCGCGGCTCCTGCTGGCCCTGCTGTTCATCGGGTCTGGAGTCATCGCCTGTGGCGATGATGCCTCTCCCACTCCCAACCAGTCCCCCACCGTGAGCGACACCGTCGCCGCGCCCGCGTCGCTGGTCGCCGGGACGACCGGCACGTTCACCATCACCGCGAGTGATCCGGATGGCGACCCGCTGAACTATACGTGGACGCAGCTCACCCCGGGCACACCCGGCACCTGGGTGGGCGGCACCACCGGCGCGAGCGCGGAGTGGTATTCACCCGTCGTGGCCACGCAGAGCGAGTTCACCTTCTCCGTGAGCGTCACGGATGGCGTGAACCCGCCCGTGGTGCGGACCGTCACCCTGCCCGTGTCGGTGCCCCGCTACGGCGCGGACGTCCAGTCCGTATGGAGCTCCGTGCAATGCACGGGCTGCCACGGCAAGGCCGGCAACCTGAGCCTCGCGGCGGACACCAGCCACGCCAGCCTGATCAACGTCACCGCCAAGGCCTGCGGCACGCTCCATCGCGTCGCGCCCGGCGACCCGGACAACTCGGCGCTCGTGCGGAAGCTGGAAGGCACGGCGTGCGGAGACCGCATGCCCACGGGCAAGCCGGAGTACTTCGATCAGCACCCGGGCCTGAACGTGCTGATCCGCTCGTGGATCCTCGCGGGCGCGGCCAACGACTGACGCCGGAAGGACACGGCGGGCTCGCGCCCATCCGGGCCGGGGCATAGGCTGGCCCTCGTGGCCGCGAACCCGCCCCTGCTGGACGACATGGTCCTCTTCGCGGAGGTGGTGGCGACGGCCAGCATCACCTCCGCGGCGGAGCGCCTGGGCCTGCGCAAGTCCACGGTGAGCCGCCGGCTGGCCGCCCTGGAGGAGCGCCTGGGCATCCGGCTGCTCGAGCGCAACACGCGCAGGCTCCGCCTCACCGAAGCCGGCCGCGAGTACCACGCGCACTGCGCACGGCTGGTCGCCGAGGCCCGCGAGGTGAACGCGGCCGTGAGCGAATCGCGCGGCACGCCCCAGGGCACGCTGCGCATCGCGACGTTGTCCCTGCTGGGTGAGCTGCTCACGCCCGTCATCGCGGAGCTGCTCCTGCACCAGCCCCGGCTGCGCGTGGAGGTGTCGCTCGCGCAGACGCACGTGGACCTCATCGCGGAGGAGTACGACCTGGCGCTGCGCACCGGGCCGCTCGCGGATTCGTCGTTGATGGCGCGCAGGCTCGGACGCGTGCGCACGGGCTACTACGCCAGCCCCACCTACCTCGGCCGCCACGGCACGCCCCGGACGCCCGAAGCGCTGACGGCCCACGAGTGCATCCTCCTGGCCGAGTCCGGCACCGACGAGGTGTGGTTCTTCGGCGAGGGCAGGAGCGCGCGCACGGTGCCGGTGACGGGCCGCCTGCGAGTGCCGAGCGAGCGCGCGGGCCAGGCGGCGGCACGCGCGGGCCTGGGCATCGTGCGGCTCGCGGCCTCGCTGGTGGCGGACGACGTACGCGCGGGGTTGCTCATCCCCGTGCTCGCGGCGGACACGCCCCCGGGCCTGCCCATCTTCGCCGTCTACCCGAGCAGCCGGCAGCTCCCGCTCAAGGTGCGCGCCTTCCTGAAGCTCTTGTCCGCGCGCGGCGCCGCGCTCCCGTGGGAGGAGGAATAGGGCTCCTGGCGGAACAATGCGTCCCGCGAGGGGTGCTCGTGCCCGCCACCGCCCGCGATTACATCCCGTGGACACGAGGCGCGGCCCAGGCGAAGGCCCGCGCCCTTCACGCAAGGATGGGGCACATGGCTGGCAACGTCATCGAGCTGGGCGACGCGGACTTTCAACGCGAGGTGCTGGAGTCGCAGGAGCCGGTGCTGGTGGACTTCACCGCCACCTGGTGCCCGCCGTGCCGGGTCATCGCGCCGGTCATCGACTCGCTGGCCGCCGAGTACAAGGGCCGGATGAAGATGGCCAAGCTCAACGTGGACGACCACCCCCGGACGCCCGAGCAGTACGGCATCCGCGCGATGCCCACCCTGCTCTTCTTCAAGGGCGGGAAGGTGGTGAAGCAGGTCGTGGGCGCCGTGCCCCGGGCGAAGCTGGAAGAGGCCGTGCGCCAGGTGCTGTGACGCTCAGCCCACGCCGCCGGACGGCACCGGGCCCGCGAGCCGCGACTCCACGAAGCGCCGGGTCGCGGCGAGCGCCGCGTCGATGCCGTCCGCGCGCGAGCCGCCGCCCCACGCCACCTCCGGCGAGCCGCCGCCCTTGCCCTCCACGCAGGGCGCCGCCTGGGCCATGAGCTGGCCCGCGTCCACGCCCTGGCCGCGAAGCGCGTCGCTGGCGGCCGTCACCAGCACCACCTTGCCGCCGCGCGTGGCGGTGAGCACCACGCCCACGCTGCCCGCCGCCTGCCGCAGCGCCTCCACCAGCGCCTTGAGGTGCGGGGCCGGAAGCTCGCCCAGGTGCGCGGCGACGAGCATCGTCTCCCCCCACCGCGTCGCGTCCTGGAGCAGCCGCCGGGCCTGGTCCGCGGGGGACTCGCTCGCGGGCGCCACGGCCGGCGCGGGCTTGCGGCGCGCGTCCTGCTCCAGCCGCGTCAGCCGCTCGCGCAGCGCCACCACGCGAGGCATGGGCTGGGGCCAGTTGTGCAGGGCCTGCGACAGCGGCGCCAGTTCGCGCAGCCGGTCCTCCCCCTCCTGCCGGGCGGCGGACTCCAGCGACGCCTCCAGCGCGTCCACCTGCTCGCGCAGCGCCCGGGCCGCTTCGCGCGGCGTCTGGCCCGTGGGCGGCGTGAAGGGCAGCGTCAGCGGACCGAAGCCGACGGCGGCGTCACCGTCGATCTTCTTCAGCATGGCGTTAGCGGCCGGCCGCACTCCGCCGTTGACGTAGCGCTGCAACGTGCGCCACGCATACTGGCGGAAGCCCGACAGGTGCTTCACGTGGAAGGCGCTCCAGCGGGGCACCGGCTGCGAGCCGCGCAGGCTCTTGAACGGATCCGCGCCCGGCCCCAGCTCGATGGTGAGCCCCACCTCCAGCGCGTCCTGCATGAGCCGGTGCACCAGCCCGCGGTACAGGCCCAGCTCCTGCGGCAGCGACAGGTCGTAGCCGAACAGGGGGGACCAGACGACGTCGTCGCTGACGTGCGTGGCGTAGAAGCCATCCACGCGCCCGTCCTTCACCGCGAGCCGGTACTGGAAGATCCCCTCGCGCAGCGTCCACGCGAAGAACTCCTCCGTGAAGTCGAGCGTGGAGTGGTACTTGTCCGCGTTGAGCGACCGGTACAGCTCCCGCAGCCGCGGCGCGCAGCCGGGCAGCTCCCGCCCGTCCACGACGCGGTAGCCCGCGGCCTCCAGCAGCCGCCCGTCGCGGCGCCGGTTCTCCCGCACCTGCCGGCTGACGTCCTGCGTGGGCAGCGTCATGCGCGTGTGCGCCGCGTAGACGAAGCCGTAGTCCCGCGCGGCCAGCGTGTTGAGCAGGGGCGACGCGCTCGCCGGGTTGATGGCGGGGAACACGATGGCGTGCCCGGGGAAGTGCTCCGCCAGGAAGGCCGTGAGGCGCTCCACCTGCGCCTCATCGAGGCTCACGTGCAGGTTTCGCAGCACCAGCCAGTGGTCCACGTAGACGCACTTGTCGATGCGCGCCGCCTTCAGCATCGCGCCCAGCGTGCGCATGGCCCCGCGCATCACCACCGCGCGCGCCGCGCCGTACGTCTCCGCCGTCACGGCCGCCACCGGCAGGCCGATGTAGCGCACCCAGGTGGAGTGCATCGGGGAGTTGCCGTACTCCGCTTCGTTGATGGCCAGCGGGATGCGCAGGTCGTCCATCGCCACCAGCCGCAAGGTGGTGCGGTCGGAGAGGAAGGCGGTGCTGCCGCGCTTCATCACCGGGACGAAGTAGTCGCGCGCGAGCCGGGCCTGGGGCGTCTGGGGCCAGGAGCACGCGTCGACCGTGTCCGCGTCGTAGAGGATCATGCCCTCCACTCTACCGCTTTCACTCTACCGCTTGAGGGCGCGCTCGATGCGGCGGCGGAGGCCGTCCTCGGACAGCATGCCGCGCTGCGCGTCGATGACCTTGCCGTCGCGGTCCAGGAAGTAGAGCGTGGGCAGCGCATTCACCTCGAAGGCGCGCGCCACGTTGTCGTCCGCGTACACGACGTAGGGCCGCAGCTCCGGCTGGAAGCGCTGGAGGAAGTAGTCCACCTCCTGCGGCGCCGTCGCGCCGTCGTCCCGGCTGGCCGCCACGAAGACGAGCCCCTGGGACTCGTACTCCTTGGCCAGCTTCACCAGCGAGGGCATCTCCTCGCGGCACGGCGGGCACCAGGTCGCCCAGAAGTCGAGCATCACCACCCGACCCTTCAGGTCCGACAGCGCCAGCGAGCCGCCCTCGTGCTTCGTCAGCTGGAAGGACGGCGGCGACACCCCGTCCGGCACCAGCCGCGCCCGCTGCGCCTCGCGCACGCCCAGGAACGCCAGCGCCGCCAGGCCCAGCACCGCCACCACCGACAGTGCCGTCTTGGCCTTGTCCCCGCGCGCGCCCGGTGGCGGCGTCCCTTCCGTCCCAGCCTGCTGTGTCATCCGCGTTCCTTCCGTGTCAGGCGGCCGTGCACCCGCGTCAGGGCCCAGCGCACCCCGGACCGCACCCGCGGCCGGCGAACCACCCACGCCGCCAGCGGAGGGCCCCAGTGATAGTACCCGTCGATGAACCCCTGGCCGAGCCGGCTCTTCCGGAGCACGTCGTCGCGGAAGGCCCGGAACGCCACCAGCTCCGGCGCCCCCTCGCCAAAGGCCGCCGTCACCACGAAGCACGACGACGCGGGGCTCACCCACATCAGCTTCCCGTTGGTGAGGTTCACCACGACCTTCAGCTCGCGCTGCTCCGTGTAGAGGAAGGCCAAGAGGTCGCGCCGGGCCGCCGGGAACTCCTGTCCGCCGGCCTCCTCGAAGTCGATGCGCGTGGAGACGGCGCTGCCCACCTCATCCACCGTGAAGCGGTAGCGCCTGGAGCTGCGCCGGTGCTCCACCTCCAGCCCCTTCAGCTCGCCGAAGTAGGCCAGGAAGGGCACCCGGCACGCCGGGCAGACGAAGCGGTGGTAGGCGTGCGTCGGGATGAACGCGTAGTCCCCCATGCGCTTGCAGCCCGTGTTGGGGCACACCAGCTTCACGGTCGCCTGGGCCGCGTTGCGAGGGTCGTAGCGGGACAGGCCGGAGGCCTTGTCGAACACCGGCGGCGGCCGCGACGGCGGCCCCACCATCTGCCGCGTGGGGTGCGCGGCCCGCTCCAGCTCCTGGGCCCGGCGCCACGCCAGCTCCGCCGCCTCCAGCCGGCCGTCCGCGGTGTGCACCAGCGCCTCCGCGTGCGCTCGCAGGGCCGCCACCAACCGGTCCACCAGCGGCGACACCGCCGACTCGCGGGCCACGGCGAAGGCCTCCGCCAGCACCCGCTCCATCTCCGGCAGCAGCGCCTGGGCCGCCTTGCGCGACGGGTCCTCCGCGCGCCGGTACACCGGGGGCTCCGGCAGTTTCGCGAACAACGCCGAGGCGGAGGCCCGCACGCGCTCCAGCGCCGCGTCCCCCCGCCCCACGTCCAATCCCGCCGCCCGCGTCTGGGCGGCCCTGATGAGTTCTTCGGGCTGCAAGCCCGTGGACCTTAAGGGTCCCCACGTCCCCTGTCAGCGACTCCCTCGGGCCCGGTCAGGAAACTCGCCATGCCCCCGGGGGCGATGTAAGACGACGTAGGAGGATGTGAATCATGGGCGTGTTGAAGTTCCTGGTCTGGACGACCTGCGCGGTGGGACTCGGCGTCTTCCTGGCGCGGGGCAACGTGGACGGCCGTTCGCCGCTGGAGCACATGGAGCGCACCTGGAAGCGCTCGATGAACCCCTCCACGGTGGACAGGGTGAAGGGCCGCGTGGGGGACGCGCTGGAGGACGCGAAGGACGCCGTGTCCCAGAAGTCCGCCAACGCCGCGGGCCCGCGCGAGCGCATCACCGCCGAGGACCGGGCGGCCATCGACAACATCATCGCCAAGAAGAAGTAGACGCCGCACCGCGGGGCCCGTTGCTGATCGCAGGCCTCCCCCTTCCGCC
>NZ_RAWE01000389.1 GCF_003611695.1 Corallococcus carmarthensis | reverse complement strand
CATGTCACGGGACCGCGGGGGGGAGGGAACCTGAAGCAACGATTCCAGACGGAGGCCTATTTCGCGGCGTGCCGCCTGGAAAGCAAGGGGCTAGGGGCCTGGAGCCACGCTGGCGCGAGGGCCGCCCCTGGCCGGGGTCGTCCCATCCGACGTGTTGAGGCGGTGGGCCCCAGCGGCTACGGTGCGCCGCCATGATGGACAACGCCGCCCGTCGTGCCTCCGAACCGCACCTGGCCCCCGTGCCGGATGCCTGCTACCTGTGCAAGGGAGTGCGTCTGCGGCTGCGGCACCGGGCGCGCGGCGGAACCCAACCCCAGGGGGCGGCGGCCTACAACTGCACGTCCTTCGGCCACCGCAGCCACCCGCCCATCTGGGGCTGCGAGGACTGCGGGATGATGTTCCAGTGGCCGCTCCAGTCCCCGGACACGCTGCTCCAGGCGTACCAGGACGTGGAGGACCCGCTCTACGTCGCGGAGAAGGACAACCGCTACCACACCTTCCGCCGCGTGCTGCGCGAGCTGGGCCCGGCCCGGGACCGCACGCTGCTGGATGTGGGCGCCTACTGCGGCTACTTCCTGGACGTGGCGCGCGAGGCGGGCTTCCGCCCGGAGGGGCTGGAGCTGTCGCGCTGGGCGGCCGGCAACGCGCGGAGCCTGGGCTTCACGGTGCACGGCATCCCCCTGCGGGAGCTGGCGGCGAAGGGGCTCCAGTACGACGTGGTGACGCTGTGGGACGTCGTGGAGCACTTCGCGGATCCGCGCGAGGAGCTGAAGGCGGCGCTCAAGCTGGTGCGCCCCGGCGGACGCATCTACCTGTCCACCATCGACGCGGGCAGCCTGCTGGCGCGCCTGATGGGCGGCCAGTGGCCGTGGCTGATGGACATGCACCTGTTCTATTTCGGCCGCCGCACCCTGGCGATGCTGCTGGAGGAGGTGGGCTTCCACGTCACGGACGTCCGGACATACACGCACATCATCTCCGCGGACTACCTGCTGCGGAAGGTGGGGGCGAGCTTCACGCCCGCGGCGCCGGCGTTGGAGCTGGTGCGGCGCGGTGTGCCGTCCAGCTGGTCCATCCCGTTCAACCTGGGCGACAACATGCTGATGGCCGCCGAACGGCCCCTCTGAGTTGTCCCCCGCGCCTATGTCCCCCTTGATGCGGCGGGTCCTGCACCCGCTGGTGCTGCTCACGTTCTTCGCGCTGTCGGCCTTCCACACCTGGCCCCTGCTGTCCCAGATGCAGGGGCACGTGATGGGAGGCCGCGAAGACGTCTACATGAACATGTGGCACCTGTGGTGGATGCGGCAGGCCCTCTGGGTGCAGCCGCAGAACCCCTTCTTCGCGCCCTTCCTCCACTGGCCTTTGGGCGCGGAGCTGTACTGGCACACCCTGGCGCCCGCGAAGACGCTGTGGGGCGTGGTGCTGCTGCCGTTCATGCCGGTGGAGACGGCGTACAACGTGGTGCTGTTCGGCTCGTTCGTGCTGACGGGCTACACGTCGTGGCTGCTCTTGCGCTACCTGCTGGAGCGCGCGGGCCATGGGCCGTGGCTCGCGGCGGCGGCGGCGCTGGCGGGCGCGTGCGTGTTCAACTTCTCGCGCTACCACCTTGCCCACGCGACGGCGCACCTGAACCTCACCGCGCTGGAGGGGCTGCCGCTGTACCTGCTGTTCTTCTTCCGCTGGCTTGACGAGGGCAAGCGCAAGTGGCTGGTGGGGCTGGCGCTGTGCGCGTTGTACGTGTTGCTGTGTGACTACTACTACCTCGTCTACATCGCGCTCTTCTCACTGCTGTGGGTGGTGGCGGAGCGGTGGAAGCGGGGGCCGCTGCTCTCCGTCGAGACGCTGAAGGACCCGCTCATGCGCCGCGCGGCGGTGGCGGGCCTGGCCGCGGGGCTCGCGTGCGTGCCGCCCCTCGTGCCGCTGATGCTGCATGCGTTCCCCGCGCCGCTGCAGATCCACCACGGTGACTCCGACTACTTCTCGGACCTGTATGCGTTCTTCGTTCCGGACACGCGCTCGGCGTGGATGACGGACCTTCCCGCGAGCGCGCGTGAGTTCTCCCTGAACATCATGCGCATGAAGATGGCGACCAACGCGGAGGAGACCGGCAACTTCCTGGGCTGGTTGACGCCGCTCCTGGCCGTCTTCGCGGTGTGGCGGGGCGTGCCGGAGGGACGCCGCTGGCTGGGGCTGGGGCTGGGCTTCGCGGTGCTGTCCATGGGCACGGTGCTCAACATCGGCCTGGAGGACCGGCTGTCGCCGGTGGTGCTGCTCATCGTCATCGCCCTGGCCGTGGCGCTGGTGCCCGCGTGGCGGGAGCGGGTGTGGCGGCGGGACGTGCTGCTGCTGCTGGCGCTGTCGGTCTGGCTGGCGCTGTCGGAGCCGCTGACGGCGTTCGGCGTGCCGCTCAAGGTCCAGATTCCGATGCCCTACGTGGTGTTCAAGCACGTGGTGCCGCTGTTCTCGCGAGGGGGCATGCCGGTGCGCTTCGTGCTGCTCACGTTCCTGTCGCTGTCGGTGCTGGTGGCGTTCGCGGCGGCGCACGCGGGGGCGTGGGCGGCCCGGCGTGACGCACGGCTGGGGGTGGCGGTGGCGCTCGCGGTGGCGCTGGTTCCGAACATGGAGTACCGGGGCCTCCAGATGCCAGTGCCCGCGATTCCCCAGCTGCCGCCAGTGTTCGATGAGATTCGCGACACGCCCATGCCCGCGGCGGTGCTGACGGACAACGTGCAGGGGCAGTGGGAGCAGATCTTCCACGGCAAGCCAGTGTCCTTCGCCCGGCTGTCCCGGCTGCCGGTGCGGGAGTCGGCGCTGGTGGACTCGCGGTTGATCCGCGCTGCGGAAGGGATGCGCAGCGCGTTCGGCACCGTCACGCCGGAGGAGCGCCAGGAGATGCGGCGCTACCTGGAGGAGCACCACTTCAAGTGGTACGTGACGCACTACTTCCACCCCATCCGCCACCAGTTCATCACGGACGAGCTGGGGGGCCAGATGGTGTATCAGGACGGCTACGTCACCGTGTACCGCTTCCCCTGAGGGGATGCGGTCAGTCGCATTCGGCGTGCTGGATGTTCGTGCGCTCCATGGCGCTCGCGGACACGGTGCTGTCGCTCGCGGTCACGGTGACGCTCTCGTCCGCGGACAGCATGGAGCCGCACTCGGCCCAGGCGCTGGCGCCGCAGCTGCGGGTGAGGACCATCTTGCCTGCGTCCTTCGACGTCTCGATGCGCGTGTCCGTGCAGCGGTAGGCAGTGGGGCCGGTGGCCGGGTCGTTTCCGCGGACGTCCACGTCGCCCTCGGTGTCCTGTGTGGAGAGGACCTCGCCGTCCTTGCTGAAGAGGACGAAGTGGAACCGCGTCCGGGAGATGGAGTCTCCGTGTCCCTCCTCGTCGGGGGATTCCGTCTCCTCCTGTGTGAACACGCGCAGGGTCTCACCCGAGGGAATCTTGAGGACCTCGTCCCGGGCCAGCAGCGGGGACGCCGGCGGCTTGGGACAGGCGAGCTTCTTCGCGGGGAGCTTCACCTCGCGGGAGTAGGTCTCCGGGGCGAGCAGCTTGAGGTGTTCGAGGATGGGGGCCGCGTCGTCGGAGGGGCAGGTGCCCAGGATCCAGACCCAGAAGCCGGGCTTGAGGCCCGGGACGGTCTTGCTCTGGACGAGCCGGGGGTGGCCTTCCGGAAGGGTGAGGCCGGTCTTCTCGAGCAGCTTTTCGAGGCCGGGCCAGGAGTACTCCTGGCCTTCGGCTTCGGCCTTGTCCTTGGAGCCCTTCCAGATGAGCGCGACAGGCTTGCTGCTGGCTTCAGCGGGGACGGCCCCGATGAGGGCCATCAGGCCCAGGACGAAGATGCATGAACGCATGGCGGTTCCCCCTCGTGGTGCGCGACCGCACCGCCCGCGACGGTAGACCGTGGCCATCCAGGCTGTACACCTCCCGCCTGCCACGGCCCAGTCGGTCTGGCCCCCCGACCCTCCAAACCTGTCCGACTGTCGGACAGGTTCGTGCGGTTCGCCGCGGACGGGGAGGCGTCAGGTCCGAAGGCTCAGGACTTCTTGGGTCCGCCGCGCTTCGAGCGGGAGCCACGTGGGGCGGGGG
>NZ_RAWE01000388.1 GCF_003611695.1 Corallococcus carmarthensis | reverse complement strand
GATCAGCGGCAGGGGGGCGGCCATGGGGGGCTGGGACTCTAACCGCCGCGACCGCGTGCGCCAGTCCGTCTCAGGGAGGGGTGGATCCGGCCAACCGGGAGGCCGCCGCGGCGCGGACCTCCGGAGACGGGTCGCGCTCGCGGGCCAGCTCCAACAGCAGCGTGCCCACGGGCTTCGGCAGCTTCGCGTTCGACGCCTGCTGGAGGGCCAGGGTGCGCTCCTTCACGCCCTGCGACAGGCGCTCGGAGACCTGCTGATCCGCGCAGGTGCGGACGCCGGGATGCTGCTGGCGCAGGAGCAGCTCCGCGTCCGCGAGCTTCGCCTCGGCGAGGCGCACCGCGTCCTGGGCGGTGCGCTCGAAGGTGTCCAGGTCCTCAGGGAACTCCGTCTTCTGTCCACGCACCCGGCCGATGGCCTGGGCCGCGAAGCGCGCGTCCACCACCGCCGCGCACAGCTGCCGGGCGGACGCCAGGGGCACCCCACCCTCCGCGGACACGGTCTCTTCGCGCGCGGTCGTCTGCGCCCACACCGCCAGCTGCCGGGCCGCCACCGCCGAGGAGAACGCCTGATGACGCTGTTCGCGCAGCTGCACCCAGCGCCAGAGCACCAGCGGATCCGTGCCGCCGGACTCGTAGACGCGCTGGTACTGGCTGGCCGCCTGCTCGAACTGGCCACTGAGATCCAGGAGCGCCGCGACGGTGATGTACAGCTCCGGGCTGCTGGCGCGCTCGCGCAGGTTCTCCAGCCGCACGGCGACTTCATAGGCGGCCACGGGGGCGGGCAGCGCGGAGAGCACCGAGCGCAGCGACGCCAGCGCGTTCTGACGGATCAGCGGGTTGCGCGCCGTGCGCAGCGCCTCCAGCAGTGGATCCACCGCGCGCACGGAGACATGCTGGCCCAGCTCCTCCGCCGCCTGCCAGCGGTCCAACGGATCCGGCGCCACCAACGCGCGCTTCAGGTCCTCCAGGTCGCGCAGGTAGTGGCCGGCCTGCATCGCGCGGGCGGCGGGCTCGGTGCGGGAGAGGGCACCCTGTTCGGCGCGGGCGCGGGCCAGGCGCGCGGGGAAGCCCGTCAGCTTCGGCCCCAGCGGATGGGTCTTCACCTTCTCCTCCGCCTCGTCCACCAGCCCGGAGACGAGCAGCCCCTCCACCTCCAGCTCCAGCAGCTTGACGCGGACCTCCTCGCGGTGCGCGCCCGCGGGGAAGTCGCGCAGGTAGGCGAAGAGCTTCCCGGCGTCGCTGGCCTGGGCGAAGGACTCGTCGTCCAGCTTGCGCTCCAGCTCCTCGCGGCGGGCGCCCGCGGCCTCTCCCTGGAGGAGCTGCGACACGCGCTTGAGGTCGGTGGTCGTCTGGACGTCGCGCTCCTGGGCCGCCTGCAGCCGGGCGCGCGCCTCGTCGCGGTGGGTGCCTTCGGGGTGCTCGGCGAGGAACTGCCGCCACCCGGCCTCCGTGTCCGCCTCCTTCGCCGCGTTGAAGCGAAGGCCCTCCAGCAGCGACCGAGCCATCCGCGTTTGCGTCGCGTCCGGGTACGTCTCCAGGAAGCGCTTGTAGGCGATGACCGAGTGCAGCCGCTTCGCCTCGTCGAACTCCAGCCCCTCGATGCGCCCCTGGGCCGTCGTGGCCTCGGGATCATCCGGGTGCTCGCGCAGGAAGTCCTGGTAGGCCTGCACGGTGTCCTGCTCGCTGGCACGCTCGAAGGACGTGTGCGAGCAACCGGTGGCCAGGAGCACGAGGGCGAGGGCGCGACGGAAGGTGGGCATCCCCTCCAGCAATACCCCACCCGTCTCGTGTCGGAAACCCGAGCCGTCCCGCCCGGTTGCCTGGGTGGTTTTCTTGCCTACACGCACCAGCGGAGGGAGCCTCCGTCCCAGGACGCTACAGGACGAGGTGGCCATGAAGCTGGGCGCATGGATGGCGATGCTGGCGATGACGACGGGCTGTGCGACCGGGTCCCCCGTGGGTGCCTGGGTGGCGTCGGATGCCGTGCGCTACCGCTCCGCCTCCCCGCCGGCCTTCCCGCGCGCCACGCTGTCCTCGGAGGTGGCGGTCCGCGAACGCGCCCCCGCGAAGGCGTCCCCTCCCACCAAGGCCCCGGCCGTGGCGAAGGCTCCCGCCAGGGCCCCGGCGAAGCCGCGCCCCACCGTCACGCCCGCGAAGCAGACGGCCGCCAGCCCCGCCCCCCGGGGCACTCCTCGCGAGCAGGTCCTGGCCACGGCGCGCGCCCTGGTGGGGCAGTCCACGGTGCAGGTGAACGGCAAGCGCTACCCGGCGGACTGCACGGCGCTCATCGAGGCCACCTACGCCCAGGCGGGCGTGAAGTTCCGGGGCGCGCTGAAGCCCGGGGACAACGGCGTCACCGCGATGTACCGCTACGCCCGGGCGAACGGCCGCGTGTACACGGACGGGCGCCCCGTGCCGGGCGACCTGGTGTTCTTCCGCGAGACGTATGATCAGAACCGCGACGGCCGGCGCAACGATGGCCTCACCCACGTGGGGCTGGTGGACGGCGTGGACGCGGACGGCACCGTCACCGTCATCCACCGCGTGAAGCGCGGCGTGGTGCGCTACCGGATGAACCTGGCGCGCCCCCACATGGCCCGCGATCCGAAGACGGGCGAGGTGCTCAACGACATGCTGCGAAGCCCCGGCCCCGGTCAGCCGCACGTGCTCACCGGCCAGCTCTTCGCCGCGTTCGGCAGCGTGTTGCCCTCCGGCCCTGCGAAGCCCATGGCGGTCGCGGCGCGGTAGGCCCAAAAGGAAAGCCCGTCGATTCCTGCCGTGCGCTTCCGGAACCAGCCGGAGCGCCGCGGGGAACCGACGGGCCTGTACCGCCAAACGGGTTGTGAAGGTCAGGTCGACGTGGACGTCGGCACGCGGGCGGTGCGGTCCCACGCGGCGCGCTGCGAGTTGCGCAGGAAGCGCCAGAAGCCCACGGCGATGGCCGCGTTCATGGTCACGAAGTAGTAGGCGATGGACGTCGCCTTCTTCGCGGCGCCGCTCTTGAAGACACCGGAGCGGCCCAGGTACGCCAGGGCGTAGAAGCCCAGCTGCGCGCCCAACGTGAAGCGGTAGAACAGGCGGTCCAGCAGGAACAGGTTGGCGAAGAGCGCCAGCGCCATCAGCGCGGGAGCGCACCAGCGCAGCAGCTTGTGCGACCAGAAGGCGAACGCGGGGAAGCCCGCGGTGGGCAGCAGCAGTCCGGGCACGAGGCGCAGGCTCTGGAAGTTGCCCGCGGCGATGCGAGCACGCCGGCCGAACTCCTTGCCGTAGTCCTCCGTCGTCTCCTCGTGGGCGACAGCGCCCTCCTCGTAGACGACCTTGAAGCCGCTCTCCAGGATGCGCAGCGGAATCACGAAGTCATCCACGATGGTGGACGGCGGCAGCTGCGTGAAGAGCGAGCGCCGGATGGCGTAGAGGCCGCCGTTGGCCCCCACCACCGCGCCGCGCCGGCCCTCGTACATCTTGATGAGGGACTCGTAGCTCCAGTAGGCGCTCTCCTCGTAGTCCTGCTTCGTGGGGTTGTAGAGGCGCAGCTTGCCGCAGACGGCGCCGACCTCCGGGTCCTCGAAGTGGCGGACGATCTTCCGGACCGCGTCCGGGTCGATCATCGTGTTCGCGTCCGACAGCAGCACGATGTCGCCGTGCGCGGACGGGATGCAGCGGTTGAGCACCGTCGTCTTGCCGGCGCGGGGCGCGGGAGACAGGCGCACGCGCTCATCCGTGCACTGCTGCACCAGCCCGTCCGTGCCGTCCGTGGAGCCGTCCGACCCGATGACGACCTCGAAGCGGTCCGCGGGGTAGTCCAGCGCCAGGCTGTTCTTCAGCTTCGACTCGATGCAGCTCGCCTCGTTGTAGGCGGCCACCACCAGGCTCACCGACGGCAGCGGCCCGGCCTTGACGCCCGCCCGAGCCTCACCCGAGCGCACCCTCCGCAGGTTCTGGACGACCTGCGCCACGCCCTCTAGGGCGAACAGGCTCAAGGGATAGAGAAAATAAGTGTGCACAAGCGCCAGCGCCGCGCACCAGAAGAAGACCTCCGCCATCGACCCCCCCCCCCCAACCCCGTCTCTTTTACAAATCTGGCGCCGCCCACCACCAGGCGAGTGTTTGATTATGTG
>NZ_RAWE01000387.1 GCF_003611695.1 Corallococcus carmarthensis | reverse complement strand
GTCCCATCCCCATCCCCCTCTTCGTCCCAGCTTCGCCATCCAACCACAGGGGTCTGACATGGACGCGAGGGCCCACCGTTCTCATTGATTGCTGGGAGGGCGCCCTCCGGCCCCGGGCGGCGAAAACCTGTCCGACTGTCGGACAAGTTCGCGGGCACGGGCCTCATGCGGCGAAAACCTGTCCGACTGTCGGACAGGTTTCTGGACTGCGTGCCCGGCGGGCAGCCCTGTCCGTGGACCCGCCTTGGCGTCCGCGCACGCACGACGTCGCGGCCCCCCGCTGAGCTCCTCCAGACGTGCGTCCTCGGCTTCAGGTGGCGCGAACCTGTCCGACAGTCGGACAGGTTTCTGGACTGCGCGCCCGGCGGGGCCTCTGCCCGTGACCTCGCCTTTCCGGCCGCTCAAGCCCTCCCGTCGCGGCCCATCGCGGAGTGCACAGGGTGCGCGTCCTCGCGAAGGACTTCCGGTCGTGACGCGTGGATGGGGTTGAAACACTTCTGGCGACCTGACGCGCACCGCGAGTCTCCCAGAGGCCGGCCTGGTACACGGCGCTGAGGCGGATTGAGGGGCGTGCGCGAGGCTGCGACACTCGCGGCCCTCATGGTTTCTTCCTGGCAACAACTGGCTGCA
Source organism: Corallococcus carmarthensis (assembly GCF_003611695.1). Lineage (GTDB taxonomy): Bacteria > Myxococcota > Myxococcia > Myxococcales > Myxococcaceae > Corallococcus > Corallococcus carmarthensis. Next base: position 3,552 of record NZ_RAWE01000387.1, on the reverse strand, counting down.
CTCACCGGGCTGCGGTTCTTCGCGTCCGCGCACGTCGTCGCCTACCACGTGTATCACCTGGTCTTCACCGGCACGGAGGCGCCGCCGGGACTGCACGGGCTGCTCACCAGCGGGTACGTGGGCATCAGCTTCTTCTTCGTCTTGTCGGGTTTCATCCTTGGCTACAACTACCTGGAGCGGCCGCCGGCCACGCACGAGGCACGCAAGGCGTTCTGGGTGGCCCGCTTCGCGCGCATCTATCCCATCTATGCATTGGGCCTGGCGCTCGCCGCGCCCGCGTACTTCAAGAGCCTGCGCGACGCGTGGGCGGTGAATCCCTTGGAGGCGTTGTGGCACGCGGCGGCGCTGGTGGTCACGCCGCTGCTGCTCCAGAGCTGGACGCCGTGGACGGCGATGGCATGGAACGGCGCGGGCTGGTCGCTGGCGGTGGCGGCGGTCTTCTACGCGGCCTTCCCCTTCCTGGCGGGACGGATGAATCGACTGGGGACCCGGGCGCTCGCGATGGGCGCGGCGGCGGCGTATGGGGGCGCGCTGGTGCTCCCGGTGCTCTACATGGTGGTGGATCCGGATCAAACCGGGGGCACGGCGTCCGCGTACGGCTCCGGGCCGTGGATGCTGGCGCTGCGCTTCAACCCGCTGGCGCGGCTGCCGGAGTTCATCCTGGGCATCCTCGCGGCGCGCTTCTTCCTGCTACGGGCCACGGAGGCGCCGCGTTCGCTTCCGGTGGTGCTGGCGGTGGTGGGCGGGCTGCTCATCGCGGCGCTGATGGGGAGCACGTCGCTGCCCTTCCCGCTGTTGCACAACGGACTGCTGGCGCCAGTGTTCGCGGCGCTGATCTTCCTGTTGTCGCGGAGCCAGGGGGCCGTGGCGCGGGTGCTGGCCTCACGACCGCTGCGCCTGCTGGGTGAGGCGAGCCATGCGCTCTTCCTTCTGCACATGCCGATGCTGTTCGCCTGGAAGTCCGTGCTCAAGCGGCTGGGCGAGGCGCCCACGTCCGCCTGGGCGGTGGCGGCGTTCGTCGTGGGCGCGGTGTGCCTGAGCGTGCTCGCGTATGAACGCGTGGAGAAGCCCGCCCGCGGATGGATCCGCGACCGGTGGACGGGCCGGGGCACGGAGCAGCGCGCACCGGGCCTCCAGCCCCGGGGGTGAAGCCCTACGCGCTCTTCGCCTGGAGCCGGCGGTGCGGGCCGCGCTTCACGGGTCCCAGCTGCGCGAGCACGCGGCCGATCTCCACCAGTTCCACGGGCTTGACCAGATGCAGGTCGAAGCCCGCTTCCTCGCTGCGGGCCCGGTCCTCCGGCGTCCCGTAACCCGTGAGCGCGATGAGGTGCGCGTCCGAGGCCACGCGTCCGCGCAGCTCCTGCGCCACCTGATAGCCGTCCAGGCCTGGCAGACCGATGTCCAGGATGATGACGTCGTAGGTGCCGGGGGTCGCCATGGCGAGCGCCTCCGGGCCGTCCGAGGCGACAGCGACGGTGTGGCCCCACATCTGGAGCATCTCGCTCAGGCCTTCGCGCGCGTCGGGGTTGTCGTCGACCAGGAGGATGCTCCACTCACCCCGGCGGGACTCGATGCGCTCCACGGTGGCCTCGGGCCTCGCGGTGCCCGTGAGCAGCGGCAGCGTGATGGTGAAGGTGCTGCCCTGTCCCGGTCCCACGCTGAAGACCTCCACCTGACCGCCGTGCTCCTCCACGAGGTTGCGCACCAGGGTCAGGCCGATGCCCAGTCCGCCCCGGCTGCGCGCGAGCCCCGCGTCCAGTTGGGCGAAGAGCTCGAAGATGTGCTCCTGGTCCGCCTGCCGCAGGCCGATGCCGGTGTCCTGCACGGAGACGCGCACGCGGGAGTCCCCGGACACGTGGGCGCCCACGGTGACGATGCCGCCCTCGGGCGAGTACTTGGAGGCGTTGTCGAGCAGGTTGGTGAAGACCTGCTCCAGGCGCGTCCGGTCGCCGTCCACCCAACAGGGTTCGGCGGAGAGGATTTCGTGCAGGACGAGCCCACGCTCCTCCATCACGGGCCGCGCGGCGGCGAGCGAGTGTTGCAGCACGGTGTTGAGGTCCAGCGGGCCACGGCGCAAGGCGTACTTGCCTCGGGTGATGCGGCTGACGTCGAGCAGGTCGTCCACGAGGTGGCGCAGGTGGCTCACCTGCCGCTCGATGATGTCGCGGCGGCGCGCGTCGGCTTCGGACAGGCCGTGGGAGTCCTTCTGCCCGAGCATCTGCACCGCGACGGAGATGGCGGCCAGGGGATTGCGCAGCTCGTGGGCGAGCATGGCGAGGAATTCGTTCTTCTTGCGGTCGGCCTCTTCCAGGCGGGCGGCGTTCGCCAGGGCTTCGCGCTCCACGCGCCGCAGGCGCAGGACGCTGTTGACGGTGGCGATGAGCTCTTCCGGGTCGAACGGCTGGGTGAGGTAGACGTCCGCGCCGGCGCGCAGGCCCGCGACCTTCTTCTCCGCGGTGATGAAGGTGGCGGAGGTGTGGATGATGGCGACTTCGCGGGTGCGGGGATCCTCTTTCAAGATCCGGCACACGTCGTAGCCGCTCATGTCGGGAAGCTTCACGTCGAGCACGACGACGTCGGGCGGCGAATCCAATGCAATCTGCACCGCTTCGCCGCCAGTGACCGCCTCCAGCACGTGGTAGCCCGCCTGGCGCAGCGAGAAGGTGCCCAGGTAGAGGCTCGCGGGGGTGTCATTGACGTGGAGGACGGTGGCTTTGGCGGTAGCGAGCACGGGCGACGTTCCCAGGGAGGAGCCGGGCCGATTTCTACCGCGCGTCAGGGACGCACGAGAACCGTGATCATCCCGCCACTGTCCTCCATGCGGACGGCGCGTGTTGGGATGCACAGGGAGTGTTGAGGCCGTGACAACTCGCATGGCCGCAATGCAGGGAGACGGCCGCGGTGACACCCTCGACCGTCCCCTCCCTTCAGCGCCTCAAGGCTCCGTCCACACCGCCAGCTCGTTGCCCGTGGGGTCCGCGAAGTGGAAGCGCTTGCCTCCTGGGAAGGAGAACGTGTCCTTCACGATGCGCCCTCCGGCCTCGCGCACCTTCGCCAGCGTCGCGTCCAGGTCCTTCGAATACAGCACCAGCAACGCGCCTCCCTTCGACACCTCGCGCTCCTTGTCGAAGCCCCCGTTCAGCCGCCCATCCATGAAGCTCGTGTAGTCAGGGCCGTAGTCCTCGAACTTCCAGCCGAACACGGCGCCGTAGAAGCGCTTCGCCTCCGCGATGTCCTTCACGGGAAGCTCGATGTAGTCGATGCGGTGGTGCTGCTCTGCCTGCTGCGGTGCGGTGGACATGGCGTGCCTCCTCAAGTGGGAACACCCCCACCTTACGCACCCGCCCCGTCCTGCGATTGGACGAATCCGACCTCCGTCTGCTCACGCACGTACGCCCCCGGCGTCAGCCCCGTCAGCGCCCGGAATTCCCGCACCTGGTGCGCCTGGTCGTAGTACCCCGCAGCCAACGCCCACTCCGCCCCCTGCAGCCCCCGCGACAACTCCAGCGCGTGCTGGAGTTGTCGCGGGGGCTGCAGGGGGCGGAGTGGGCG
>NZ_RAWE01000386.1 GCF_003611695.1 Corallococcus carmarthensis | reverse complement strand
GGGTCCTTCGGAATGCGCCGCCTCGGCGGCTTCGCTGGCGGGCAGGGGCGTCCTTCTTCCGGCTTCATCTCCTCTCTACCCTCCCCCCAGGACTCCTTATTTCGCGCAACCCTCCAGTCGGACAGGTCTGGGAGACCGTGGCCGAGGGGCCGCTCCCGCCGAGCGGCGGAAACCTGTCCGACAGTCGGACAGGTTTTGGATTCCTTCGGGCGGCAGGCGGCCGGGGCTACTTCCGGAGCAGCGTGCCTTCGAAGAAGAACGCCAGGCACGCGGCCAGGATGAGCCACGTCCACAGCGGCACGGCGGGCTTGTCCGCGTCCCCCGTCGAGGCCTTCACCGTGTCCTCGCCGAAGTAGGCCGTCAGCGTGTCCTGCGGCACGCGGGTCAGGTCGCTCTCCGCCGGGTCCAGCGTGGCGGCGAAGTCCAGCGCGGCCACGGGCTTCCCATCCGCGCCCAGCACCGAGTGCACCCCCGGCTCCACCGTGGGCCCCGCCACGAACGAACCGTCCGGCTGCGCCTTCACCGGCACCTCGCTGCCATCCGGCGCGCGCACGCCCGCCACCTTCTGCGTGCCCTCCGGACGCAACGTCACGGTCTCGCCCACGCGCACGCGCACCTCCTCGCGCTCCTCCAGCGAGCCCGTGAGGTACGCGGCGAAGCGCTGCATCAGCGGCAGGAAGCTCGTCCGGATGGCGAAGTCGCTCCAGTCGCGGTCCACCGTGCTGGTGAACAGCGCCACGCGCCCCTTGCCCCGGCGTGCCACCGCCACCGCGGGCGCCCCGTCCTCGTACGTGGCCAGCACCTGGCTGGTGCCCGGCGCGGACGGGCTGTCCGCCTCCAGCAGCATGTACTTGTAGAAGCGCGCCCCGATGAGCCCCTCCTCCGCGCGGCCCGTGAAGGGCGCGAACAGCGGATGGTCCACCTTCACCTGCGCCAGCTTCGCCGTCTTCGTCTCCGCGTCGGGGTCCTCGCGCTCGGCGCTCGTGCGCACCAGGCGCAGGGGGCGCGGCAGGAGCGTGCCCAGCCGTGAGTTGTACGCCTCCGGGTTCACGTGGTCGCCCACGCTCACGAAGAGGCCGCCGCCGTTCTCCACGAAGGCCGTCAGCTTCTGCGCCTCCTCCTCCGACGGCGCCATCGTGTTGAGCAGCAGCACCAGGTCATACGCGCTGAAGTCCTCACGCAGGCCCACCTCCGCGTCGCGCACCGCCACGTCCACCGGCGAGCCCGGCGACGTGAGCGCCGCGTCCACGAAGAAGGCCTCGTCCCGGTAGCGCGTCGCGTGCGGCGAGCCGTTCACCACCAGCGCCTTCAGCCCGCGCGGCACCGGCAGCACGAAGGACCGCCGGTCGTCCTCCGCCAGCGAATCCGGCGCGAGCGTCACCTGGCCCACCACCGTGCCGCCCTGCGGGAAGCGCACCGTCAGCGTCTTCTGCGTCGTGCCTCCCGCGGGCACATCCACGAAGCCCTTGGCCAGCGTGGACTCGCCCACGCGCACCGCGGCCTCCAGGTCCTTGGCCGGCTTCGTCCCGAAGTTCCGCACCGTGAACGTGAACTGGTACGCGCGCGGCCCCGCCTGCAACGCGGGCTCCACCCGCAGGTCCACCAGCGCGTGGTTGTCCAGCGACTCGCGCCCGGACGCCACGTCGCGCAGCACGACCTCCGGCTTCACCATCGTGCCCGTGGGCCCCTTCACCGTGGGCGGCGGCGCTTCCAGCCGGAAGCCGGAGGCCGTCATGTCGGAGACCACCACCAGGCGCTTGCCCGGCATCGGGTTCTCCTCCAGCGACCGCGCGGCCATGTCCAGGCAGCGCGACAGGTCCGCCGTGCCGTAGGTGGGCTTCGCCTCGTCCACCAGCGCGCGCAGCCGGGCCCGGTCGAAGCCCGGCGGCGGGGGCGCTTCCGGCGCGCCGGTGCACACCATCACCGTCGCGGGCTCCTCCGGCAGCAGGTCCTTGAGCGCGTCGCGCGCCTCGTCGCGGCCCTTCTCGAAGTTCGACGTGCCGTCCGACCAGCGCATGGACAGCGACGCATCCAGGATGACCGCCGTGGCGGCGGGTCCGCGCGTCACCGTGGCCGCCTGCGCGTCGCGGGTGAACTCCGGCCGCGCCAGCGCGATGGGAATCGCCAGCAGGATGAGCGTGCGCAGCGTGTACAAGAGCAGCCGCTTCAGCTTGAGCCGGCTCGCCGTGCGCTTCTGGCTCCTCAGCACGAACGCGAGCGGCCCGAACGGATGCGCCCGGGGCCGGCGCCGGTCGAACAGGTGCACCAGCACGGGGATGAGCGCACCCAGCGCGCCCAGCAGGAACCACGGGTTGCCGAACGTCACCGGCGCCTCCCTCGACGTCCCAGGAAGCGCAACAGCACCTCGTCCAGCCGCTCGTCGGTGCGCACCAGCTCGTAGTCCACGTCGGCCTCGGCGCACTTCGCCTTCACGTCCGCGAGGAACGCGCCGAACTCCTCCAGGTAGCTCTGCTTGATTTCACGCGGGTTCACCTCGATGCGGCCCTCGCCCTCCATGTCCAGGAAGAGCGTGGGGTCGTCGAAGGGGAACGTCAGCTCCGCGGGGTCCACCAGGTGGAACACCGCCACGTCGTTCTTGCGCTGCCGCAGCGCCAGGATCCGCTTGAGCGCTTCCTGCCGCTCATCCAGCAGGTCCGACAGCACGATGACGGTGGAGCGCCGGGGCAGCACCTCCGCCAGGTGATCCGCCGCGCTGCCCAGGTCCGTGGGGCCCTTGGCCTCCGTGTGCTCCAGCGCGTCCAGCAGCACGTTGAGGTGCCCGGCGGAGGCGCGGGGCGGCACGTCCTTGAACGCGCCGCCCACCATGAGGGCCAGGCCCGCCGCGTCCTGCTGGCGCACGAGCAGGTAGCTGAGCGCGCCCGCGAGCGTCTTGGCCACCTCCAGCTTGGACATCGCGCCGCTCTGGTAGCCCATGGACGCGGACGCATCCACGACCATCACCGAGCGCAGGTTCGTCTCATGCTCGAAGCGCTTGACGTAGTACTTGTCGAACTTGCCGTAGGCCTTCCAGTCCAGGTGGCGCAGCTCGTCGCCGGGGGCGTACTCCTTGTGCTCGGCGAACTCCACGCTCTGGCCCTGATGGGGGCTCTTGTGGAGGCCGGACAGCACGCCCTCCATCACGGCGCGGGCGCGCAGCTTCACGCCCTGGAGGCGGGACAGCGTCTGGGCGTCGAGCAGCGGCATGGGGTGGAGGCGCCTAGCCCTTCACCACCGTGAGGAGCTGGTCGATGAGCTTCACGGACGTGATGCCGTCGCTCTCCGCGGTGAAGTTGGGCAGCACGCGGTGGCGCAGCACGGGCCGCGCCAGCGCCCGCACGTCCTCCACCGTGGCCACGAAGCGGCCGTTGAGGATGGCGCGCGCCTTGGCCGCCAGCACCAGGTACTGGCTCGCGCGAGGACCCGCGCCCCACGACACGTTCTTCGCCACGAAGTCCGGCGCGCCCGCTTCCTTGGGACGCGTGTGGCGCACCAGCTCCACCGCGTAGCGCACCACGTGGTCCGGCACCGGCACGCGGCGCACCAGCTCCTGGAGGGCGAGGATGCGCTCGGGCGAGAGGATCTTCTCCAGCTTCGGCGGCGCGCCGGCGGTGGTGCTCTTGACGATCTGCACCTCCTCCTCGGCGGTGGGGTAGCCCACGTCCACCAGGAACATGAAGCGGTCCAGCTGCGCCTCGGGGAGGGGATAGGTGCCCTCCTGTTCGATGGGGTTCTGCGTCGCGAAGACGAGGAAGGGCAGCTCCAGCGGGTACGTGCGGCCACCGGCGGTGATGCGGTACTCCTGCATCGCCTGGAGGAGCGCGGCCTGCGTCTTGGGCGGCGTGCGGTTCACCTCGTCCGCGAGGATGATGTTCGCGAACAGCGGCCCCTGCATGAAGCGGAAGGAGCGGCGGCCCGTGGTCTTGTCCTCTTCCAGGATGTCCGTGCCCGTGATGTCCGAGGGCATCAGGTCCGGCGTGAACTGGATGCGGTTGAAGGACAGGTTGAGCACGTCCGCCAGCGTGGAGATGAGCAGCGTCTTCGCCAGGCCGGGCACGCCCACGAAGAGGCAGTGGCCGCGGCTGAAGAGCGAAATCAGCAGGTGCTCCACCACGTCCCGCTGCCCGACGACGCGCTTTTCAATCTGCTCGACGATCGCGTTGCGGGCCTGGGCAAGCTCCTCGACGGCGCGCAGGTCCTCGGGGGTGGCGTCGGACGGGGGGAGTGGGG
>NZ_RAWE01000385.1 GCF_003611695.1 Corallococcus carmarthensis | reverse complement strand
CCCCCGCCCCGTCCGCTTCGACGTGGAGAGCGACCCCCCGGGCGCGGAGGTGAAGCTCAACGGCAGGGTTCGCGGCAATACCCCGCTGGTCATCAACCACACCCCGGACACGCCGGGCCTCGCGGACGTGGAGGTGTCGTTCGCGATGGACGGCTACCAGACCGTGAGCAAGACCTACTCGGGTGAGCCGGGCACCACCGTCAACGTCTCCATCAAGCTTCCGCGCATCAAGAAGCAGGGACCGAAGCCCACCAAGGCTCCGGGTTCCTCGTACAAGGACGATCCGTACCAGTGAATCCCCCGACAGCCTTCCGACGTGGAGCGCTCCTCGCGCTGTGTCTTTGCGCGACCGAGGCCCTGGCGGACGCGCGCCTCGAAGCGCGCCGCCACTTCCGCAACGGCATGAACCTCATCGAGCAGAAGCAGTTCGATGAAGGCATCGCCGAGCTTGAAGAGGCCTACAACATCAAGCCGCACCCCAGCGTCCTCTACAACATCGCCCGGGCATACCAGGACGCGGGCCGGCTGGACGAAGCGCTGGACGCCTACAAGCGCTACCTGGCCTCCAACCCGCCGGACGCCACCAACGTGCAGGCCCAGGTGACGCGCCTGGAGTCCACCCTCCAGGCGGCCCAGGCGGAGGCCCCCGTTCCCGGCACGCAGAGCGGCACGCCGGGCACCGGCTCCACGTCCAGCCTGCCCATGCCCCCGCCGCCCCCCACGAGCATCCAGGCCCAGCAGCAGCTGGCCTCGCTCATGGAGCGGCTGGAGAAGGCCGTCAACCGCGCGGAGTCGCTCACCGCCCAGCCCCAGGCCCCGCAGCAGCCCGCGGCCACGCCCGGCCCCACCGCCTCCAGCGGCAGCGCCGAGTCCGGTGACACCTCTGGCGACCAGGGCCTGGTGCCCTACGAAGAGCGCGTGGTGACGGCGAGCCGCCGCGCCCAGTCCTCGCTGGAAGCGCCCAACGCCACCACCGTCATCACCGCGGAGGACATCCGCCTGTCGGGTGCCACCACGCTGCCGGAGCTCTTGCGCCGCGTGCCCGGCGCGGACGTGATGGCCATGGGCGTGGGCAGCGCCAACGTCAGCCTGCGTGGCTTCAACCAGCGCCTGGCCAACAAGGTGCTGGTGCTGGTGGACGGCCGCACCGAGTACCAGGACTTCCTCGGTCTCACGGTGTGGGCGGGATTGCCCATCGGCCTGGAGGAGATCGACCGCATCGAGGTCATCCGCGGTCCGGGCAGCGCGCTGTACGGCGCCAACGCGATGCTGGGCGTCATCAACATCATCACCCAGGCCCCCGGCACCGGCCGGCGCGCGCGCTTCGGCGCCATGGCGGGTGGCGGCAACACCGTGCAGGGCTCCTTCGTCAGCCACGGACAGAACGGCGCCCTGCGCTACCGCGCGTCCGCCGCCTACCGGCAGGAGGACAAGTGGAGCCGCGACTACGAGAGCGGCCGTCCGGACTTCGCCCTGGAGGGGCCCGCGGATCCGGACCTGGGGCAGCGCGGCGCTCGCGCCAACCTGTCCACCGTGTACTCGTTCGAGGAGGGCCGCGCGATCGGCCTCTCCGGCGGAGTGCACCGCTACCTCACGGAAATCTATCCGCTGGGCCTCCTGCGCAACTACTACATCGACGGCCTGGGCGCGTACGCCAAGGCCGACGTGGAGCTGGGCGCGGTGAAGCTCAAGGCGTTCTGGAACCACCTGTCCGGTGACGCGGGCCCGCAGTACGAGGCCATTGGCCAGCGCTCGCTGACCACCAGCGTCGCGTCCAACGTCTTCAACGGCGAGGCGCTGTACGCGCGCAGCTTCGAATTGGCCGGTGAGCACCAGGTGAACATCGGCGTGGAGGGCCGCCTGAAGCGCGTGGCCTTCCAGTACCTGGACGGCCTGCGCGAGGAGTTCCACGCGGCGGCCTTCGTCCAGGACGAGTGGCGCATCGTGCAGCCCCTGCGCCTCATCGTCAGCTACCGCGTGGACCGCCACCCGCTGCTCGACAAGGGCAAGCCGGGCATCGCGCAGTCGCCGCGCCTGTCCGCGGTGTTCCAGCCCATTGAAGGGCACGCCTTCCGCGCGTCCGTGGCCACCGCCTTCCGCGAGCCCACGTTCCTGGAGAGCTACACCCGGCTGCCCGTGCCCGTGCCGGGCGTCAACGGCGTGAGCCTGCTGACCACCGGCAACCAGACGCTGCGCCCCGAGCGCCTCAACGCGCTGGAACTGGGCTGGCGCGGTGAGTCCCCGCGCCTGGGTCTGGACTGGGACGTGGCCCTCTACCAGAACACGGTGAAGGACCTCATCGCGCTGTCGCCCGTGCAGCCGCTGCCCGCCGGAGAGTCCTACGACAGCGGCACCGGCAGCTACCTGCTGGGCCGCTCGCTGTTCACCAACGAGGCCGCCATCTACACCGCGCGCGGCGTCGAAGCGGGCATCAACGTGTCCCCCATCGACGGCCTGGGCGTGAAGGCGAGCGCCGCGTACCAGCACATCAGCTCCGACATGCCGGACGAGGGCCAGTGCGGCACGTGCAGCCAGACGCCGGCGTTCCGGCTCTTCGGCGGCGTCACCTACCGCACGCGCACGGACCTGGAGTTCGGCATCGACGCGGCGTTCACGTCCTCCACCACCTGGGTGGAGCGCGAGCCCTCCGCGTCCGACCCGACGCGCGTGGACCTGATCGCCAACAACCTCGCCGCCTACACCGTCGTCAACGCCCGCGTGGGCTACACCGTGGTGAAGGACACCGTCTCCGTGGCGCTGCAGGGCAGCCAGCTCGGCGGCAGCCACTCGGAGCATCCCTTCGGCAACCGCATCGAGCGGCGCGTGTTCGCGAACCTCACGGTGACCCCATGAAGCGCCCCCTTTCGTTCCTCGCCTTCGCGCTCGCGTCGCTGCTGACGGGCGGCTGTGATGCCCCGGACGTGGTGCCCACCGCGGACGGCCGCCAGCACACGCGCTCCGCCCGCATCGAGGGCAGCCTCGTGGTGCAGTCGCGCGCCCGCGGCAACGCCGTCGTGTTCCTCTACGACGCGGCCAACCCGCCGCCGCCCGCGGGCTCCGGCCGCCCGCTGGCCTTCACCATCGTCACCGCCGCGGAGCTGTTCGGCGCGTCCATGGGGGACAACTCCACGGGCCCGTTCACCGCGCCGTTCGCGCTGAGCCTCGTGGATCCGGGCCGCTACCTGCTGCGCGGCTTCATCGACACGGACACCTGCCGCAGCCTGCCGCAGCCCTGCCACGTGTCCGACTTCAATCCCTGGTACGGCGTCACCTCCGAGCCCAACGCGGGCGACGTGGGCGGCGGCTCGGTGGACCCCACCAACGGCGCCACGCGCATCCTGGAGGTGACGGCGGACGCGGACGGCTGGCCCCAGCCGCTCACCGGCGTCTCCGTGTCCTTCGCGGACTCCGCGACCGTGCCCTTCGACCGGCCCGCCTTCCAGACCGCGGATGCGCGCGAGTTCAACACCGCGACCACGCCCACGAAGCTGCTGACGCTCACGCCGCAGCTGCTCACCGGCGCGGTGGACCAGCGGGCCCCCGGAGCCGGTTCTGGCGGCTTCTGGGTGCAGTTGGTGGACGCCAACAAGGACGGCGTCCCTGACGACGCCAACGGCGACGGCGTGCCGGACTTCTGGCCGCGCGTCATCGTGCGCAAGCTGGCGGAAGGCGTGACGGGCTACGTCGACGAGAACGACCTCAACCGCGACGGCGTGGTGGACGCCGAGGGCGTGGACTACGCGCGCGCCAACGGCGGCAAGGACGGCAAGCCAGACGTCACGGTGCTGGCGGCCGGCCTGGTGCCTGATCCCCTGCTCGCCGCCCTGCTCGATGCCCAGGGGCAGCCCCGCCCGCAGCCCGTCTTCGTCCCGCAGCTGCTGGTGGCCATCCGCCCGCTGGCGCTGGACGCGCGCGACCCCGCCGCGCCCGCGCCGCTCGCGGCCGTGCCCCCGGGTCGCTACAGCGTCACCCTGCTGCAGTCCACGGGGCAGACGTGGCGGCTGCCCAACGACCTGGACCCGGCGCTCGCCGAGGCCGCGGGGCTGCCGGGCGTGCAGTCCCAGGCCTTCGTGCTGGAGGTGCACTGAGGTCGTTTCCGCCCTCCTGAAATCGCGGCGCGGCGCCCTGGGTTGCTTTGACTTCGCAGGGCCCATCCGCGACCATGGAGGGGTGCTGCTGGAGGCGTTCCCCCCTCCGTGAGGTTCTGATTCCGATGAAGGCCGGCCCTCTCTCCGCCCCCGAAACCGCGCCCTCCCGTCCCACGGGGA
>NZ_RAWE01000384.1 GCF_003611695.1 Corallococcus carmarthensis | reverse complement strand
GTCCCGCCCCGCGCAGCAGCAGGCGGAGCCCCCCGCCGCCGCGAAGAAGGTGGACGTCCCCGCGGACTCCCCCGTCGTCGGCCCGGCCACCGCGAAGGTGACCATCGTCGAGTGGTCCGACTTCGAGTGCCCCTTCTGCAGCCGCGCGGTGCCGACCATCAACAAGATCAAGGAGACCTACGGCAAGGACGTGCGCGTGGTGTTCCGCCACCAGCCGCTGCCCATGCACTCCCACGCGAAGCTCGCCGCGCAGGCCTCCATGGCCGCCCACGAGCAGGGCAAGTTCTGGGAGATGCACGACAAGCTCTTCGCCAACCAGCGCGCCCTGGAGCGCGGTGACCTGGAGAAGTACGCGCAGGAGCTGGGCCTGGACATGAACAAGTTCAAGGCCGCCCTGGAGTCCGGCAAGGTCTCCGCGAAGATCGACTCGGACTCCTCCGCGGGCACGTCGGTGGGCGCCAACGGCACGCCGGCCTTCTTCATCAACGGCCGCTTCCTCTCCGGCGCGCAGCCCTTCGAGGCCTTCAAGCCCCTCATCGACCAGGAGATCGCCAAGGCCGACAAGGCGCTCGCCGCCGGCACCAAGGCGGAGGACCTCTACGCCAAGCTGAACCAGGACAACGTCAACGCCGCTCCGGCCGCCCCCGCGGCGCCCGCCGAGCCGGCGGTGCAGAAGGTGGAGCTGGGCAACGCCCCGGTGCGCGGTCCGAAGAACGCGCCCGTGACCATCGTCGCCTGGTCCGACTTCGAGTGCCCGTTCTGCAGCCGCGCCGTGCCGACCATCGAGCAGGTGGAGAAGGAGTACAAGGGCAAGGTCAAGTTCGCCTTCAAGCACCAGCCCCTGCCCTTCCACCAGAACGCGAAGCTCGCCGCCGTCGCCTCCATGGCCGCGAACGAGCAGGGCAAGTTCTGGGAGATGCACGACAAGCTCTTCGCCAACCAGCGCGCGCTGGACCGCGCCAACCTGGAGAAGTACGCCCAGGAGCTGAAGCTGGACATGAACAAGTTCAAGGCGGACCTGGAGTCGGGCAAGTTCGACAAGCAGATCGAGGCGGACATGGCGGACGGTGCCTCCAAGGGCGCCAACGGCACGCCCACCTTCTTCGTCAACGGCCGCACGCTGGTGGGTGCGCAGCCCTTCGAGGCCTTCAAGAAGGTCATCGACGAGGAGCTGAAGAAGGCCGGCGTGGTGATGGCGGCGGAAGCGAAGTAGCCCTCCCCCGCTCCTGAAGCACACAAGGCCGTCGGCTCCCTTCGCGGGAACCGGCGGCCTTCGTGTTTCCAGCGGGTGCTTTTGTCCGCCGCGGCGTCAGGACACCGCGATGGCGTCGATCTCCACCTTGGAGCCGCGCGGAAGCGCGGACACCTGCACGGTGGCGCGGGCCGGCGGGGAGCCGGTGAAGGCGCGGCCGTACACTTCGTTCACCTTGGCGAAGTCGCCCAGGTCGGTGAGGAAGATGGTGCAGCGCACGACGTGGGAGAAGTCCAGGCCGCTGGCGGCGAGCACGGCCTTCAGGTTCTTCATTACCTGTTCGGCCTGCGCGACGACGTCACCGGGGACGAGCTCCATCGTCTTCGGGTCCAGGGGAATCTGGCCGGACAGGAACGTCATCTTCCCGGCGTCCACCTGCACCGCCTGGGAGTAGGGGCCAATCGCCTTGGGGGCGTCGTCGGAGTGGATTGCCTTGCGCGCCATGCAGCACACCTCGCGTTGAGGCGGCCCCCAAGAGGAAGGGGGCCGCGGGTCCGCCGCGCGCTGTAGCACAGGCCGGGGCTAGATTCGCTCGACCGAGTAGACGCCCGTCAACCGCTCGATGGAGCGCATCAGGTCCGTCAGCTGCTTGAGGTCGGAGATGGTGACCTCGAAGGTGTTCACCGCCCGGTCGTCGCCGGTGGCCCGGCAGTTCGCCTGGGAGATGTTGACGCTCTTCTTGGAGAACGTGTTGGTGATGTCCGCCAACAGGCCCGGCCGGTCCGCCGTCAGCACGCGCAGCGTGACGGGCCGCTTGAAGTCGCCCTTCACGTCCCAGGACACGTCCACGCGCCGCTCGGGGTCCGTGGCCAGGGCCTTCTCACACCCCACGGTGTGCACCGTCACGCCCCGCCCCCGGGTGATGAACCCCGCGATGGGGTCCCCGGGAACGGGGTTGCAACAGCGCCCGAAGCGCACGAGCACGTCGTCCACGCCGCCAATCTGGACGCCGCTGCGGTTGGTGCGCCCCACCAGCCGCTTGGCCAGGTCCGTCATGCGCGACAGGCCCGGCAGCATGGAGGCGTTGTTCCCCGTGCCGTTGCCCGTCCCATTGCCGTCCGACGGACGCGGAGGCGGCTCCACCTGCGCCAGCTTGTCCTGCGGCACGATGCGCTGCACCAGCTGCTGCGGCGTCACCTTGCCGTAGCCGATGGCGACCAGCAGGTCGTCCTCGACGCGGAAGCCCAGCTCCTCGGCGACCTTCTTGAGCTCGCCGGACTTCATCTGCTTGTTGAAGTTGAGCTGGAAGCGCTTGAACTCGCGCTCCACCAGCTCGCGGCCCAGCTGCAGGCTCTTGTCGCGCTGCTGCTGCTTGATGAAGCCGCGGATGCGCTGCTGCGCGCGGCTCGTCTTGACGAAGGTGAGCCAGTCCTTGGACGGGTGCGCCTGCGGGCTGGTGAGCACCTCCACCGTGTCGCCGTTCTTCAGCTTGTAGCGCAGGGGAACGATCTTGCCGTTCACCTTGGCGCCCACGCACCGGCCGCCCACGTCCGAGTGGATGGCGTACGCGAAGTCCACCGGCGTCGCGCCGCGCGGCAGGCTGCGCACGTCGCCCTTGGGCGTGAAGACGAAGACCTCGTCGGTGAAGAGGTCCACCTTCACCGTCTCCAGGAACTCCTTGGGGTCCTTGAGGTCCTGCTGCCACTCCATCAGCTGGCGCAGCCAGGCGAACTTCTCGTCGTCCTTGGAGATGGGCGCGCGGCCTTCCTTGTACGCCCAGTGCGCCGCGATGCCCTCTTCGGCGATCTTGTGCATCTCCGAGGTGCGGATCTGCACCTCTACGCGCTCGCTCAACGGACCAATCACCGTGGTGTGCAGGGACTGGTACATGTTGGGCTTCGGGATGGCGATGAAGTCCTTGAAGCGTCCCGGCACCGGCTTCCACATCTGGTGCACCATGCCCAGCGCCTCGTAACAGGCGGGCATGGACGGCGCGATGATGCGGAACGCGATGATGTCGTGGATCTGATCGAAGTCGATGCCCTGCGACTTGATCTTCTTCCAGATGCTGTAGACGTGCTTGAAGCGCCCGCTGACGTCGCCCTTGAGGCCGCGCTCCTGGAGCTTGGCGCGCATCAGGTCGCAGGTGTCCTCGATGTACGCCTCGCGCTCCTTCTTGCGCTTGTTGAGCTGCTCCTCCAGCGCGAAGAACTCCTGGGGCTTCACGTAGCGGAAGGACAGGTCCTCCAGCTCCGTCTTGATCCAGGAGATGCCCAGGCGGTTGGCCAGGGGCGCGTAGATGTCCAGCGTCTCCTGTCCGATGCGGGCCTGCTTCTCCTCGGACATGTGATCCAGCGTCCGCATGTTGTGCGTGCGGTCCGCCAGCTTCACGAGGATGACGCGGATGTCCTGCGCCATCGCGATGATCATCTTGCGGAAGTTCTCCGCCTGCTTCTCCTCCTGGGAGAGCGTCGCGGACGCGGAGAACTTGGACAGCTTCGTCACGCCGTCCACCAGCTGGGCGACCTCCGGACCGAACAGCTCCGTGAGCTCCTCCGCGGTGGCGAGCGTGTCTTCGATGGTGTCGTGGAGCAGACCGGTGACGATGGACGCTTCGTCCAGCTTCAGCTCCGCAAGGATGCCCGCCACCTCCAGGGGGTGAATCAGGTAGGGCTCTCCCGACTTGCGGAGTTGCCCTTGATGGACCTTGGCCGAGTAGACGTACGCCTTCTTGATGATGTCCAGGTCGGGGTCCGGGTGGTACGACGCAACCCGCTGCAGGATGTCGTTCAGGCGAATCATCGAGGCGGTGACAATCGTAACTGCCTCAAACAGCAGGGGCAACGTTACCCTGGAACATCGCGTGCCCCGCCGGGTCCTGGAGCCCGGGCGCCTTGGATTTTGGTCCGAGGCTTTCGTTGACCCGGCGTTTCACGCCCCCCTAGATTGGCCCACTGCCCATGTCTCAGCTTCTGCTGTCCGCGCTCCCGGTGGTCTGCCCGAATTGTGACGGCTACAACCCGCCACGCTCGGCCACCTGTGTGCTGTGCGGCCAGGCGCTGGAAGAGGCCGCTCCGGCCC
>NZ_RAWE01000383.1 GCF_003611695.1 Corallococcus carmarthensis | reverse complement strand
CACCCAAGGCCCCCGAGCCTCCGATATCGCTGGCCTCTCCCAAGTAGGAGCGGCGGGGGCTGCTCAGGACGCGAGCGCGTCCAGCTTCGGCCCCAGCGCGTTCAGCGCGGACGTCACCCGGCCGTTCGCCGCCGTCGCCGGCTTCGCGAAGGCGCCCGACTGGAGCTGGGCGCCAATCGCGTCGAGAGGGGAGAGGAGCTGGGGTTTCTGTCCCGTGGCCTGGGTGGAGATGGAATCCACCTGCGTCTGGGCGCCCGACTTCAGGCCCTCCGCGCGCTGCTTGAACGCCGCGAGCACCTGATCCGCCTGCGTGGTGAGCGACGTCTCCGCGCTGGCGCGGGCCTTTTCTAGCGACGTCAGCCCGCCCGCCACGGACGTGTTCGTGGTGCCCAGGTGCGAGTCCAGCCGGCCCTTGGCGGACGTCACCTGGCCCACCGCCGAGTCCCGCGCCGTCTGCATGGCCTGCACGGCCGCGTCGATGCCGGAGCCCACCTGGGCGTCCAGGGCCTCCAGGCGCTGGGGCACCTGCGTGTCCAGCGGCGTTACCCGCGCGGCCACCTGCTGCTTCATGGCCTGGATCTGCTGCACGCCCTGGTCCTTCACGGTGCCAATCTGCGTGACGGCCGCGGCGATGACCTGGCCCACCTGCGCGGTGGCCTGCTCGATGCCCTGGAGGATGGACTGGGTCAGCGTGCCCATCTGCGTCACGGCCTGCGTCGTGGCCGTGTCGATCTGCGTCTGCGCCTGGGTCTGCACCGTCTCCACCTGCGAGACGATGGTCTTCTGCACCGTCTGGAGCTGCGTGCCCACCTGCGAGGAGAGGGTCCCCAGCTGCGTGGTGATCTGCCCCACCACCTGCGTGATGCCCTGCACCGCGGGGTTCACCAGCGGCTTGGGCAGGTCCGCGGCAGGGATGGCCTCCAGGAGGCCCATGGCGCGCTCCAGCAGCGACTCCAGCGAGCCGACGATCTGCTGGAAGAGGGTCTGGAGCTGCTCCAGCTTCTGGGGCAGCACCTCGAACAGCGCCATCACCTGCTGCTTGAGGGCGCTGATGGTCGCGACCATCGTGTCCAGCGTGGTGAAGGCCGCGTCCAGCGTCGCCTTCAGCGGCGCCTTGATGGTCTCCACCGCCGTGAGCGCGCCCTGCACCAGGCCGTCGATGGTGCCGCTCACCGTGTTGATGGCGGTCTCCACCTGCTTCTGCACCTGGTCGATGAGCTTCTCCACCGCCGTGAGCTGCGCCGTGACGCTGGCCACCTGCCCGCCAATCGTCTTGGCCAGCGTGTCCAGCGCCCCGTCCGCCTGCGTCTTGCCCGCCGTGAGCGACGGGGCCACCTGGGTGTCCAGCGGATCCACGATGCCGGCCGCCGCCGCGGCAGCGGCCATCAGCTGATCCACCAGCGTCTTGCGCTGCGTCGCCAGCGCGGACTGCTGCTGCTGGTGGGCGTCCTTCGTCGTCGTGCCCGCCTTGAGGATCTCCTGGTGCAGCGCCGTCAGCGCGCTCGTGGGGGCCTTCACCGCGCCGTCCAGCGTGGAGGTGAGCTGCGTGCTCTTGCCCGTCGCCGCGTCGCGCGAGGTGGCCAGCCGCACCAGCACCGCCGCCAACGCCGCCGCGATCGTCGACCCCACGCCCGTGAGGTCCTGCGTGAGCTGCGAGCGCGTCTGATCAATCAGCGCGTAGCCCTGCGCGCGGCGGGCCTCCGTCTCCTGCTGGGAGCCCTTGCGCTTCGCGAGCTTCGCGTCGAAGGACTTCTTGTCCGCGTCGCACTTCTGGGTCACCTGCTGCTGGAGCGCGGTGAGCTGTCCCTGCGACGACTCCGCGGACGACTTCGCCTGCGCCTCCAGCCCCTGGCTCTTCGCCGTCGCCTCCTGACCCAGCGCCTCCGCCTTCGTGCGCGCCGTCGTGCTGGCGGCGGTCAGCGCCTGCTGGTGGCCCTTCACCTCCGTGGCCAGCGCGTTGAAGCGGGGGGAGGGGTCCGCCAGCGTCACGTTCGCCGCGTTCACCTGCGTGAGCAGCGCCCCCAGCTTTCCGGAGATGGACGGGCGAAGCGCGGCGACCTGCTCCACGACGCCCTGGGCCAGGGCTTCCACCTCGCCCTTCGCGGTGGAGAGGCGCGGCGTGATGCCGGAGCCGAAGCCCTCCACGGCCGCCTTGTGCTTCGCCACGGTGGCGCGCAGGTCGTTCATTTCAGCCCCGCGAGCGCGGCCTTGGCTTCGGCGGCGGCGCCGGAGAGCGCGCCCGTCTGCCCATCCACGCCGTTGAGCGCGCCGGTCAGTTTCGCGCGGGATTCAGCGGCCTTGCCCTTCACCTGGGCTTCCGCGGCGGAGAGGGCCGCGCCCGTCTCCTCCGTCGCCGCGTTCAACTTCGAGTTCACCGCCGCCGTGGACTCCTTGTACGCCGCCGTCGCGTCGCTCACCGCGCCATCCACTCCCGCGGTGAGGTCGCCCTTCGCGGTCTCCACCTGCGGCGTCACGTCGTACGTGGGCGTGGTGGGGGCGCCGCCGGGGTTCTCCTTCGTCTGGATGAGGAGGTGGCCCTCGGACAGGCGGATGATCTCCGTGTCGTTGGCATTCACGCGCCCCAGGTTCCACACCGGCTTGTTGTCCTTGAAGTCGTGCGTCAGCGCCGTCTGGTTCGCGCCGTTCTTGCCGAAGAGGATCTGATCGCCCTGGCTGTCCTGGGGCATGCGCACGCCTTCCCCCCAGTCCAGGAAGCGGTGCAGCTCCGCGTGGTCGAAGTGCAGCGCCACCAGCGCCCGCTCGTTCTTGTACGGCGGGAAGTAGAACTCCCCCGGGAACTGATTGGGCTCCGCCGGCACGCTCACCGTCTTGTTCCACAGCGGGATCGTCACCCGGTAGTTCGTCACGGACGTCTTCTGATCATCCACCTGGAGGTAGATGCGGTCCGTGGCCTCACCGCCGGGGCTGTGCATCTTGCCCTCGACGTAGATGGGCCAGTGGGGCGGCCGGTACGCGGGCAGGTCCGGCACCGGATCCGACTTCTGCTCCAGGAGCACGGACAGGGTCACCGAGTAGCCCTCCATCGCGTCCTGCTGTCCGTCGTGCGGGCCCTCCTGGAGCCCCGCGCCGTCGAAGGACAGCTCCGCCACGCGCATGTCCTCGCCCAGGCCCGTGAGGCCCGGGCTCCACCGGCCTCCGTCCAGCTTGATCAACGACCCCGGGTGCAGCGCGACGGGCGGCACGTCCAGGAACGTCAGCCGCAGGCGCCGCTTGCGCACGCGCAGCCGTTCCTTCTCCAGCGACTGGCGCTGCTCCGCCTCCGCCGCGATGGGCGTGCGCACCAGCATGTCGTGCTGGATGCCCGCCACCGCCTGGGACTGCGCCAGCGCCACCGTGGTCGCTCCGGCCCCGAAGCCGTTGAGCACCCGCGCGCTGTGGCGGATGACGGGTGGCATCTCCACGTCCACCCGGGCCACGTGCTTGCCGCTGAGCCCGGTGACGGTGCCCACCGCCGGCTTCTTCGCGGAGAAGGTGTACGTGTCCTTGGGGCTGTCGTACGTGAGCACGCCGCCGCGCGTGTCCACGTACCAGAGGACGAAGTCGTAGAAGCTCGCGGCCGCGTGGTCATCGCCGATGCCCAGGCACACCATCGCGTGCTTCGCGTCCAGCGCGTCCCAGTCGTAGGTGAGCAGCAGGCCGCCGGGCTTGTGCGCGTCCAGCAGCTCCGACAGCTTCTTCGCCGTGTGCAGCTCCACCGGGCGGTGCTGCTTCCAGATCACCCGGGCGGGGTCCTCGAAGGTCACCGTGTACTGGCGGAAGGCCAGCGCCACGTTGTCCTTCTGGCCGTGCGCGGTGCCGCCCAGGCGCTTCTCCGTGACGATGCCCTGCACCACCAGCGGCGTGGGCGGCGGGTCGAAGACGCCGGACAGCGCCAGCCGCACCCGCACCAGGTCCGGCTTGCTGAACGCGGTGAACAGCGCCGCGTCCGCCTTCTCCAGCGACGTCCAGAACGTCAGTTCGCAGCGGAAGCCGGTGGGCGTCATCCGCAGGGAGAAGTCCCGCACCTGTCCGCCGGGGATGGTGAAGGCCTGCTCACCCGCGGTGACGGTCAGCTCCAGCTTCAGCTTTTCGGAGAAGGGGAGCGCCATGCCGTGTTCACCGGGCCTTCGCCTGGACCTCCTCGCGGGTCAACGCACCCCGGGCTTCCAGCGCGTCCATCATCGCGCGCATCACGCGGGCCTGCTGCGCCACCATGCGCTCCAGGTCCGCCACCTGCTGCGTGAGCGCCTCCACCTTCGACGTCAGCTCCGCGTCTGTCTCTTATACACTTCTCCGAGCCCACGAGACGCTCA
>NZ_RAWE01000382.1 GCF_003611695.1 Corallococcus carmarthensis | reverse complement strand
AGGTGTATAAGAGACAGGTGCCGGACCGGTGGGGGCGCGGCGGCGCGAATCCCAACGCGGGGGACGGCCGCCAGCGAGGGGTGGGGTCCGGAGAATCGTGCTCATGCGACAGGGACTCCTTCAGGGGGGACGCGGTCCCACCCCCTCATGGGTTGTCTTGCTTTCTGCCAGAGACAGGGCCTGTGTTTCACCCCCTGTCACGGGGGCCGGTCCGGTATCCGACGGATAGCGCCGGTAAGATAGGGTTTGCTCCTTCGATATGCCTTCCACGCCGCGAAGAAATCGCATCCGGCCGGTGCACGCCGGGCCGCCGGCCCTGCGACAGGCGGGAGGAGGATGTCCACTGCCGGAGGCTCCACCGTGTGGTGAAGAACGGGCGGCCCTGGGGGACGACGCCGCCCGGAGCCGCTCCCCCTAGCGTCCCCGCCGCCGCGCGCCCCCACGCGCGGGGCTCGCCGGGGGAACGCCTTCCATGCGCCACATCGTTCCGGACCGTGCGGCACGGGCCCTGTCGCCGTTCGCGCTCCTGCTCGCGGCCATGGCCGGCGTGGCCCCGGCCCACGCGGAGGGGCCTCCCACGCGCGAGGAATACTTCCGCTACGTGCCGCTGGCCTACCCCCGCATCGTGAGACAGACGGAGGCGAGCGTCGCCCTGTCGCTCTATGGCGACCCGAACGACCCCTCCTACCGGGACGAGTCACCGCGAGACGGCGTGGATGACACGCGCCACCAGCGCCTCCAATCGCTGGCGGTCCGCTTCGCGCCGTTCATGGTGAAGAACACCTACACCTTTCCCTCCGACCACAAGGTGTTCCGCGACCAGGCCGGGGGGCTGCTGCTCAACCTGGACACCTGGGACCTGGCGAAGTCCGGCGCGGTGCTGATGCGCAGCGACTCCATCAACTTCTCCACGTTGGGCAGGCCGTGTCCGGAGGACGGCGCGCCCGAAGCCGCGCTGCGCACGGAGTCCGCGGGCCAGGACGCGCGTGACGACTGCCGGTTGGTGGGCCTGCTGCGCGAGTTCCACCCGGACCACCCCACCATTCCCAGGCTGCGCCAGGACGCGGTGGACGCGGAGCGAGCGCCCTTCACGGTGATGTACTTCGACTTTCCCGGCTACGACCCGAAGACGTGGATGGCCGCGTTCAAGGGGGCGGTGGACCGCCAGCCCGCGCGCCGCTACCTGGGCACGGAGAAGGTGTACGCGCACCCGTTCGTGCACGCGGTGAAGGGCACGCGGAAGGCGCCGCCCGGCTACGAGCTGCTCATCCAGTACTGGTTCTTTTATCCCTTCAACGCGGGCGGCAACAACCACGAGGGGGACTGGGAGCACATCGCCGTGGCCCTCTCCCCGCGCTCGGCGGTGGGGCGCACGCTGACGGAAGGCGAGCTTCGCCGCATCCTCCAGGGGGACGGGCCGGAGGACGGCGCGGATCCGCTGGTGATGAAGCGCATTGAATACTTCTTCCACCACAACAGCATGGTGTTCGACTTCGCCCGCCCCAATGCCTACCTGCCCCGCGAGCAATGGCAGGCGCAGCTGGACGCCCGGGGCGAGGACCGGCCCGGGGAGAAGAAGCTGCTCGCGCGCGTGCGCCGCTACGTCTGGGCGGACGAGGCGGAGACGGTCATCAATACGCACCCCATCGGTTACATTGGCGCGGACTCCAAGGGATTGGAGCAGCTGTTGGCCTCGCCGGGGCCGCACGCCCGGGAGTCGCACGCCACGTACCCGGTGCCCGGGGTCTTCAAGAACATCGGCCCGGCGGGCTCCACGGAGGCGGTGCGGCAGGACTTCGACCACCAGGAGTACTTCACCCATCCGGACAAGCCGCTGCCGGAGAACGTGGTGCGCTACGACATCGCGTCGCGCATCGACCTGGTGCCGGACTGGGAGCGCGTCTACGACCTGGCGCTGGTGGACGGGCAGGTGCGGCGCGAGTGGTCCTGGCTCATCCTGCCCCTGCGCTGGGGCTTTCCCACGGCGAGGTCGCCGCTGTCGGGCCTGGTGGCGCACTCGGACATGGGCAACCTGTCCATCGTGGGGCCGGCGTTCAACGAAGGCTGGAACCGCCCGGCGCCCAGCGCGGGGTTTGAGTTGTACGTGCCCAGCGAGCTGCCGTGGTTCTTCCCGCTGGACGTCCAGGACGACTTCTCCAACAACCTGGGGTTCCTCAACGCGCCGGTGGCGCTGCTCATCACGCTGCCGCCGTTCGACTTCCTCTACCGGGTGGTGGGGTTGCCGGTGCGCGCGGTGGTGGAGAACCATCAGCCGGTCTACACACCGCAGGAACGGCTGCCGCGCCGCCGCTTCACGGTGGAGGCGGGCGTGGGCGTGCAGTTGCTCAGCGACGACTTCACCGGGCTGCTGCTCAACGACAGACAGCGGGACGAGTGGTACGGGCAGCTCATCGCGCTGGAGCCGGGCATCGCCGCCGGTACCAACGACCCGAACCTTCTCCGGCCGGTGGTGATCCCCGCGGTGTCGGCGATGCTCAAGGTGAGCTTCTACCTGGGGGACAAGTTCACGTCGGAGAACACGCTGTTCCATTCGCGCAGCACGCTGGGGCTGGACGTGCCGCTGGCGGACCGGGTGACGACCTTCCAGCTGCGCACGAAGCTCAACATGTGGGAGTACGCGGGGAGCCTCCGCTACAACTTCCTGCGAGGTGGCTTCCAGCCCTACGCGAAGGTGGGCTACGGGCTGACGTGGTACCGGCTGGAGGACGGCCGCATCAACGGGCAGGGGATGGCGAACCCGGATTCGTACTGGGTGCGCCGTCCCGGCTTCTTCCGCAACCTGTGGCCCAACACGCTGCACCTGGGGGCAGGAGTGGACGTCATCCTGGTGAAGGACTTCCTTCCAGGGGTGCGCGGCATGGAGGGAGGCCTGCGCGCGGGCTACATCCTGTCGCGCCACGAACTGGGTGTGAAGGACCTGGTGGGCCTCAACGGACTGCAGGGCATCGTCATTGAACCGGTCCACGTGTATCGCAACACCTTCGAGCTGCTGGGCACGCTGAGCTTCTGACGGCCATCGCCTCCCGGGACGGGGCCGTGCCCGTTCCGTTCCCCTCCCCGCGGGTGGAGGGTCCGCCTTCCTCCGCCATTCATAGACATGGGGTGTCCCCGCGCTGTCGCGGAGGCATTCCGGGGGAAGGCATGGGCTTTCTGTTGATGCATGCGGAATGGAGGCACCCGAAGGTGCTCACGCCGGGTTGGGTGAAGCTGCTGGAGGGGAAGAAGGTCCACCGCGTCCTGCCGTCGACGTGGCTCGTCGCGGGGCGCCGCGAGGACTCCAACGTCCTGTTGGAGCGCGTGGTGGATGCGCTCCGGCATGGTGACACGCTGGTGGCGCGCCACGTGGATCGAGCGGTGTGGACGGAAGCCGGCCTCTGGGGACCGGAGCCGGTGGCCACGGCGCCCCTGTCGGGGGCGCCGTCGACGTGGTTGCTCGCCATCGACGCGGAGTCATCGAGGCGCGTGGACGCCATCCAGGAGGGGCTTGGCCCCCTGTTGCAGGCGCTGGGCCTGGGGCCGTGCCGGCGCCACACGGGGACGCTGCTGGGCTTCACCCTGGACGTGGAGGCCGAGGCGCTCCGGAGCTTCTGCGACAACCACCTGCGCGCCACCGACCGGTACCTGCTGTGCAGGCAGGACGCGCCCGTCGCGGGTTGAGCTTCGAGGAGACGATGCGGCTCGAGCACTTCACGGAGCGCAGCTTCCAGCAGCAGGTGTTGGCGTCCGAGCAGGTGGTGTTGATGTACTTCTGGGCGCCATGGTGTCCCGAGGAGTACCGGGGGATGGACGCCTGGGTGGAGCGGGTGACGTCCCGGCACGCGGACGCGGTGAAGGGTGTGAAGGTGGACGTGGAGCAGGAGCCGGTGCTCGCGGAGCGGTACATCATCCGCGCGGTGCCCACGCTGCTGGTCTTCAAGGGAGGACAGATGGTGGACCGGGCCGTGGGCGCGATGACCCGGACCGCCATCCGGCGCATGCTGGAAGGCCACCTGTAGGCCTTGGAGGGAAGCCGGCTCACCCACCCCGGCGCACGGCCCGGTAGGCCTGGGCGGGATGCGCGGGATTATCAGGGTGGGTCCGTTCGAGGAGCCCCTCTTCGACCATGGCCTTGAGGTGCCGCTCCGTCAGCTTGTCCGGGCTGTAGTGGAGCGCCTCGGCGAGCTCCGCGGGGTGCCAGGGCCGGAGCGAAGTGAGCGCCATGATGGCTTCGCGCAGGGCTGCCTTCCTGGGGCGGAGACCTAGCTTTTCGATGATGACACGCGCCGTTGCGTCGATTTCCTTTCGGCCCTCAACCCCCCCCAATCCGTCTGGGGGAACCCCCCCCAATC
>NZ_RAWE01000381.1 GCF_003611695.1 Corallococcus carmarthensis | reverse complement strand
GAGCGGGGAAGGCACGGGTGAGGGGTTCGCGGCGCCCGGGGTTGCGCTACGCTCCCCCACAGGGTGTGCGCCGGGCCGCCCGTGTTTCGCTCCCGGTCCAGTCGCCAGGGGGACGGAGATTGCCGCGTGAGTGCATCGAATCCCCTCTTCGGTGACCTGTTGCTCAAGCTGGGCGTCGTCACGCCGGGGCAGGTGCAGGAGGCGCTCGCGCTGCAGGCCCTCACCGGGCAGCGCGTGGGCGAAGCGCTCATCTCCCTGGGCTATGTGTCACGCGAGCAGATTCAAGACGCGCTGGGAGAAGCCCTGGGCCTGAACCATGAGAAGGGCCCCGCGCAGCCGCCGCTGGGCGAGCTGCTGGTGGGGCTCAAGTACGTGACGCTCGCGCAGCTGGACGAGGCCCTGGCGCGGCAGCGGCGCGACGGGCGGCGGCTGGGAGAGATCCTCGTCGAGCTGGGCCACTGCACGTACAAGCAGATCTACGAAGCGCTGGGCGTGCAGAACCGCATCGTCGGCCGGCAGGACCTGCCGCGTCCCGCGACGGAAGGGCGCCGCCGCGTGGTGGTGGTGGACGACAGCCCCCTGGCGTGCGCGTTCGTGCAGGAGGGGTTGGTGGCGCTGGGCTACGAGGTCCTCTGCTTCCAGGACCCGTACGAAGCGCTGGAGGGCATGGGGCGGCTGCAGCCGGCCATCGTGCTGAGCGACCTGGAGATGCCGGGGCTGGACGGCGTGGAGCTGTGCCGGCGGCTGAAGGAGGGCCCGCGCAGCACCATCCCCGTCATCATGCTCACCGCGAACGACCGCGAGGCGGAGCGCGTGCGCGGCCTGCGCGCGGGCGCGGACGACTACGTGAACAAGTCCGCGTCCATGGACGAGCTGGCGGCGCGCATCGAAAGCGTGGTGCGCCGCACGGACGAGACGGAGCGCATGCGCAAGCTGTTCGCGCGCTACACGTCCGACGCGGTGGTGGAGGAGATCCTCAAGAGCGCGGACGCGGCGGTGCTCGCCGGTGAGAAGCGCGAGGTGACGGTGCTGTTCGCGGACATCCGCAACTTCACCGGGCTGGCGGAGAGCCTCCCCCCCGAGCAGGTGGTGGCGGTGCTCAACCAGGTGCTGGGCCGGCTGTCGGACGCGGTGCTCACCTGCGGCGGCACGCTGGACAAGTTCCTGGGCGACGGGCTGATGGCTGTCTTTGGCGCGCCAGTGGGCCGCCCGGACGACGCGCTCCGGGGCCTGCAGTGCGCGAAGATGATGATGGAGGCCCTGGTGGAGCTGCGCGCCGTCGCGGAGGCGGAGTGGGTGGCCCTCGGCCGCGAGGGCCGGCCCCTGGTGCTGGAGCTGGGCGTGGGGTTGAACTCGGGCGTGGTGGTGTCTGGGAACATCGGCAGCGCGCTCCGGGCCGAGTACACCTGCATCGGCGACGCGGTGAACGTGGCCGCGCGGCTGTGCGCGCTGGCCGGGCCGGGGGAAATCCTGGTGGGCGAGCGCACGCGCGAACTGGTGGACGCGAACGAGACCGCCTTCGAGGACCTGCCGCCGGTGCGCTTGAAGGGCAAGCAGCAGCCGGTGCCGCTTTACCGCGCCCTCTGACGCGGTAGGGTGGGCGGGCCATGTCCGCCACCTCCTCTTCGCCCGCCATCCCCGAGAAGTCCCGCCGCTCCCCGCTGCCCTGGGTGGCGGTGGTGTTCGGACTGGCGCTCGTCGTGGCCCTGGTGCTCACCGCCTTCCGCCGCCGCGACCCCGAGCAGGCGCAGCGGATCCACTCCGACTTCACCCTCATCCTGGGCGCGCTGGAGCGCTACCAGGCGGACCACGGAGGGCAGCTGCCGGAGGAGGCGGACCTGGACGCGTTGCTGGTGCCCAAGTACCTGAACGCCGTGCCCCTGGACCCCTGGGGCCGCCGGTACCAGTACGCGAGCAACGCGCAGGGCGTGTTCCTGTCCAGCTTCGGCCGGGAGAACCTGCGCGGCGGCGTGGGCGAGAACCAGGACCACACCAACCACGACGGGCACCAGCAGCTCCTGAAGTAGGGCCCTGGCCCCCGGCCTGCCCCGCCCTGGAGGGCAGGCAGGCCGGCATGGACGGGGGCACGCCACCGGGTTGCCGGCGTGCGCATCCTTCTCGGCGAGGGGAGGCACCAGCGGGCATCGCCTCCTCGGGGGGCCCCGCCATGGCCATCATCTGCGCAACCAACCTGTCCGCCGACGCCGCGCACGCGGCCACGGTCGCGGCGACCCTCGCCGGCCGGCTGGGAGAGCCCCTGCTGTTGCTGGGGGTGGACGACGAGGTCCCGGACGCGGAGGCCCCGGACGCCCTGTCCGCCGCGGAAGGAGGCCTGGCCGCGGAGGCCGTGCGCCTGAGGGCGTTCGCGGGCTCGGTGGAGCCGCGCATGCAGCGGGGCGCCTCCGTGGAGACGCTGCTGGGGGATGAGGAGTGCCGCAGCGCCCGGCTGGTGGTGGTGGCCGCGGAGGGCTGGCGCACGTCCCCCTGGCGCAAGACGTCCCTGGCGGAGCGCCTGGCCCGCCACGGCTGCGCTCCGGTGCTGGCGGTGCGCCGGGACACGGCGCTGCTGGACTGGGCCCGGGGCCGGCGCCGGCTGCTGGCGATGGTGGGCGTGGACCCCCGGTCCGCCACGTCCGACGCGGCCATCACCTTCCTGCGGGAGCTGCGGCGCGTGGGCGGGTGCGACGTGCTGGCCACGTACGTGTGCTCGCCCCTGGAGGAGCGCGAGCGGCTGGGCATCCACACCCCCGTGCACGTGGAGCGGCTGGATGCGCGGGAGCGCACCATGGAGGGGTTGGATCCGCTGGTGGAGCGCGTGCTCCAACGCGAGGTGCGCGAGCGCCTGGGCGACCTGGAGGGGGAGGGCCGCGTGGAGGTGGTGCTGGAGCCCGGCTATGGCCGCCCGGCGGACCACCTGCTGCACGTGGCCCACGCCCGGAGCGTGGAGCTGACGGTGGTGGGCATGCACCTGCGCGGCGGCGTACAGCGGCTGTGGCACGGCTCCGTGTCGGAGGGCGTGCTGCGCCACGCGGAGCGCTCCGTGGCGTGCATCCCGCCCGGGGTTCGCGAGCCGCGCCGCCTGCCGCCGCCCCGCAGCGCGCTGGTGCCGGTGGACTTCACCGTCGCCTCCGGCCAGGCCATCTCGCAGGCGTGCTCGCTGGTGGGGCCGGGCGGCCGCGTGCACCTGCTGCACGTGCACCGGCTCCGGGGCCGTGAGCGGGGTCCCCGGGACTTCCTGGGCGTGCTCCCGGAGCCCAACGGCGAGCGGGACGAGGTGCTGCACCGGCTCTGGGCGCAGGTGCCCCAGGACACGGCCGCGCAGGCGGTGCACTGGAGCGTGGAGGGCGTCAGCGGGGAGGACGTCGCCGTCGCCATCTGCCAGGCCACGGAGCGCGAGGGCGTGGACCTGGTCTGCGTGGGCACGTCCGCCCGCCGCGAGGTCATCCCGGACGTGCTGGAGGAGGCCGTGGCGCGCGAGCTGGTGCTGCGCTGCCGCCGGCCCGTGATGGTGGTGCCCTCGGCCTGACCCGGGAACGGGCGTCCAGTGGATGGGGTCCTCGCGAAACGGGTCCCCGTTTTTTTCCCGCAAGTAAGGGATTGAACAGGCGACCCGGTAGGGCGTTAGACTTTGCGAGGACCCGCTTTCCCAGAAGGGTAGGGCATCCCGTGGCTCTTCGCGGTTATCGAGAAGAGGACCTCGTCTCCAACCGTGCATCGCTGCTCATCCACGGAGGCACCGAGGACGAGCGCAGGGCCTGGGCGGAGGAAGCCGCGCGCAACTTCGGCGTCCCGCTCACGGAGGTGCGCCAGGCCCCGGAGCTGGCGGGAGCGCTCCGTCAGCCCAACGGCGTGCTGTTCATCGCGGACGTGGCGAAGCTGCCGCTCGACGCCCAGGGCCTCATCCTGCGCTGCCTCCAGATGCAGGAGGAGCGGCCCAAAGTGGTGGTGGGCGTGTCCGGCACGGCGATGGCCGCCCTCACCCGGGGCACGCTGCGCGAGGACCTGCACTACCGGCTGAACCAGGCCCAGGTGGACCTGCAGACGGACGGCCTGCGGGACGCGCTCAAGCGCCGCTGGGCGCAGCAGGCGGAGCAGCTGGCCGTGCGCGCCGCGGCGCTGAAGGCCGCCGAGGAGAAGGAGCGCGCCGCCGCCGTGGCCCGCCGCCCCGGCTCCGTCACCCGCATCCTGCCCAAGCGCAAGGCGCCGGCCTCCGCCCGCAAGGGCGCGCCCCGCAACGCGGTCCGCTGAAGCCTCCGGGGCCCTGTGTGCCCCGGGACGTGAACCCTTCTCCTGGGGTTGCCGGCCGGGCATCCTGGCCCGGTGCGGGGAGGCGCGGGTCACGGCCGGGGAGGGCGTCCTGAGCTGTCTCTCATACAAATCTGACGCTGCCGACGACTAC
>NZ_RAWE01000380.1 GCF_003611695.1 Corallococcus carmarthensis | reverse complement strand
GTCTGGGCGGTGGGGGGAGGGGGCTGCTCCAGGGTGCCCAGGCTGGCGGCGCCTCGCGACGTGCTGGACGACATCCCGTCCTGCTGCTTCGCGCCCCGGGCGCCGCCACCTTCGTTGCGCTCCGTCTCGCCCGAGCGGGCGGAGTCCATGCCGTCCTGGGGGCCGGATTGCTCCGCGCCGCCCTTGGCGGACGTGCCCTTCGCGGCGCCGCCCTTGACGCCGGGTCCTCCCTTGGCGGGGACGCCCTTGCCGGTGGCCTTGCCCGGTGTCTTGGCTTCAGCGGGCTGCTGCGCCTTCTCACCCTTCTCCTGCGCGGGGCCCTGGAGGGGCAGTCCCGGACGGGGGAGGCCAGATGGAAGGCGGATGCTCATGGACGGGGGCCTCGCTGAGGGGGAATCAGGCCAGGTTCTTCATGTGGACGACGAGGTTGCTGTTGTTGCTGCCCAGCGTGCTCGCGTCATCCGTGGGGATGACGTAGCCCTGATCCGCGCCGACGTGCTTGCGGAAGAAGTCTACCACCTCCGAATCCTGCACGTTGGAGGTGGTGCTCTTCTTGATGCCGTACGCGGCGCCGTCCGCTCCCTTGGCCTTCACGGAGTCAGGCGCGGAGGCGAGCAGGTTGTCCATCGTGCCCGACAGGCGGCCGCCGCCCTCCGCCTGCATCGTCATGGCGGCGTTGTGGCCCTCGATGTAGCTGACGTCGTAGTACGTCTGACCGAACCCGCCGTCGAACTTCACTTCACCCAGCGTCGCGTTCTTGCCGTCGCCGTTGTCGCTGCGGAAGTTGCCGGACCAGTTGTCCGGGAACTGCACCGTCTTGCTCTCACCGGGCTTCAGCGTGACGGAGTCGACGGCCTTCTCGCCCGCGTTGGGGGTGAAGTTCACCGTCATCGGCTTGTCGCCGTCGTTGTTGAGCGTGATGGTGTTCTTGCCCTTCGACGCGCCCGGCGCGCCCACGGACTGCGCCCCGCTGACGGGCGCCTCCTGCTTGGGGGAGGCCGGAGCCTGCGCGGCCTGCTCGGCGGGAGCGCCCTGCGTGGCCGGCGTGCTGGCCGCGGCCTGCTGCGTCGCCGCGCCGGAGTCGACACCCTCGCCGCCCAGGTCCGGCACGCCACCGTCGAAGGAGTCACCGCCCAGGTCCGGCACGTCGCCCTGCGCCGCACCGGCCTTGCTCGCCGCGCCCTCTACGCCCGCCACGCCGCCCTGCTGCGCACCGGCGCTGCTCTGCGCACCGAGCATCTCCAACAGTCCCTTCAGCATCTGGACAATCTCGCTCAGCTGCTCCAGCGGATTGCCCTGCACGCCGCCCTGCTTGCCCACGCCCGACGCCCCGTCGAAGCCGTCCGCCTGGAACATCCCCTGGAGCGAACCCGGGCCGCCCTTGGCCTTCACCGCGTCCGCCGTCACCGGCGAAGGGCGCATCGCCGGGTTGGAACTCTCCGTGGCGGACGTGCGGGGCGAGAAGGAGGAGCTGGCAACCGACGACTTCGACAGGGGGGAGAGCGCCATGGCGGTGTTCCTCGAGATTGGATGGGCGGGCGTGAGGCGCCGGCCGGTTCAGCGATGTGGGGGGCTAGAGCACGGCGCATGCCACGCGCCCCACGCGCTTCTCGAAGAGGCAAACTCCTGGAATTGCTCAAGGGCCGGACGCAACCGCGAGGCCTGAAGGCCCCTGGCCTGATGACTGCCGTCAGGCCCCTGGTGTCTGGCGTCATCAGCCCCCAACAAACGCTTCTCGCGCGGGACGCATGCGCCCCGCGCGAGAAGTCATCGCTTCAGGCTGTCCGCGGTCAGACCCTTCGGACCGTGCTCGAACGGATGACCCGGAGGATGAGTAGCAACACCACCGCTCCGATGAACGCCACGAAGATGGTGCCCGCGAGTCCGCCGAACGGGGCTCCCGTGCCGAGCGCCCGGAAGATGAAACCTCCCAGGAACGCGCCCACCACGCCCACGACGATGTCTCCAATCAGTCCGTAGCCGCCGCCCACCACCGCGGACGCGAGCCATCCAGCGATGAGGCCGATCACCGCCCACAACAGGATTGCTTCCAGCGCCATGTCTTTTCCTCCCAGTGAGGTGATGGGCGAAACATGGGCATGATTCCCGGTCCCGCTCGCCCCTCCCCCAAGGGCGGCGGCAGTGCAGGCAGGCGGCCTTCGCGAAGGGCCGGTTCCAAACCGTTTCACATCCCACGAACTCCACTGTCTTCAGAGGGACGCGGGGCAAAACGCCCCATCAATACGTGGGGCAAAACGCCCCAATTTGAACGTGTGCTCGCGCTCTGCTGGCATCGAGTGAACACCTGCCGCAGGAAGCGGCAAGGAGCCCACTTCCGTGAAGCGCATCTTCGAGTCCGTCGGGTCGCCGTTGCAGTTCGACCGTGAGTCCTTCCGGTGCCGCCACACGCTCCTGGGACACCCCGCGCTGGAGCTGGAGAACCTGGCGGGCGTGGTGCAGCGGCTGCCTTCCGAAAACGTGTTCTTCAGCTCGGGCCTGGTGCCCAAGGACGCGGACTTCGACCGCGCGCACGTGGACTACCGCACCGGCCTGTCGCTGAAGGACACCGTGGAGAACATGATGACGAGCAACTCGTACATCATGCTCCGCGCGCCGGAGCAGGACCCCAGCTTCCACGAGCTCTACCGCGCGCTCCTGTCGGAGGTGGAGGACCTGATGCGCGCGCAGGGCGTGGGCACCACGGCCGTGGATCCGATGCTCTACCTCTTCATCGCGTCCCCCGGCAGCGTCACGCCCTTCCACCTGGACCGCTACTCCACGCTGCTGATGCAGTTCCGGGGCAGCAAGGCGGTGCACATCTCCAAGGCGTGGGATGAGCAGGTGGTCCCCGCGGAGGACCTGGAGGCGTTCGTCGCGCGCTCCGGCTCCAAGGTGAACTACCGGGAGACATTTGATCAGACGGCGACGCGCTACGCGTTCGGCCCCGGGGACGCGCTGCACATCCCCTTCGTGGCGCCGCACTACGTGAAGAACGGCACGGATGACGTCTCCGTGTCGCTGTCCATCATCTTCAACACCCGCGAGACGGCCCGGCACCTGCGCGCGCTGCGCGCCAACCATGCGCTGCGAAAGCGCCTGGGGCCGCTGGGCTACCACCCCGTGCCGGTGAACCGCTTCCTGCCGCTGGACCACATGAAGAGCGGCATGGAGCGCGTGGTGCGCCGGGCGCGGGGCCTGCTGCACGCCTGAGTTCCCTCGCCTCCTCGCGGTGGGGCACAGGCGGACGGCGGCCAGGACCGCGGTCATCAGGCGAACGAACAAGGGCGTGAAGTCAGCCCGATGCACGGGCATTGACGGCCGCGCCCTTAAAGATGCATCCTGAATGCATCTTTAAGGGCCCGGGGCCCGGAAGGGAACGAAGTCATGTCGAGCGTGTACGAGCGGATTGGCGGGGAGCCGGCGATGGCGGCGGCGGTGGAGGTCTTCTACCGGAAGGTGCTGGGCGACGAGCGCATCAGCCACTTCTTCGAGGACGTGGACATGGAGCGCCAGGCCGCGAAGCAGAAGGCGTTCCTGACGATGGTGTGCGGGGGGCCGGCGAACTACTCGGGCAAGGACATGCGCGCGGGGCACAAGCACCTGGTGGCGCGCGGGCTGAACGCGTCGCACTTCGACGCGGTGGCGGGACACTTGAAGGAGACGCTGGAGGAGCTGGGCGTGCCCGCGGAGCTGGTGGGCCAGGTGATGTCGGTCGCGGAAGGGGCGCGGGCGGACGTGTTGAACCGCTGAAGCGGCACGGGAGGCACGTCATGGCGAAGGTACGGCATGAAGCCGCGTGGTACCCGCTGGAGCCCGGGGAGACGGTGCTGGACGGCCTGCTGCGCCAGGGCGTGCACGTGCCGCATGCGTGCCGGGCGGGGGCCTGCCAGTCCTGTCTGATGCGGGCGACCTCGGGCCCGGTGCCCGAGGCGGCGCAGGTGGGGCTCAAGGACACGCTCCGGGCGCGCGGCTACTTCCTCGCGTGCGCCTGCCGGCCCCAGGAGGGCACGGCGCTGGAGGTGGCGGGGGCTTCGGAGCTGCGCGTCCCCGCGCGCGTGGTGGACCTGGAGTCGCTCAGCGGGGACGTGCTCGCGGTGCGGCTGGAGGTGGAGACGCCGCTCGACTATCGCGCCGGGCAGTACGTCACGGTGGTGCGCGCGGACGGGCTCGCGCGCAGCTATTCGCTGGCGAGCCTGCCTCGTGAGGGCCGGCTGGAGCTCCACGTGCGGCTCGTGCCCGGGGGCGCCATGAGCGGCTGGTTCGCGCGGGACGTGAGGCCCGGTGAGCGGGTGCACGTGCAGGGGCCGGCCGGGGACTGCTTCTACGTGCCCGGGCAGCCGGAGGCGCCGCTGCTGCTCGCGGGGACGGGCACGGGGCTCGCGCCGCTGTATGGAATCCTGCGGGACGCGTTGGAGGAGGGGCACACCGGGCCCATCCACCTGTTCCATGGGGCCCTGGAGCCGCGCGGGCTGTACCTCGTGGACGCGCTCCGGGCGCTGGCGGGGCGCCATCCGAACCTCCACTACCGTCCCTGCGTGCTCGGCGGGGGAGGTGGGGC